>JAPWTX010000001.1 GCA_028275825.1 Ignisphaera sp. | reverse complement strand
ACTGGCGTAGGCCTGCGTGGGTTCAAATCCCACCCCCCGCACCAGCAATTCAAATCATTTTAATGGTTCCAACGGGTTTTCCTAGTTTATCACATGTTAGTACAGTCTTAGGGTATTTCTTTAACTCGGCATCATATAATTCTCTACATGGGTAATGTTCCTAGTCTATACCTTTCTTCCATCTCCTCCACAACTACAGCATACAACTTAAACACTAAATATCATACTACATTTTGTGCTGAGACATATATACATGTCTATGATGATTCACATGCTGATTAGCAGCAATTTTGGAGAAACAATCTATGATCATAACAATAGCAATGATAGCTACAGTAACTAAGACTACTATTGCAAGACCTTTAACACTTACAGACTAACCAAGTACCAGTTTTCTCGCCTCCATTACACACTAAGAACCCGGCGCTATTCCGACCACCAATAGTGTGCTTAACTAGTAAACGTTTGATGTGCATAAACCTTTTCATTAATCACTAATAAACCTTTACATAGAAGACTTGTGAATTTCTCTAATCCTAAGTAATGAAAATATCTACTGTAAATACACCTATTTAAACATCAAGATAGGAATAAGTCCTGGAAACATTTGTTTCAATAGGTTGGCGCCGGGGGCGGGATTTGAACCCGCGCGGGGTGATCCCCCACCGGCTTAGCAGGCCGGCGCCCTACCAGGCTAGGCGACCCCGGCTTTATCTGTAAGAAATTGGTGTGTTGGGTGTTATAAGGTTTTCACATAATTGTTTTGGGTCAGTTCTCAAAATTCTTTCATTTTCTAGTGTGTTATAGGGACTGATTTGCCTAGGATTGATGTTGGTAAGGCTCCTGCCGACTACCTTAAGCTAAGTTCTAAGGAGATCGTTGAAAGGTTTTTGACAGTTTTAGAGGCTTCCGGTGCTGATGAGAAAACTGTTAAGAGCTATAGAGCCGCCTTAACGGATTTTTTCTCTTTTGTTGGTTGGAAGAATGTGAAGGATCTTAGTCAGGACGATGTGCTTAGATGGAGGGTTGAAAGGCTTAAAAATGGTTTCTTAGGCGAGAAATATGGTGATAGAAGGTCTAGAGAGACTACACTTTATTACTATGTTATCTTTCTCAAGCGATTTTTTGAGTGGCTTGGTCTAGAGCTCAAGGTTCCCCAGGTTAGGAGGCCTAGGAGAAAAGAGGTGCAAGTGCTGAAACAGGATGATATTGTTAAGCTATTTAATGCTTCCAGAGATCTTCTAGACATGCTTGTACTTGCATTAACACTAGAAACAGGATTGCGTTCTGAAGAGCTTTTAAGCCTAAAATTTGGCGATATTGATATGGAGTCAAGGGAGATCAGAATTAGAAACGCTAAATACGACGAAGAACGAGTTGTGGTGATAGGCGACTTAACATATCAGCTTCTGCAACAGTTAACAACATTAAAGCGCTTCGACCCTGAGGAAAGACTTGTGCCCCTGAGTTATAGTGGATTATACAAGAGGTTAAAGAGCTTGGCTAAGAGAGCTGGCATAGACCCATTTAAAGTAAGGCCACATATACTGAGACATACATTTGCTACAGAAGCCTTAAAGAGAGGATTAAACATAGTCTCTTTACAAAAGCTTCTAGGTCATAGAGATTTGAAAACAACACAAGTGTATCTACATATGATGAGAGAGGATGTAAAGAATGAATATCTAAAAAGCTTTAGAAGTATACTAACACCAATACAATCAATACAAATTGCGCCTACGCCCAACTATTCCGCTGGATACACTCAGATACCCACATCTAGGCTATGTCCTTACTGCAACTCTCAAATCCCGCATAACGCCAGGTTCTGCCCTTATTGTGGTGCTAGGATACAGTGATAAACTTGTCTAATAGTATCTATAGTGCTCTTCCTCTCCTTCTACACCTCCATCAAACTCGTCTGCTCCAAATAACTTATACTTCCCATCATCATCCACAATTACCATGCCTTCATCCATCAACCTAACTAAACACCTTCTAATCTTATCCTCGCTAGCTATGCCAGCAAGCCTTGAATGCATATCTTTAAGTGTTTTGGGACCCTCTTTCAACATGTTTAGAACTATCTCCCTAAGCTCGTCTTCATTAGGTGCTGTGACTACTACTATATCTGGATCCTCGTAAAGCACTTTCAGGGTTACAGTATCCTCCACATCCTCAAGTTTTCCACTGTTACGAATTTCCTCTATCGAACTACTTTTTCGAGCCATGAATAACCACACCAACAATTCTTTTATTCTTTGGTCTACCTTTGAAAACCTCTTAATTTTATCCCTAGAGTCGCTTATAGGCTTTAAATAAGCTACGGGTGATGCTGTTTATAAAAGCTTTACTCAGAAAACTGGAAAATGTGTTGCCAATGCCTTGCCCATGGTATCAGCATGGCGTATGCACATCTCCAAAACTTCCAGAGCCTTCAGATGCTGTAGTAAGTGTAACTAGGTGCACCTCAGATAAAGAGTATAAGAGTTGCACATACTATGTTGAACCTACCCAGCTTCCACAGAAGCTCTCCCGAAGAGAAAAATTAAGAGTGTATGCACCAATTCATGCACTCCCCTCACTAATCTCCATAGAGTGCCCCAAAGCCACCGTAACAAAGCTAGAGTCAGGTATAATCATAGCTTACTGTAAGGTACTTGACAGAGCCTTAACAAAGTTTGAAGCTGAGCTATGTCGTAAGTACTGGAAGGAGTGTCCCTATAGATATACTGAACCTATTTAACCATGTTCGAAGTAGAAAATTCAAGTAAAATGCATTGCATTGGCTTATTAATGCAAAACCAATAAATGTAGTAGCAGTAGGTAGTCAAGGAATGCTCAACTCTTTGAGTAGGGATAAAGTTAGAGTGATATCGGATACCTAGTTATAGCAGCAACACATGCAAAACCATCTTTAAACCACTGATACTCGTCTACAGAACTTGGAATAACTACTACCTTGCTTCCCCTCTCTTCTGCTAGTTTCTCAAACTTCTCAAACTCTGCATGATCATCGCAGATCAACAGCTTCTCTACAGCACCATTAATCAGAGCCTCTTCAACATCCTTAGGTCCATAAATTACATAGCCATCGTCTCTGGCTATGTGATACTTAAACTCTTCAAATACATTCAAAGCTTCCACAAATCTCTGCTTAGTTAAAATATCCTTAGCTTTCATAACGACTTCCCTAAGCCCTACAACACCTTGATAAGCAACATCCATAGGTTCTCCTATTACCAGATTCCTTATCCTATAATCTAGATTGTCAGCTTCTTTCAAGAAGTCTTGCTTTGCATAACCAGGTCCAGCTATTATAACCCCTTTGAGCTTTCCTGACTCTACTAACGGCAAGAAGTAGCTATTGATCTTCTCAGCTACATGTTTATAAAACTCCTCAACCATTTGCTCTATTATTCTGTCAAATCTTCTCTGGCTCTGCCCTCCCTTATGGTGCTTCCCTGGTATGAACCACTCTATCTCGTCCAATACTTGTACTCCAGATGGCTTTAAGAGCCCTATTGTGGCTTCATCTCTCTCTATAATAACTATGCCATAGATGTCAGATTCCTCAACCATGGGCTCTAAAAACTCTGTGTGAAACTCTTTATCAGTACGGTAAAAGTATACAGGTACAGGGTCTGGTGGTGAAAACATGAACACTACACTGCTACCTGTATCCTTATTCAAACCTGCAAACACAGCTAAACCATTCTTTGGTGTTTCTCGAATCATTGAAAGCCTCTCAATAGCCGCTGTTAAAGCCCATTGAACAGCATCTCTCGTCTGCTTTAGCTTTATATTCTCCGTTATTGCCAGCTCCTGCCTAAGCATATTGACAACATCACTTATTGGTCTTCCAGGTGGTATGTAGAGACTTAGCAGTGTTGTTGCATGTGCACGCCACTTCTTCAACTCCTTTATTATCTGTTTCAAAGTCCTTCTATCAACAGAAAGCTTTTCACTTACACTAAATAGACATCCCTCAACACCTAGTAGCAGATAGCTATAGTTACGTGACAAGCTTAAAAGCATTATTTATATGCACTTCGCTATACGAAATATATTAATTTTGAAGAAATCCTGCATTTAGTGGCGGTGCTAGTGCCTAGGAATTCTGTAGACCAAGACATGAATGAGGTCTTAAGAGAATTCGAAGGAGTGACATCTATTCATAGTGATAGAGGATATGAGGTCTTTGAAGAGACTAGTACTACAAGCACAGGTGAAAAAGGCCCTAGATCTAGAGTTGTTGAGGCAATTCTTTTACTGCTTTATACAAGACCCATGAAAAGCTCTGAAATAGCTGCCTTGCTAGGAAAAAAGAACAAGATTATCAGCAGTTATTTGAGTTATTGGAGAACCCGAGGATATGTAGATTTCAAGTCTGGGTATTGGGTTCTGACAAAGAAGGGTGAAGAGTGTGTGAAAACCCTTCTGTACTCATTAAATGCTCAAGTTTTAACACCTTACGATGTGGTTAGGTTAGCCCAAAAATTAATATCAGAACCGGTTTCTTGGACTAGAAACAACTGGAGAAAACCAGGAACAGAGCAAAATGAGACAGAAATACAGCCTTTTATTGCTAGACATACTGATTCAAAAGTGGGAAAACAGGTAGCAAATCCAGACATGAACTCGCTACAGGTAGAGAAAATATTGAAATGCTTAGAGAAAATAGTGAACTCAAAGGAGCTATCTGAAGAGGAAGCTGATGTTTTGAGACACATGGTGAAACACTATGCTGAATGGGGAAGCACCTACTTATATTTAGATCAACTAAGTGAGGATCTGCACTACCAATCGCAGGAACTGCTTTTAATTCTGCGAAAACTGCAAACAAAGAAGCTATTATACCTCTACACAGATAGAAGATTCGGTATACGAGTTGGCCTTGGAAAGAGCTTAAAGCAGCTTCTAGATACCTGTACAGGTAGATAAGCAACCTCTATAACAACTGAGATTTCTGCAACAAGTATGGTAAATAGCTTCTCATCTATTTCCATAGATATAAGATTATTTTATCATTATACAAACCCTATAAGATACACAATTAATGAATTTGTTGTATTTGTAGTAGTTATTTATAATACATAAAGTTTAGAGTTCATATCTATTCCATCCAAATTCTCCGACAAGTGGCACAAAGATGCAGGGGACAGATTCACGGATCTTTATGCTACCATCTCTCAGCTTATCAACAACTAGCAATACTTGCCCCCACCTATTGCCTACAGGTATCACAAGTCTTCCACAAGGCTTCAGCTGCTTTATAAGGGGCTCTGGAATTGATGGTGCTGCTGCTGTCACTATTATCCTGTTGTATGGTGCAAAGATCTCTAGACCTTTACTCCCATCACCTGTAACAAAGGTTGTATAGTCTAGCAATTCTGGAACTGCCTTTGCAAAGTTCTCTACAGCTCTTTTGCTTAACTCAGGCACTATCTCTACAGTATATACATGTCCTCCTCCCTTAGATACTATATATGCTAAAATTGCTGCTTGGTATCCAGAACCTGTACCAATTTCTAGGATTGTGTCAGATGGTTGTGCAGCCAGCTCCTCAGTCATTATTGCAACCATGTGTGGAGCACTAATTGTTTGACCAAAGCCTATTGGAAGTGGGCTATCTACATATGCATACTGCTTGAGGTGCTCTGGCACAAAGTGCTCCCTGGGTATGTGTAGAAAAGCCTCTTCAACAAGGCTGCTTCTTATCACACCCTCGCTTTTCAATACTTCAACAAGCCTTCTTCTTTCTTCATATAGTTGCAAGGCTCACCACACAAACACACATTAATCTCTCAATATCTCTAACTAAAGGTTGTGAGAGGTATTAACCTGAAATGCCTCAGCAAGTACCTATAGAAGCGTATGAGGTTCTTATAGCGAGAGGTCATAAGAATATCAGAGCTTTGCACAAATCAACGTTTGAATTCACAAAAGATAGCAATGTAACTTTGCAAGGGGATTGCATACTGGGTGTAAAGCTAGATAAAGCTGTTGCTGATCTCAGCCACGAATTCAAGAATGCTATTAAGAGGGATACAGCAATTGTTATTATAGTGCTTGAGGTAGGCGAGTTCAAAGATGTTGTGCTAGCTAGAGGAAGTAGCAAGCTCATTCTCGAAGATGATAAGAGAGTGGTTGTGAGAAGAAGTGGATTCATAGGTAAAGAAACCCTTGCAATAGAGGCTAACAAGGCTGCTAAAGATATTGATAGAAGGCTTGTTGAAAAATTGAGGGATAATAATGTAGAGATTGTGATTCACATATATGTACTCAACTTAACTAAAATAATCGCCTTTACGGCGCATGAAGGACTTAATTTAGTTAAAAAGCTGTAAAGCCAAAGCTACTACAAGGTGCTAGTTAAGGTGAGGGTTTCACTAGTTTTGAAAAAAGATTGTATGGTGTGTAGGGAGATTGCGAGGAATGTTTTAGAGTATGGGGAAAAAGAGCTAGGACTTGAGATGTATCTGGATGCAGAAGCTGTGAATGACTTGACGTGGAGTAAGGTCTATAGACCTGGTGTTGACAAAGTTGATGCGGTAATTGTTGTGGGAGGCGATGGCACACTATTTCGTTTTCTCCATAAAATTCGCAATGAGTGTGAAATACTTTTGCTTACAGTAAAGGCTGGCAGAAGAAATTTCTTCATGGAGATAAGGCCAGAGGAGGTTAAGCAACGGTTGAAAGACTTTGCTGAGGGCAGATATCTTATCGAAGAGTATCCCAGACTCGATGTAATAGTTCTGAAGAGGGACTTTACAACACCTTCTGCACTCAATGATATTGTTTTAACGAGCTGGGGACCCTATAGGCATAAGGTAATAGGCTTGGATGTATATGTTGATGAAGAGAAGTTGTACAGTATTACAGGTGATGGTATTGTAGTAGCCACACCTGTAGGTTCAACAGCATATGCACTTTCAGCTGGAGGCCCTATTGTAGATCATAGACTGAGTTGTGTCGTTGTAGTGCCGATAGCTCCAATGCAATTTAATGCAAAACCTGTAGTGCTATCTCTTGATCGAAGGTTGAGGATAGGGGTGGCACATGGTGATGTAGCTCTAGTTGTTGACGGCGAATTAGTAGATAAATTAGTGGTAGGGGAAAGCGTTGAGGTATTTAGAAGCAGATGTAGTGCTAAACTAGTGAGATTCTCAAGGTTTTCTACATATGCAAGGCTCTTTGCATAAAAAGAGAGTTTTTGTTTTAGATACAGCAGCATTTTTAGCAGCAATGCAACTACTTATGTATGGAGTTAAGCTTTATGCACCAAGCTCGGTTATAGAGGAGGTCAAGGATTTTGAAAGTGTACAGCGGTTACAACTTTCAGAGTCTATTGAAAGGGTGATAGTTGAGAACCCTGAGAGTCTCTTTGTTTCAAAGGCTGTGGAGGTAGCGAAAAAGTATGGTGCTCTAGAGAGGCTCTCAAAGGCTGATGTAGATGTGCTTGCACTAGCGCTCCAACTCTCTTCTCAAGGTTATGATGTAGTTGTGTTAACGGATGATTATATACTGCAGAAAGTTTTGAGTGAATTAGGGTTAAGCTTTAGCTCTGTAAAGACACAGGGAATAAGAAGAAGGTGAGTAGCAGACCTAGCATTTTCTCACAATCTTTGCTATGAAATAGCCTGAGGTATCATGAATATTGGGATGGAACCTTAAGAACGCATCACTATACCTGTAGCCCAAGACACCTCTAGCACCTCTTTTAATGTCTATTTCAATTACTTCAGCACACTTCACTTCCTCAACAAACCCTTCGATCACCTCTTCATTTTCCTCTACAGTTACTGTGCATGTTGAGTAAACTAGAACACCTCCAGGCTTCAGTATATGAAAAGCTGAGCGTAGGAGTTGTGCTTGGTACCTCGAAGCATTTTCAACATCTCTATATGTCTTGGAATCTAGTACCTTTGGTCGCACGCCAAGTGCTGTGCAGGGAGGATCCATAACTACTTTATCTGCTCTTATCCAAGAAAAGTCTAGGTGAAGATACCTCGAGTCAGTACGCCAGACTTCAACAAATTGGCTCTCTCTCAATCTTTCTAAATTGGTTAAAAACTCGCTAAGTCTCCTTCGTGAACGATCAAAGGCTATTACATGAGCTTTTCCTCGTGAGTACTCAACTATGTGACTAGTCTTTCCTCCAGGCGCGGCACAAGCATCAACCACGAGCTCTCCAGGTCTTGGGTCAAGAACATGCGTTACATACATTGCTGCAAGGCTCTGGGGATATATGAGCCCTTCTAAATATTCAGGTGATTCTCTAATTTTTGGAGCTTTATATACAGGGTTAACAGTTTCTGCAACAACACCCCTCCTTATATCAGCCTTCAAAACCTCTTCACAATTCACAAGAGCAATAGCATTGGCTACAGGTGTGCCATCTTCTGCAACAACTGTCACCTCATTGCCTTTCCTCACATCTTT
Organism: Ignisphaera sp.; assembly: GCA_028275825.1. Classification (GTDB taxonomy): domain Archaea; phylum Thermoproteota; class Thermoprotei_A; order Sulfolobales; family Ignisphaeraceae; genus Ignisphaera. Next base: position 115,572 of record JAPWTX010000001.1, on the reverse strand, counting down.
ACATTCAAGCACTCCTGGAGCATATACATTAGCTCCCATATATATAGATTCAGCAGCTCTCTTATCTACAACAATTACTTTATCAACTAAATTCACTTTGAATGGGCCTTTAACTGGAAAGTAAAGGGCTTCCTCAAGCTCCTCATCCACATATACCTCTACACCTCTTTCATTAAATCTGTCTATAATAGTTTCAGCTGAAGTTCGTAGAGTGTTAACTCTTATGTACAATCTAGAGCCAGGGCTCAGAATAGAATTGAGAAAACCATCAACATCTTTACCGTAGATGCGTTCTAATGCCTTTAAAAGTGTAGAGTCATAATGAAGCAATTCAGAGCACTCTTTCATATGGAGAATCAATAACACTAATAAGACTTACTGCAGAAATATAATTTGTAACACTAGTTGCCGGGGTGGCCGAGTGGTCTAAGGCGGTGGGCTCGAGACCCACTGGGGCTCTGCCCCGCGCGGGTTCAAATCCCGCCCCCGGCGCCACTTCAATATCTAATACTCATGTTTAAATACAGCCTAGAAACTACGATTGCTATTATATCTTATATAACTAGAAGCCTCACATTTAGGGTGGGGATTAATAGAAGAAAAGCTTATGAGTACTCCTCATTTCAATTAATCTTGGTGATGAGCGTTAAACTCTCTGAGCCAATGGCGATGATAAGCAGCTTATCAATAGCCCCGAGTACAATGGATAGGGGTAACGGGTCGGAGACCAGGCCCGGGATTGAACCCCGAAAAGGATGTAGCCCCAAACCTCCCCGCAATAGCAGGAACCCTCGCACTTCAGGGCGGGGAGGAAGTCAGATCAGAACTAATGCAGATTGTAAAGGGAAGCAATTTTGTTACTGAGTTGTTTTGTTTACTTAGGATCTTTTTGGTTGTTCTTAAGTTGTGAAGTTGTATTTACCGTAAATATTTGTCAAAGTCTAACTTCTTAGAAAACAAACATTTTGAGAATTGCAAGTTTTAGCGTTCCTAGGCTTTTAAGAAGGATTGCTCTAGAAGTGTGATGGGTTTGGGTGAGAGGGCTGTAGGTTGTTATAAAACATCTTAAACATCTCTCCTCAGATGAGCGGCTATCGATGTGGTTCTCTGAGCAACATTCTCTGCATCACCGTAGTGACATGTTTTAGCATAGAGTCTGTTATATGAGCTGAGAGTATACCTACCAAAACACCGCCAAGTACATCGCTAAGCCAGTGTACGCCTAGGATAATTCTCGATAGGGCTATTCCAAGGGCCCAGAGAAATGCAAGTATAGTGACATTTTTTATCCTTAGCTTTGTGGAGAGATATGTAGCTAATGTAAATGCTCTAGCAGTATGTCCTGAGGGGTATCCGAATGCTTCCACATTTAAGATCTCTATAAAGGTATTGATGTGCATAGCATCAGGCCTATAAATCTGTAAACTTATTTTCAGTGCATATACCAAGAAGGTATTCACAACAATAGCAATGACAAACCCTTGTGTGAACATACTTATTCTTCGCATTCTAGCAAAGTCCACGAATACAGCTATTAAGATCATTGCAACAAAAGTATAGATGCTGGCTGTTTCTGAAAAAAGCTGTATGGCATAGGAATTCGCATGGAGAGCCTCATGCACATGCAGGTTAATTTCATTAAACAAACCAAGCTTAACCGTGACTGAAAGTATTACAAGGATTATTATCTCGAGTAATAGCATTCCAAATCTCATTTAAAACACCAAAAACATGTTAATATAATATGACTAATAGCCTCTATATTATACTTTTCTTCTAACTTCATGAAGAATGAATCTCCTTTTGCCATGTAAATGGTGAATATTGCATTGAAGTGATAAATCTAGTAATGGATGATTAAAACTCATTGACTATGTAGATACGTTGCTAGCATCCCTTAACAGATCACCTAAAGCATTGCTTAAAGATTTATGTGAGTAGCTAAAGGCCTTGGGGTTTATATACCAAGGTTTAGGAACTCTTCAACGCTTTTATTGAACTCCTCTGGCATGTCAAATCCGTAGTATATTTTTGTGAACATCTTTCTAAATTCGATAACTTTTTTCCTGATCTCAGCAGGATCTCTACCTCTAACAATGATGTCTGCTATAAGCTTCGCTACTTCTTCAAAGTCTTTTTCTCTCATACCAAATCTTGTCATCTCTTGGACGCCAAATCTAACACCACTTGGATTATAAGCCTCTTCTTGACGATCCCATGGAAGCAGGTTTTTATTGGCTATTATATTTGCCTCTTCAAGAACTTTGGCTATCTTTGCACCTCCTCCAAACTTCCTCACATCTATAGCCACCATATGAGACTTTGTATAACCCATGTTTTCAGCAACTACAGGTATGCCTTCAGCTACAAGCGCTTCTGCAAATGTCTTTGCATTTCTAATTGTCTGTAATGCATAGCTCTCTCCAAAATACTTCATCTCTATAGTTGTTACTGCAAGTGCTGGAAACCTATGTATGTGGTGGTTACTCACAAATGTTAGGACATGGGAGGAGAGAGCTTTGAAAACATTCTCATCATTGGTCATCACCAACCCTCCTTGGGGTCCTGGAAAAGTTTTGTGTGTCGATGCTGTAACGACATCTGCACCTTCATGAAGGGGGTTAGTCCAAATCCCACCTGCTATAAGCCCCAGCACGTGGGCAGCATCGTGAACTAATCTAGCCCCTATACTATGAGCCGCTTCTGCCAATTGTTTTGTTGGGTGTGGGAATAGGTATAAGGAGGCCCCTAGCACAATTAGTTTAGGCCTTGCAACCTCTATAATCTTCATGGCTTGGTCTACATCAATATTCCAGAGTTCTGTACTGAAGGGAAGTTCAATCTGCTTAATGCCAAGAGCCCCCAATATGCCGCGACTGGTATGCGATATATGTGCACCGCTACTTATAGATACCACAGCAGCTGTATCACCAGCATCAGCTAGAGCTTTGAAAGCAATGGCATTGGCTATAGTGCCGCTTGGGGCTCTAGGCTCTATAAACCTTACATTGAAGAGGCAAGATAAGAGCTCGGAAACCTTTAACTCAATGGCATCAATGTAGCGAGAGCCTTGGTAAAACCTCTTGCCGGGTCTGCCTTCAGCATATCTATGCATCATATCAGTAACATATAGTGCCTTGGCCAAAGGCGACATGATGTTTTCAGATGCTATTAAATTGATACATTCAAATCTTCTCCAACTCTCATGACTTCTAACAATCTTTAGAACTTCATAGATTTCGTTAGGAAGCAACATAGCTACTCATAGCACAAAAGAAAGCACACAAATAAAAACTTTAGATGTACATAAAGATGTATAAAAAGGTAAAAATATATTATTTTAGTTTTAACATATATTTGCATATATTTGCTGTAGTTAATCTTCTAGTTTAGCTACACTCTGGGTAGTCGTCTGGAACCTTTGCTCTGAAGTACTTCCCAGATCCTGGATCCTGGAACAGACCTATCTTAACGCCCTTCCTACCCTTTGGAGAGAGGCTCCATACCTTCTTAGGCACTAATGTTGCTTCTGTGCCAGCTGGGGTCTTTACCTTAACAGGCTTTGTACAGGCCATTCAACTCACCAAGGTTAAAGTTGGCGACTCAAGGTTAATAAACATATTGGTTAGAATTGATTGAACCAGATAAACATTGCTCTATATAGATAAGATGAATATTAACATGTTCATCAATAGTAAAAGGTGTTGACATATATATGTATAGATTTGAAAAATATGCATAAAGTTTATTAAACGCAGAAGTAGTAATGCAAATACATGGTGCACGGGTAGGACCTGAGGGGCTCGCCCTCCCTCCACGCCGAAATGGGCGTTATGCGGAGGTCAGTAACCCGTGCTATTTATGTAGCAAGTGCTGGCAAAACCAAACACACTGTTGTGAACTCCCGCCCTGCGGGGCTGGTGGTGGCGGGGCCATCTCTGGAGGGAGATGGTTACCGCCTTTGCAGGGGGAAGGTCAGGTCCGGAAGGAAGCAGCCTAACCCCTGACACCAGCGTTCGCAGGTCCACGGGAGGAATATCGGTGTGTTTGGTTTTGCCAGCACTTGCTACATAAATAGCACGGGGGCCGTGCACCGCTTTGTTTGGGGATCTTTTGTGAAGCTTGAGGTTTTGGATGAAAAAGATGGTGTGCTTAGAGTTAGGATTGATAGTGATGATGATTTATGGTTACTGAGTTTGCTCATTACTAAGGGGGATGTTGTTAAGGCTCGCACTACAAGGGATGTGAGTGTTGGTAATGTGAAGAGGAGGATTCCAATGACGTTGGCTATTAGTGTTGAAAAGCTGGAGTTTCAGCCCTTTACCAATAGACTGAGGATTCATGGCATTGTTGTTGAAGGTCCTGATAGGTTTGGCGTTAAAGGATCTCATCACACAATATCTGTTGGTGCAGGTGATGAGGTTACAATATTTAAATTGTCTTGGAGTCCAAGCCTAATTGATGATATTTTGAAGTTCGTGAGGCCATTGAATGTTCTTCTCATTGCAGTGGATTTTGATGAATATGCTATTGCTCTTTTGCAGATGCAGGGATTAAAGATTTTGGATTCGGAGAATGTTTCTCTTCCGATTAGTGATGAGATGTTTGAAGAAGCAGAGAAAGAGCTTGTTCAGAAACTTTCTAAGAAGATCATTGAGATAGCTCAGAGATATAATGTTGATGGTGTTATTATAGGTTCTCCAGGTGAGTTAAAGAACAAGCTTAAGAGCGCTATTGAGGCTATTTATAGAGAGCTAAAGGTTTATGTAGATACTGTAGCTAATGGTGGGTATGCAGGGCTTCAAGAGCTCTTGAATAGAGATGTTGTGAGAAATGTTATAAGAGATTCTGCTGTTGAGAAAGCATCCAGGATACTTGAGGAATTCGAATACATGCTTATAAAGGACATTAACAGAGTTGCTTATGGATTAGACCATGTAACACTTGTTGCAGATTTAGGTGCTATTGAAAAACTTGCTATAGTTGATGAAATGCTGAGTGGATTTGATGAAAACCGTGAGAGAGTTGAGGAGGTTCTGAGAAAAGTTGTGGAGAAGGGTGGTGTAATAGTAATTGTACCGAGCAATACACCTGTAGGCGAAAGAATAAAGATGTTAGGAGGGCTCATAGCAATTCTAAGATATAGCATAGATATAGCACTCCTAGGCACTAGAAATGATAATTAGATGTATGATAGAGCTCTCTGCTAAATATACATCAAATTGTATCTTAATTTGCATATATTGTTACAACTCATTTATAATTCATTGAGTAGAAGAAATGCTGATAAATTTGCTTTTTAAATGTAGCTGTACACAAGTTTACGCACTAGTTAGTGTATTGCTTGCTAATATTGTAAACTTTGGTTCACGTGATACTTTATTTCCATGTGCTAGATACTTTCTATGGTGCCTAACCTTAGGTGTGAATGTGAGTATAATATTGCTTAAGGAGGGAATATGGTGTATACCTAATAACTTTATTTCACCTAATAACGTGTATTTTGGGTGTCTTAGAGTTTATGGACTGCCAAGCACTCTCATCACTGTATTTCGGGGTGTCAAGATACTTTGAAAACCTCTTAAGCCCTATGTCTGGTCATGGTGAAGTTAAGTGGTGCTTAACTTTCTACCAGTAAAGTTAAGCAGAGCTGATCTGCGTTCTTGGGCTTAAAGAAGTCAAGAAACTTCATGAGTCTGAGAGTCACTCTTAGCTCCTTTTACACGCATTTCTTTATTTAAGAGGTAAATAGGGGAATAGGGTTTTATAATATGTCTTCTCCTAAGTGTTGTATCCTTAGCGTTTATGGACTGCAATGCTTAGTTTTTTCTCTATGGCCAAGTCTTTGTGAACTGCTAATGCAGCTTTTCTTCCCCATCCCATAGCCTCTATAACTGTTCCCTCTCCAACAACTATGTCTCCCCCAGCATACACCCTACGCATTGAAGTTCTACCATCACTATCTACAACTATTCTTCCCCTATTATCTGTTCTAATTTCTGGCGTTGTCATAGGTATTACTGGGTTAGGGTGAAACCCTATGGCATTGATAACCACATCTACTTGTATATCTGTTGTTTCACCTGTTGGTATAGGTCTTGGTCTACCACTTTCATCTGGTTCCCCCAAAGCCATTTTCATAAGCAGGACATCACTTACATTACCTTGTGAATCGCCTTTGAATCCTATCGGCTGTACTAAGAAAATAAATTTTACACCTTCTTCCTCAGCATTATCTATCTCTTCTCTTCTGGCAGGCATTTCTTCTCTCGTTCTCCTGTACAGTACATAAACTTCTTCAGCACCTAGCCTAAGAGCCGCTCTAGCAGCATCCATGGCTGTGTTGCCTCCACCAATTACAGCCACTCTCCTACCTCTATGTATGGGGGTATCATACTCTGGAAATAGGTAAGCCTTCATTAGATTTACTCTTGTTAGAAACTCATTTGCTGTGTAAATATAATTAAGGTTTTCCCCTGGCACACCCAGCATTCTTGGATGCCCAGCCCCAGTTGCTATGAAAATTGCGTGGTATTCCTCTAGAAGTTCGTGAATAGACACTGTTTTACCAACTACAATGCCCAGCTCTATGTCTATTCCCAGATCTTTCATATAGGCGAGTTCTTCTCTAACTATCTTCTTCGGCAATCTGAACTCTGGTATGCCATATACCAGAACTCCTCCAGCTTCATGTAGTGCCTCAAAAACTGTTACATCGTATCCCAATTTAGCTAGGTCTGTGGCAAAAACTATGCCCGCAGGTCCAGAGCCTATAACAGCTACCCTTTCACTTCTCTTATCTATCTGCTGCAAGTCTACATGTACTCCGCGTTCTTTAGCCCAATCAGCTACAAACCTCTCTAAAGCCCCTATCGCTATGGGTTGCCCAAGCTTGGCTAGTGTGCAGTACTTCTCACACTGTTTTTCCTGAGGACAAACCCTCCCAGTTATAGCCGGTATAGGTGAACCCTCCTTAACCACTCTATACGCTTCTTCAAATTTTCTCTCCCTGATGAACTTGATGAATTTTGGTATATTAATCCCAACTGGGCATCCCTTAATACAAGGTGCCTCAGGACACTGAATACATCTAGAAGCCTCTTTAACAGCCATTTGCTCGTCGTAGCCCAGGGCAACTTCGTTAAAATCCCTTATTCGTTCTTCTGGAGATCTTTTTGGCATGGCTATCCGGGGCATCATCTTTACCACTTAGCATCACCTTTGCATAGCTATTGAGGCTAGTGCATCTCTGAATCTATTTAATGCTTCTTGCTCTTCCTTTCTATACATGTTCAGCCTCTTTATCAGCTCGTCCCAGTCAACTTTATCTGCATCAAATTCTGGGCCTTCAAAACATGCAAACCTGGTTCGCCCAGCTACTGTAACTCTGCATGCTCCACACATGCCCATACCACACACCATTATAGGATTGAGGCTTGCTACAGCTTTAACACCATACTTCTTAGCTATAGCACTACAGCTTTTCATCATAGGAGCAGGACCCACCATCCAAATTAGGTCAGGTTTCAACCCACTTTCAAGAAGGTTTGCCAACATATCTGATGTAAATCCTTTGAATCCTTTACTGCCATCATCTGTTGTTACATGTACTTCGTTACTCACCTCTCTAATTCTATCCTCATATATAAGCAGTTTAGAGGTTCTAGCACCTATAATTGATATCACGTAGTTTCCTACTTCTTTAAAAGCTCTTGCTATGGGATATGCAGCAGGTATTCCTACACCACCACCAACAATAATAACAGTGCCAAACTTGCCCACATATGTAGGATTCCCTAAGGGACCCACAATGTAGTATAAAGATTCTCCAACTTCTTTCAATCCTAGTTTGTATGTCGTTACACCAATTTCTAGAAACACCAGTCTAATCCAACCTTCAAAAGAATTCCAATCAACAAGCGTCAAAGGAATTCTCTCTCCTTTTTCATCAGGCATAACAATTACAAACTGCCCTGGTTTAGCAACCCTTGCAATTCTAGGTACGTAAACATCCATCTCCTTTACATTAGGAGCCAGCACTTTTTTACTGAGCACCTTATTCATATATCAAAACCCATCATGCATAGCTCATTTCAGTAATAAAGCCATGATTGCTAAAATAAGTTTATCATAAATTTCCTCACTTCCCCTCATAGCTAAATGCGGAGGTTTCTCCAAGGCTATTACAACCCCAATGATGGATTAGCGAGTCTGCACCTAGATGTAGCACAATAAGCAGATCTACAAACATCCACAATTTTTGCCTTCGGTTTTCCGTATTTGAGATCTCAATGCTTCGCATGAAGAGCTGTCAAAGCAAGCCATAAGCTGCTTACAAACAAAGAGACTGCTACAATACAGATAATCACAACTCATGTAAAACTAGTCATGGCAGTATCGAACTGTCTTAGCTATTACCTTTCAAATATGTATCGAGACTAGAGCATTCCTGGAGTTGTTTTATTATTAATTTACTTATACGACTGTATAATCTTGAATACAATGTAATTTTGTATAGTTAATTTGCAGACTTTTTAATTAGTTGATGCACTAAGAGATGCACAGAGCTATCAATAGCTGTATTTGTAGTTTCTGCAAAGAATACTTAAGTCATTTTCTAGGCCTCTTTCTGCTTTTTAGAATTATTTGCTACAATTAGGTATTCTAACCATGTGGATTGTCTCGAAATTGTGCTAAGGTAAATTTGTGGAGGTTCATGGTAAATATTTTCGTTGTTTGAGATGAATTTGATTAATATAAAGTAGTTGAATGACTGCTGGGAATCAGCTATACAAATAGTACACTACCTTGTGTACTATTTGTTCTACTGTTTGATATATCTATAGTTATATTAGTACTTTGATGTATATGACTGAGGATATATACACGCATTACTTGTTAATCAATTGCCTTATTTGCATTATTTACATAATGGCTCTACATGTAATTTAGAATTGCAATTCTTCAGAGGGTGTTGCATTATTACCATAGCTAGTATGAGTCTCTACAGTCCTTCTACTTTTAGCAGTAGATCGTTAAGTTTTGAAAACCTTGAATTATATACATGGTCCACAATGATGTAGGTTTTTCTGGTGCTTAGAGTTTTTAACACTGCCTAGCTTTAGCTTCCTGTAGCTATAAGGTGCTTTTATGTTGGGTGTCAACAGGTTTTTGCTAAAGCTTTCTGGCAAGATAGTTGATCCTGAGAATGCTGAGCTTGTGAAGAAGTATGCTGTAGTTATTAATAGGCTTGTTGATGAGGGTTACAGGGTGGCTATAATTGTTGGTGGGGGTACTTATGCCAGAAATTATATTAGTTGTGCAAGGGTTTTGGGCTTGAGTAATGCGCAAGCCGATATGGTGGGGATTGAGGTTGCTAGAGTTAATGCACTACTTTTCGCCTATGCTATTGGGGAGCGTGCTTATGTACCTATACCTAGGAGTATTGAAGAGGTTGAGAGGGCTTGGAGCACAGGTAAAGTTGTTGTTGCTGGAGGGCTGCAACCAGGTCAATCAACAGCGGCTGTAGCAGCCATCGTTGCAGAGACGTTGGGTATAAGGAGAATTCTTTATGCTACAGATGTGGATGGGGTATATGATAAGGATCCGAAGATGTTTTCCAATGCTAAGAAATTTGAAAGGATATCTGTTGATGAGTTAGCAAGGGTTTTAAGCCAGAGATTTGAAGCAGGGGGCTATCAGCTATTGGATCCAATAGCTATGCAGGTAGTTAAAAGAAGTTGCATAGATGTTGTAATATTCAATGGTTTTCATGTTGAAAACGTTGAAAAGGCTGCAAAAGGGGAAGCTATAGGTACACTAGTCGTCCCATGCTCATAGCCTGTAAAGCACAGCTCGCTAATTTGAAACGCTAAATCATATAGCATACTTGTCTACGTAACCAAGGTGCAGCACTCTTTTCGAATTTAAATAACTTAATAAGTTTTGTATGCACAATGTATTTGTGGATGATGTTAATCCCGACCGCTACCGATTGGTGAGGTTGCGGTGGCTGCCTGACACTTTTCGGTGAGTGTTAGTGAAGTTGTTAGTTACATGCGATACAGGTTTTGAAAGTGTATTGGCACGCGAACTTGTTGAGCTTTCTGAAGCTAGTATCGTTAGTGTTTCAAGTGGTAGGGTATTTATAGAAGTTGGCGTTGATAGGCTTATTGATGTGCTAAGGTCGCGTATTGCAAATAACATTTATAACTTGATTGCTGTGAATGAAAATGTTGCAACTCTTGATGATGTTTACAGAGTTGTGAAAGGGATTGATTTTAACGCATTAATTGAACCTAATCAGAGCTTTGCAATAAGGTCTGAGAGAATGGGTGTACATAGCTTTACTAGTATGGATATAAGCAGGGTTGCAGGTCAAGCTGTAATTGATAGCTATATGCAGTCCCAGGGTGTAAGGCTTAAGGTGAATCTGGATGAACCTGATGTAGAGATATATGTTGAACTCAATGGTTCAAGGCTTATTGTGGCTCTCTCGTTGACCAGGGTTTCTATGCATATAAGAGGATACAAGGTTTTTGCCCATCCTGCTGGGCTGAAGAATACAATAGCATGTGCTATGCTGAGGATTGCTAGATGGAGACCTGGTGAAGGGCTTTATGATCCTATGTGCGGAGGAGGCACTATCACTATAGAAGCTGCTTTACAGGCTAAAGGAGTTGAAGTGCCATGCATTGCTAAGAAGAATATTAATTGGAATGTTATGCCAAGGCTATTTCCAAGCATTGCTAAAGGATTTGAGAAGCTATGTGCTAGAGGTGTTACAGAGAGCGAGAGAATTCATGTTGGTGTAGATATAAATCCTGTTTTTGTTGAAGGAGCTGTTGTAAATGCCAAGAGCGCAGGTGTTGATGACGTTACACTTTTTGTAGCAAGGGATTCAATAGAGTTCACACCAAAGTTGAAAGAGCTTGAAAAGGAGTTTGGAACAAGTTTCACAATATCTGTTTTCAACCCTCCCTATGGCTATAGAATGAAACCTGGTGCTCTGGGAAAACTTTATAGAAGAATTCTATCAGTGCTTAGGGATAGTGGATTTGAAACTGTTGTTTTCATAACCTCTGCTACAAGGATTTCAGAGGCAATTTTAAGGGAGTTTCACGAGGCTGAGATTGAGAAGCTTAAGGTAGTGCATGGAACGCTACCATCTATTGTTTACAGACTGAGTTTTCTAAGATGAGAATCAGCTCGTCACGGGCTCTTCACGAAATCTAGCTGTTTGGAGCGGCATCATCATCTACATTTTGCTGAGAGTAGGGGGTGTCAAAACCCTGCTTTACTAATACATAGAGACAGAAAGATAATTTAGATATCAAACTTATAAACCTTTCACCCCACATCAAAACAAGGCCATCAGTTATAAAAAGGTTCTCGGCTCTTCATCTATTTATGTAGTGCCAGAGGTAAAGTCTATGAGGCTCTATCTCTATCCCCAGCTCTTCTAGCTTCATGTATAAATTAAGAAGGGCTTCTTCATCGCTTTTTGCCTGTTTTGGTGGGTATTTGAAGTAGAAGGCAGAGGCCCAATCTGGTGCCCCCTTAATACCTTTGTCTCTGAGAGCTTTTGCAAGCCTTATAATATCTGCTAGAACAGCTGATGCCATGGCTTTGTCGTCTACAACAAGCTTTAAGTCTATTGTCACAGGTAACCCCATGAAGCCAAGGATCTTCATAAATATGTATGAGACCTTGGTGTTGCCGAGAAATGGTATGTAGCCACTGGGTCCCGCAAATAAGCTGTTGAGAAGTTTCTCTGGTTCTGGCTGTGTAGATGCTACTGCCATAGTTTTGCTCACTTTTTTGCTAGTTAGCCTGCTGTGATCAAGCATGTTCTTGAAATCTGTGTTCCCCCCCACATTGAGCTGATAAGATTCAACTATTTCAGCACCTCTCATAGCTACAAGGCTTGCGAGAGCTCTGTGCACTATTGTTGAACCCAGCTGCCCCTTTATATCATCCCCCAGTACCAAACCATTATTTTCTTCAAATATTTTCACGTAATGTGAGTTACTTGCTATGAATTCTGGTATGCAGTTTACAAATGCTGTCCCAGCTTTTGCAGCCACTTCAGCGTAGAATCTACTGGCTTTCGCACTGCCTACAGGTAGCAAATTAATCACTACATCTACGTTAGCTTCTTCAAGCTCTCTAATGATATCCTTTTCTGTAGGCTCTGGTTCATTAGCTGGCGCAAAATCTTCCATCATGTGCTCAGCTACACCATCTAACACCTTACCCATTCTAACTACCACACCTATTTTTGGTATGTTTACGTATTTTGGAACCTGGTTCGGTTTAGCAAATATAGCTTCTGCAAGATCTTTACCAACCTTTTGCTTTGATACATCAACAGCATAAACAAATCTTATGTCATCTACTCTGTACCCCCCAATAACATGATGTATCAGACCCTCAGTTCTCTCTGTCCTCCTGTAAAACTCTACTGCCTGGACGAGCATGGCAGCTATGTTACCTACGCCAATGATTCCAACTCTAATCATATTTACACACCTAAATATTTCTGACCATATATATACCAGGACGCATTTATAAGCTTTATTAGTAGTAGGCATATTTGATAGACTATGGAATCAAAGGCATTGAGGAGGGTTAGACGAAAGCTCACAGTAGAGATTCTATGGCTCTATGTAGCAAAAGCTTTGCTAGGCTCCAAACCTGTGAAGGCTTACGACATTGTCAAGATACTGAAAAGTGAAATGGGTTTGAAGGTCTCTACAATCACTATCTACAGTGTTGTATATAGAATGGCTGGAGAAGGATTGCTTGAAACTGTCAAGGTAGGCGGTGAAACTCTTTACAAGCTATCTGAGAGGGGTAGGATAGAATTTGAGAAAGCTGTGAAATTCATTGAATCTGTAATACAGGTGCTGAAGTCCTAAGAGGTCTCTACACCTTTAGTAAATCCACTTCCTCAGCCTAGAGAAGAGACCAGAAGTTCTTATTGGAATAGCTACACAGCCTCCAAATAGTATGTGTTGTATTGATAGAGCTACTAAGACTTTTTTAAAGCATTGGTAATCTCCTGTAACTCTGATAATCATCCTGTTGGAGATCTTTGAAACACTTGCAATTGTTAAGCTGCACCCCATTCTCTCTATACCTCCTAACAGCTTGGAAACCCTATTCTCAAAATCCATCATAAAAGCCTTTATATCAGCTTCTTCACTACACACTACCTTCAGCAATATGTACCTCTTTACCTTTTTACTCTTTTTACGGGCAAGCAACGCCATGGACAGCTCATCTAGAAGAGCAGAAACTTTTTTCCTCAATGATAAAGCAGTACATAGAGCTACTGCTAATGAAGTTGCTGATAGTGCTACAGCTATTATGGCTATGATAAAGTACTCCAACTACTCTTCACCCAACCACACCTTCAATAGCTCAAGGGGGTAAACCTCCAGGATCATTCTTCGCTCTCTTTTTGAAAAACCCATGGAGAAAAGTAATGCATCTATATGATTTGTAAAGAGGCATTTTGGGTAATTTTCAATAGCACCTGATGCAGCTACACCTATGTCAAGCTTTAAGGCCTTCTCCATAGTATTGCCAAGGCTATAAAAAGCCTTGCTCGCATGCATGCTTCTGGAATTCAATGCTAAGAGTTTTACAAATTCTCCAAAAGCAATTTCAAGAAATTTGCGTGAATGAGACTGTTTAAGAAAGTTTACCTGTGCCTCATTAACGTACTTCAGGGAATTAGGCGAAACAAGCAATACGGTGCTCTTCCTGATTTTAGCTAAGACCCTAGCAGATTGAGTGTCAAGAGGCTTGAATGCAGTTAAGGCATCGAGTTTTCTATGCATGGTGATAATACCAATGGATTTTCTATCGATGGTTATTATCCGTCTTGGCATTATTACTACCTCTTCTTCAAGTTCTGCTAAAGAGTCTTTGCACAAATCGAAAAAGCTTTTATCTAAGCCTAGTATAGAGGCATTATCCTCAGCAACATATTTAACAACATCTTTGCAGGATTCGAAAAATACAAGCATATTAGCTCTAGGCTCCTTTGCCAAAGAATATCTCCTCCAGAAATTTTCTAACCCCCTCTACCGATCTAAGCATTGAGAAAGATAACACAATTTTTATTACATCATCACCTTCAGATATTATAGGTTTATTCAAGTAAGCACTTTGTTTATCAATTCTTACAAATACTTTATTTTCCTTGAGATCATACCTTACCTCAAGAGAATTCATCACATATCTCTTATCAAGCTCGCTCAAAATATTTGCAATATACTTTAGTACGCTGTATGCTTCCTCATCTCTAAACCGAGCTTCAAACACTTTTATCGGGTTTCCATAAAATCCTTTCATAGTGTCCTCAGCTATGCGCGTTGATGACGCTATGTGCTGTGGTATTAAGTTTAATATTGCCTCTTTAACCTTGTTACAGTTCTCTGTTGCATGGCATAGCGTAGAAATGATTACTTCAGATAATGTAATTCTCCTATTTTCAGGGCTTTGCATATTTTACACCGTTGCAGCAATCTTTATTACGTCTCCATCTTTAAGCTCATAATCCTTGCCCACCCTCTGCTTTGTCTTAGCATTAATGGCGTAGAGAAATCTCTTACCCAAATCTGTGTGAATCATATATGCCAGATCCAGGGCTTTAGAACCTCTTGGCACAAGGTATGCATCTGGAAGTATGTTCCCTTTGCTATCAGTATATCTATTCTCATCTTCAACTGGATAAACCACTATCCTTTTTAATCCATCAAATACAGCAGCATTTATAGCTTTTTGAACACCTGTTCCACTAAATTTCTTCATGACTTCTCTAAGCATTTCCAATCCTTTGAGTTGTTGCTGAGTAAAAGCAGAAACACTTTTTATCTTGAATTCTGGGTCTCCAGGAAGATACTCTATATATCCTTTTTCACTAAACCTTCTCAGCATGAGTTCTCCAAGTGCTGTTACAGGCACTATTATTCTGTTTGGCAATCTTCTCATCATTTCTCTAAACATGTCCTCAGCTTCAGGTACATCTATTTTGTTTGCAGCTATAACTATGGGTTTTGCTATCTCCCTAATGGTTTTTATGAAGAGCCTTAGTTCTTCTTCTCCCCAGCTAGAGGGCTTCGTATTATCAAGCTTTGTTAGAGAGAGAACTATAGATACATGCTCCTTACTTATTGAGAGACCTGAAAGTCTTTGTGCAAGTGCTTCAATAACCTGACCTTTGTTCATGGTATCAAGAGCCCTTGCAAAACGGCTCCAGTCTCTTGACACAATTCCATACATCCATTCATCATATTCTCTCTCAATTTCCAGAACATCTTCTACTGGGTCTCTATAACCAGGTTTTACAAGTCTTCCATCCTCGTCTGTAGAACCAGACGCATCAACAACATGTATCAAGGCATCTGCCTGCCTAATAGCGTCTAGAAACTTGTTCCCAAGTCCTCTACCCCTATGAGCATCTTTTACGAGACCTGGCAGATCCACTAATATTATAGGGATGAATCTTTCGCCATTTATACACATAGATGTGACAGGGGTGCACTTGGGAAGCCCGAGTTCCTTATGTATGCATGTTCTTCTAACGTATGCTATCCCAGTATGGGGTTCTAGTGTTACAAATGGTCTGTTCTCTATTTTTACTGGTATGAGAGTGGCGGCAGAGAAGAAGGTTGATTTGCCAACATTTGTCTTGCCTAGTAATCCTATGTATATTTTTGGTGGTGGCATTGCCATTACCCAGAGTCTGTTTTTCATTATTGCTTAAAACTTGTTATAAATGCATACTATTGCATAGCTAGTAATAACAGGTGATGCTTTTGGCCAACTCTATGTATCACTATATGGCATCAATGTGGAAGAAGCCTTACGAGGGAGAACATGCGCTACTAATGAAACAGAGACTAGTGGAGTGGAGAAGGCAGCCATCGATAGTGAGAATAGAGAAACCTACAAGGATAGATAGGGCTAGAAGACTTGGCTATAAGGCTAAACAGGGTTTTGTCGTAACTAGGGTAAGGGTTAGGAAAGGTGGGTTGAGGAAACCTAGACCCAACTCAGGTAGAAGACCTAAGAGAATGGGGATCTATGGGCATTCACCTAAAAAGAGTTTAAGGCTTATAGCTGAGGAGAGGGCTGCGAGAAGGTATAGAAATCTAGAGGTTTTAGGCAGTTACTATGTTGGTGAGGATGGGCTTTACAAGTACTATGAGGTAATATTGGTGGATCCCCATCATCCAGCAATACTCAGCGACCCAGACATAAACTGGGTAACAAATCCAGGTCACCGCGGCAGGGTGTTCAGAGGTAAAACATCGGCTGGTAGAAAAATGAGGGGCTTAGTATTAGCAAGGTTTAGAGAGACTCATAGACATAAGTGGAAGAAGAAGCAGAAAGAGAGAGAGTTGAAGAAGAGGCATGAGGCAAGTCGTGGTGCTAGGCTAATCACACCTAAAGAACTTCATGAAGAACTCGGTATAGAAAAGTAATGTAATGGGCTAGTCAATAGGGTCGATATATACATAGAAAGGTTTTTCATGGGGATACAGTTTAGCTACACCAATTCCCTGACCTACAAATTTTGTTGCATTTTCAATACCTTTTTTACCCAGGTTTAGATATCTTGAGAGCCTGACCCAATAGTTTCTTGAAGACGAGGACAATGCTAGTATCGTACTGCAGTTTTCGGCGATGACATCGGCATAAGGATTTAAGTCATCTATGCTTTGTGTAGCCATTGCTAAGGCAATTCCATAACCTCGGCTATACCTGATAAGTATGTTAACCAAGTCTTCTATAGAACTTTGTGCCAGGTACCATAACTCATCTAATAAAACTATTTTAGCTATGGGACTAGTATTCAAATCTTTCACTACCCTTAACATTCTTTTCAGTACATAAAGTGTTGCTATGGCAGCGGCTTTGGGATCTAGTAAGAAAAGTTTGCTAAGATCCATAACAACGTTTTTCTGATAAAGTAGATGTAATGGTGCTGATGATTCTGAAGCTGTACCAAAGATGCTTAGAGTGGTGTACATGGTCTCTGATTCCTCCACCCAGTAACCACGAAGCACATTATCTAATGAGGCTTCGTAACAATACTTGCACAACTTTGTTAGCTGCTCATGAATTTGCTCTCTTATGTATGTAGGAAGTTTATACAAGGAATTCAACGTATTTATGAAAAGCCTTATGCTATGCGTAATATCTTCTTGAGCTTCACTGCAATTACATATAGGTATAGGTGTTTGAAGAACATTCCATGCAATAAAATTCTTATCTGTAAAGAGTCTTATAAGCGATGCATACTCTCCTTTAACATCAAATATTGCTAGAGTTGTATTATACAAGTTAGCAAGCCTTGTTGCTATGGTAGTGAGGGCTATTGTTTTTCCAGACCCTGTGGGTCCTACAACAAGCATGTGATGCCTTGGAGATTGCTCTGTATGCCAGTAAATCTTTTTACCAAAGAGTATGTCTATACCTATGTAAACACCATTCTTATCGCTTTTTATTGGTGTATCTAGTAGCATGTGAGGAAAGGAATAAGCCACGGAGTCTAAAAGCATTACCTTGTATCTATGCTTAGCGAAAATTGATTATCTGAGCAGCGATTATGGGGGCTCTCACACTCTTCATTGATATATTTAGTATTTGCTTAGCTAGTTTTGGAACCTTTGCTAAGCTTTCTCGATATATGCTGAGGTCTTTGCATACAATGGCTATAGTGTTCGAGATTTCAACAGGTATCACACCACTTAATACACGTTTTCGGACTTCTAGCAGATTTTCTATAGATGCTCTAAGACGTGTATTTGCTTTGTCTTGCTCTAGCTCTACTATTTTCATCTGGAGCTTGCTATCAATATGCGATAAGTATCTATCAACATTCACAAGTCCTATTCTTGATAAGGTTATTAAATAGCAACCAGGTGGGATAATAGTGCTTATATACCTCTTTAAGTGATTTAAAAAGTCTGTGTATGCTAGCTCATCTATTCTGACGTCAGCATTTTCTATGGTGTAGAGAGCTACAAGCTCTGATTCATAGGCATTGCTACATCTATAAATACCTCTTTCAAGTTCTTCGCATAGGGGCTCTCCCTTTTTCCTTAGGACAAAGCCTTTTTTAAAGGAATTGCTTAAAGACTTGCTTAACATAGCTAATACTTTCCTAGCTTCAGCCACAGTTTTGCCTATCTTTTCTGTCATCTTCTAAGCCCAATAGTAGCTGAGATTTTTAAAGCGATTTGATGAGCTGATTGAAGTAATTGGGACAAGTTTATTGGAAACATAAGCACGCTTACTTTCGTAGGCTCTGCTATTCCTATAACCCTTCCTCCTCGAATAATGTCATCCAGGTTTATTGGAATAACAAAAGCTTTTTCTGAGTTTGGTGCAATAATATCTGAATAGCCGTGTGCTAAAATTGTTGGGACTACATTAGTGCACTGATTCTTCATAGCAACATGCAATTGTAAGTAATCACGGTAAACAATTTTTGCATATGATATAGCTATGCATGTGTTTGGTAAGACTAGTTTATATACTATGTCTTGCTCAAATAACGCTGCAGAGGTTTCACCTCGCCGCAATTCTGCAACTGTATTGCAACGTAGCATTATTCTCTGTTCGCATTTTTCATTTCTCATTCTAGCTGTAATTGCCATGGCTAGATAGTTGCATTCCTTATCTAATTTCATACAACCACTTTCTAGTGTAAGGATATGAGATCCGCAGAATACCTCTAGCCTTAGATCAACATCTTGTAGTGTTGGAGGGTAAAAGCATACTGTTCTCCTCTTCCAGTCTACTAAGGGATGCATATCAACTTTTTCAATTTCTTCTACAGCAACAAGTAAATGTTCCATAGTATCAAGTTCATTGTCTTTATTAAACATCATTTCATTAGCTACGCAAATAGCAGAAGAGTGCAACTCACTTGCAAGCAACAATGTTTTTAAGCACTCTTTCAAAGAGTGTTCAACCTCTCTATTGCAAGTTAGTGGATAGTTGTTTAGTAATACAAGCCTTTGGATGATATGATTCCTGGAATTTCTAGTTTTAGCAGTTTGTTGCAATCCGATTACCTTCTCTTCTCTACCTATAATGCCATGTAGCATTAAGTTCAGATGAAAGTTAGGGCTTTGTTTAGTTTCAGCAATAATCTCGCTTGTTATAGCATTATATCGCTGAAAAGCTATGTGAGAGCATTCGCATGGAACAATCTTTAGTGGATAGCCCGGTGTGTATGATGATAGCAATACTGAAATATGTGAAGAGTTTCTAAGTTTATGTATTCTTGGAGTTGCTTTTAGAATACGATCCCCATGCGCTATTATAATCCTTCCTAGAATGTCTGTACATATAATCTCTCTATCGCTTGCTTCACTGCAGTTTACGAGTGTTGTAGGCTCTTCATATAGTTCCTCAGCTATAAGTGATTCACTAGTTTTACTCAGCTCATACACTGCTAGTTTGCCATTGGTAAGGAGTAGAAGCTTTGAGTTAACTAGGGCAATGCCTTGCACTGTTTTCTTTATCTCAACAAATTTCTCATAATCAATTCCTAGAAGGGTTACACCATCTTTCCTCATTACAGCAATAATGCCTTCCTGTGGATATACCTTTACATGATTAGAAGCTTGTATGCTCAGGATTTTTAATCTATTCTTATCTGCATCATAAAGTGCTAAGTGATTAGCTATTCTCCCTATGAATATGCCATCGTACAGATGCATAGGACTTTCAATGCGATAACTAGTTCTATATAAGAGATCTTTCCCATTATCAAAACTTATGAGAATGGTTCCAGCATCAGTATGCAAGGCTATTGTGTTATGTAACATGGTGGCATTTATCACAGATCCAAAATCGTTGTCCTGGAACTCATGGACATGCCCATAGAGACCATCACTTAAAACAACAGTTTTACTGTTTCCTACATGGCATGTGAGTAACTTAACACCTTCAAGCTCTGCATACCTAACATCATGGCATTTGGCGAGGAATTCAACATCTGAAAAATCTTTAGCTATGGATAAACGATTTTCTGTGTCAACAATGTAACTGAAAAGCCCTTGTGGTACTATGTACTTCACAAACTCTAAATCATGATGTTCGAATTCCTCTGAAGAATTGACAAGAATGATTTTGGCTGAAGTAGAGAGTGGCGAATATATAGCTATGCTATTATCTGTAAAGGGCAACACCATGGAAACCTCTTCAAGTCTTTGACTCAATTCAAAAACTTTGCGAGGTGCTAGAATACTGTGTAGCTTGATTGTGTTGCCCTGCTTAAAAGCAAATGGCGTTGGTGAGATAAGGAGTGTGGTAGAGTATAGCATGATGTGGGGGTGCACCACAATATTGTCGTTAGAAAGTCTCAAGAGTTTTTGATTAAATTGATATACAAGCAACTTTGTGCTTCCCATCAATATAGGGGCATCAAACTCCACTACATTTATTTCCTTCATCAGACCTCCAGAGATAAAAACTGTATTTAAAGTGTATGCAACAACCTAGCGCATTCATAATGAGTGTATGATTAACATTAATATAACTTTATTGCTATGCTATTGCAAACTGCAGATATTTCACTAAAATATTCGTGGCTCTCAACTGCTTTAAGTTTTATTATATTTTATATAGACTGATGTTGAAACTCATAAGCTCTGAAGACAATTGAAATAGTGAGTTACTGTGTAAGGAGTTGAGGGGGTTCAGCTCTTATATAGATTCATATTGCTTTATGGTCATTGCCTCATCTCTATTCCCCTGCACCGCTCCTCGGGTCTGCATCCGCCTTGGGGGCGTTCAGAACCACCCCGGGGACTCCACATCTTGGGTTGCTGCCCTTGGGGAGAGCCCTCTGCGGGCTCTTCACCCCTCACAGGGAATCTCATCAAGATGTGTAATAATTTCAAACCTTATAAACCTTTATGAAACTCGGAACAGCTGCGAAAGGCAGAAGCTCTTTGAGAAGCTGTGTGTTCTTGGGCTGTTCTAAACGTTTCTAAGCCTTTGAAAACCTGTGTGGATGTGGGGAAGGAGATTATGAAATAGTGTAGAGCTATGTGAAACCATGTGAATGTATATGAGGGCTGAATCCCCAATTGTGGAACTTGGCAAATAGCACAAAATACTATGATTTTCTTCAAAAAGCGGTAAAATGAATTACAAAGCATTAACAAAAGTTCTTTTCAGATGTACTAGTAAGTTTAATAGGTGAAATGTGTGTTTAAATATTTAAAATTCTATAATCTGCTCTGTGTGATTAGATATGGATAAGGTGAAGAGAGTGTTTGTAGTATTGACTTCGATAATGATTTATAGGAGTAAACAAAGGGAGATAAATCCATGAACTAATTGTGTTAACAAGGTTGTAAAATGTTTATAAACATCATCATGCAGATGGTGGGTTTACTTTAGTATGAGGCTCTTAAGGCCTTCAGAAATATTGAGAATTGTAGCAATGTCTAATATTGTTATAGAGATCGTTGAAGCTAGAGCCCCCCTAGAGTTGAAGAGCAGGGTCATAGAAAGCATTGCAAATAAATTCAACAGATACTATCTTCTGGTTCTTAGTAAGTGCGATCTTGTGCCGCCGAAGATTTGTAGGGATTGGGTTGAGTACTTTGCATTAAGTCATAATGTTGATGCTGTATGTGTATCTACATTGAAAGGTATAGGTATAAAGAGACTAAAACATCTTTTTATGGATAAGCTGAAAGAGAAGGGAAGCTTAAATATAGCTCTATTTGGGTTACCTAAGGTAGGGAAATCATCACTTATAAATGCCTTGAAAGGAAAGGATGTTGCTTCCACAAGCCCATACCCTGGTTCATGGGGCTACACTAAAGGAATCACTATATACAAAATTAGACCAAGCATCTATGTTATAGATACTCCTGGTTATATGCCATCTGATGTTAGAGGGTTAGAGGTTTTAATAAGAAGTAAGCCTATAGAGCTTATAGATAATCCTATAACTATTGCTCGCGAGATCCTCAAATCGGTTTTGAATTTTGATGCAAAATTAATTGAAAATATTTATGGAGTGCACTCTCTAGACCCCTTGGAGATATTACTGCATATAGCTGTTAAGAGGGGGTGGTTATATAAGAATAATAAAGAGCCAAATATAGAAGAAGCTGCAAGAACTGTAATTAGAGATTATTTAGATGGAAAGATAATGTTTTATTTACTCCCTCCAACAAGAAAACCTTTTAAGCCTAAATAATACTTTTCCATAGTATCTTTCATCTAAACCAAACTCCTTCATAAGGCTCTTTACAGCATTTTTATCGATAGCCTTATCCGCTCTACAATACTTCATAGCCTCATAAATCACTCTATTGATCTTATCATCAACACCCATAGCATTTTCTACAGCAGTATCAATGCTAACACCTTCAAATCTGGCTCTCATCAATATTTCAACAATCTTATTTATCTCCCTAGGCACCCCAATAACATGTCCCTTATATACTATTGCTCTCCTTTCACAGTCTTCAAGGTTTCTCAAAAGCGATACTGCATATGTAGCAAAAGGCCTTGGAAATTTATTGTCAACTAAGAGCCCTAAGACAAATACATCTGCATTTATAACCTCTGACTCAGTAAGGGCTCTATCTGCATATGGGTCTAGAACCACTATTGAACCACGCTTAGCTTGTGCTATATGTGTCCAATTGGTAATGGTAATTCTATTCTTAAATGTTTTTAGAAACATTTTTATCTCTATAGAAGGTGATGCTATACTCATGCTCAAATCTGTGAGGTATCTCCTTACCACATTTAATGAAAGAAGTAGTTGCTTTAGAGCATTCTTTTTCTCAGCATCACTATGCAGCTCCCATAATATGGCATCGAAAAGTATTAATGGGCTCTTTGGATAAAGCTCTATAAATGATTTATTGAATACCTCAGTTACATCATGTATACACAGCTCCTTAAAATCCTTTGCAACGATACTATACTGTTGCAACCCCCTTGTTTCTTTACCTATTGTAATTCCCTTATAAAAACCTATAGCTTTGCCATAAACACTCTCCTTACAAATCCTTACATGACCTATCACTAACCTTTTGGCTAGCAAGTGGAGTATCTTATGGCCCTCAATATATCCATTCAATTCCCTGATCAAAACCTTATAAAGTCTATTACTTAAAGCAATATCTCTTACATCTAAATATTCAAGAGTTAGCTGAAAAACATCTGAAATGAGCATCATCAATATACCTCATATAGAAAGAAATAATTTAAGCAAAATTATTTCTTCAATATATTATCCAGGGTCTAAACCATTGAAAATCAACTCTAAATGAATTGCCCCAAGGAGGTCTCATACTTAGAATGAGGTCATAAATAAAACACTAAACACCCCAGGGAAGGGATTTATGTTGTGCCATGATGATAGAATACATGTAGGTATTAAAGTCTATGGCCGAAAGGATCAAAAACTATAAATACTATGCCGTTGCCTCAGCAACATTACTACTGATATTATTTGCTGCGTTGCTTAATTCCTGAGCTTTTTCATCGTGTTTCATAATCACATCAAATCCTTTGCCATTCGCCAACGCTTCTAATACCTTTTTACCTTGCTCTGAAAGCTTATACAACTTATAATTTCCTCTAACATATACGACCTCAATTATATTTAGTGCCTCTAAAATATGAAAAGAGGCCAAAACCTCATACCTAGGCAAACCAGTTGATGCTATGACATCACTTGGTGAGGCTATTCTATCTTTCAAAGCACTCAACATCATTACGAGCTTTTCACGAGGTGTCAACATAAACCACCACTAAAATGTTACTTAGGAAAAGGAGTTATAAAGAGCCAGACAAATTAACGCTGTGTGGAATATCTCATTCTCAAGGCATGTAACAGCAGCAATGGGCTTTGTATTAGCTATAAGTACTTTGGTAGTTTCTAAGTTTATAAACACCTAAATACCTACTACACCTAGTCTTTGTAAATCTATGGCGATGAATATTTGGCAATCCATGGGTTGCCCAAGGGTGTGGGTGAGAGGCTTGCAGGTTGTGTTGAACCCTGGCGACCTTCGCAATGAAGCCTTAACCAGGTGGGAACCTCAAGGACAGGAATAAAGCTTTATAGCTACTTATTGCAGATAATTGCTTGAGGAAATCTCTGCTCTAAAACAAAATATAATACAGTCTTAGTAGATCTGAAGAGTTTAGAAATGAGAGGATGATGAGCTCAGCGGTGTTGATAAGATGATAGAGGTCTTGAGTACTGATACAATTGAATTTCAACTGGATTAACTATGTTACGAAATTTATGTATAAATACAATGTTTTGACTTTATGAATTAGTTTAAGGTGTAATATAAAGTATATATTTTGGTTTAGATACTAAAAAATTTGTTATGAGTTTCTATGGCGATGACTATGAGGTTCTGTCCAAAGTGTGGAAACCTTATGGTTTTGAGGACTGTTGGCAATTCCTATATATTTTACTGTATGAGATGTGGATACAGAATGGAGGTTTCAAAGGACTCTGTAATGTTAAAGAGGAGTATATCTTTTGAGAAACACTTAGAAAAGCGTGAAGAAGTTGCTGTAGGTATTCCTCCTGGAGCTATATTTGCAGAGTCAATTGTATGCCCGAGGTGTAGAAAAAATGGTGTTTACTATTGGCGGAAACAAGCATCATCAGCTGAAAGCTCTGATACCATAGCCAAAGTGTATAAGTGTGCTAGTTGTGGGTATATGTGGACAGAACTTGAGTAAGATTATAGAAGTGAATAAATAGCTTCAACAACCTTTAAATAGTTTATAACATCAACCAAGTTTGGTTGATAATGCTTAGACCTTGTTTTTACCACATTTATAAACCACTGCAGTTCTTTTTTCAAAGGCTCATGCACTCCCCCCTGAAAAATTTTTTCACCTGTACTAGAATACATAGTTATTCTATTCATGTTTGTATCAGCCCTCATAAAGTTATTACCCGTTATTACATCTATTTCACGCACCTTATATGGCGATACGCCATCTATGTGTATATGACAATATACACCTTTTTTCATCTTCAAAGTAGCTATAATTACTTCATCATAGTTCATTACAAGTCTATGAGCCTTGACAACAACCTCCACATCATCTTCTGTAAGATACCTACACAAGTCTATATCATGAACACCTAGGTCAAGTAACAGCGGATAAGATGTCATATGCTGAGGTCTTCTTGACATTCTTTTCAGAACTAGGTATAGGGGGGGATCATTCCTCAAAAGTTCTTTAAGCATGTTTACAGTGTTATTAAATCTCATAATCATTCCAGGCATTGCAATAGTATTGCTCTCCATAGCCAGTTTTAGCAGCTCTTCTGCATCTTTAGATGTCGTAGCTACAGGCTTTTCAATCAAAGCATGTTTTCCCTCGCTTAAAGCATCCTTAGAAACCTTGGCAAGGACATCTATAGGCGTGGCTATGATAACAACATCAACATGTTTTAAGAGCTCCATATAATCTGTCTTTGCTAATGGTATGTTGAACTCTTTCCTAATTCCTTCTAGAACATCTTCCCTAATATCACATACAGCCTCTAATTTAACTTCACCATTGCTTTCTAACTCCTTTAAAACCCTTACATGGTTTCTTCCCCACCTGCCAACACCTACAACCCCTACTTTTATCATATATGTTCACCTTTTAATGCATCGAAATGCAAAGATATTAAAGAAATTAAGAAAAGTTGTGCAAGGATAATCAAAGTCATGATAAGACCTTTCTTCATCACATTAAGTATCTCCATGCATTGCAGAAGCTCTAATACATCACTAGGTACGGCTATGTGTATAGGTATAATAGGTATAACGATATATTGTTGAACCAAGCTTGCAACATAGACAACATAGTAGTTCATTGACTGCATGAGAAGTGCTCGTGCATCCCAGTAGCCGATATCTTCAGCAATAAATGTTTGTTGATAACCAGTAGCAGGAACAAGTAGCAGTAAAAGACCATAAGGTAAAGAAACGAAGAGCACTAACATTGTGGTTAAAAGAATGAATTTTTTCAATTTACGAAGGTCAAATGCTATAAGCGATGTTGGTACAAACCATACTGAGTAGTTTAAGTTACCTATCTTGTTGAATGTTATAAAAAGTAGAAGCAAAAGTGAAGTGAAAATGGCTATTATTGCAAGGTTATTGTGGTTACATTCACACCTCTTCTTAGTCTCTTTTTGCACCATGTAGAGAACAATAAGGTATGTTATGGCAAATGGGATTATCCACAAATTGTCAAGAATTTCATTATATTTACTGATTTCATATTCTAGAACGTATGTGGATAATGCCCATATTGATAAGTCTTGAGGAGGGCGTGTCGCATGAAAGCTCAATAAATTGTCTAAAAATGCCTTTCCAGATGCAATATAGAATGGTATACAAAAAAGTAGAATGGTTAGTAAGAATATTAATAGATAATTAATGGCTTTTTTATATCCACACTTCCTATATACGAATAGTATGTGTAAAGGTAGTATGATAGCTATAACTTGCTTAGTCAATGTAGCCAAGGCAAGTGTTATTGAAGCTTTTGAGTACTTACTAGATGCAATGTATACTGTTGAAAGCAGTGTTAGCATTGCAATTAATACATCGAATTGTAAAACAAATAGTATCTGAAGTAAAGGTAGACTTAGTAACCAAACAAGAGCTATGTCAGAGCCTCGAATTCTCTTAATCACATAAAAAGCTATGAGTGTAGGTATCACAACAAGGTAGAGCTTTAAGATAAGGTATCTGAGTTGGTATGGGGCAAGCATTGCAATAAAATATACTGAAACAAAAATTAGTATTGCTAGTGGGGGATATGGAGCTTTACATGCAGGAGGCTGACAAAGATCATATATAGATAGAATTGATGAAACACCATTTTTCTCAATTACTTTGTACCATGAAATCCACCACATAACATCATAATAGTTCCATCCGATTATGAAGGAAGATAATATTAAAGCTATTGATGCAACAATGGCAGTCTTTCTTCGCTTGTCATTTGTAAAGAATACATCCCCACTAGAAGTATGGAGCATCGTTACAAAGCTTCTCAAAATCTCCTTCATAATTGTCTTAACCTGGATGTATAATAAAGCATATAGGCTAGTTTAAAACTCTTGCTTTTCATCTAAGTTTGATCATTTGATCAGCATCTTAAACTTTCCATAACTACTTCGGTAAATGTCTTTCTTTTTTCATTAACAATTTTCTTCATTTTTTGATATAGTTCTATATGTGCTTTATCTCTTTGTCTTACATAAAATGTTATGTGATTGACTAGATGCCTGATATCAGTAAACGTTTTTCCACATGCTTCACATCTCCAGCAAGGTCCCTCAACACTTATCTTCTCTTTCTTACTTTCAATAAGAGGCGTTTGTGTAGCTCCTATTATATTTGCACCTTCGCTAGCTAGCTCATACCACAAATTGTATGTGTTTTCTCTACATAGCATAGCAATAGACTTGACCACTTCAATGGTTAGAGGAGCACCTACAGATTTTACAATTTCAACAAGTTTAGAACTGCACTCATTCAACTTTTTCCGCCAGCATCTTTGCTATTTTACTAAACCTATAAATAAAAATAAATTTCACTCTATTTACAGACATGATGCACATGATGAGTGTGGTGGCTTAACTGAATTATGATGTAGCTTAGAAGGGCTGATAGAGTTTCAAATACATGCTTGAATACCCTCATTATTTTCATTTTTGAATCTAAGACTTATAAAGCCTTGTCACCCTTATCCAATATCTTAGGCCGCCGTAGCTCAGCCCGGTAGAGCGCCGGACTCATATGCTATGTAGTATGGCTGAGAGATCCGGTGGTCGCGGGTTCAAGTCCCGCCGGCGGCACTATCAATTCTATTATTCGATTCTCGTTTAATAAGTAATGCTCAGCCGAATAACAGTTTTGGTGTATACTAATGCCTAGTATTGGCATAGAACTTGACAATGTAATGATATGTCTATATACTTTAGATGGTACAATAGAAGATGAATGTGTATCCCAAGCACTTCACTCCATATACACTATTTCGTTGTATCTTGGCGTTAGAATAAGATATTCAACGCTTCAATCACTAGCTAACTATGTAAGAGAATGGAACACCCTTACAGAGCTTGAACAGGAACTTGTAGCAGAGCTTTTCAAAGACTTAGTGAAGAGTTACATCATTTCTGATTACAACCATGTAAAAGAAGTGTCAAAGAAAATATTTAAGATATTAATAGGTACTGGAATAGACACCAAAACAGCTAAAGATACAATAGAGCTCGCTCTCAATACACTTTACACAGCATTATCAATGTCGCTCATAAGTACAGCATCAGAGGACAAAGCATTACTGAATACTCATGGAATAACAGTAGCGCCAGAAAATCTAGTACTTTAAAACAAGTTCAATATATAATACATAGAGAAACATTTACTCAATATTTTTAACTTATACCACGTTAATTCTAGTTGTTTTGGTGATGCGCTACATTATTAATGACTCTGAGCTGCTTGGGTCTGAGAGCGTTAGAGTAAGATGCAAGGATTCGTAAATAGTAAATAATTTGAGGTGTTTTTAAGCTTTAGGAAAACTAAACTTATAACTGAAAGTCTTGCTTTTCAAGGTAGGATGAATAGAGAATCTTGTAAGGTGTTCTTTATTTTGATTGTTCTTGGTAAGAGCGTTAAATTCTTTGAGTTGCTGGCAATGATCGGTAGTCTATCCATAGTTCCGAGCTTACCTGGGGTAAGGGTAATGGGGCTGGAGACCTGGCCTGGAGCTAAATCCTGAAGTGGGAAGATATAGCCCTAAACCTCCCCACCTTAGCAGGAATCCATGCTCTTCAGAGTGGGAGGAGATCAGATAAACTTGAACTAGAGTTAAGCTCCTGAACCAGATTCCAAAATTCAACGTTCCATAAGTATTTAACAGATGCGATATATAAAATAGACAATCATAAAAACCTTGTGAGAGAATTCAATGAAACTAGCATTTCGCTAGGAAAATATTGATTTAGGTAGATATGCGATTAACATAGCTTTAGGTTTACACAAGCATCAATAGTCATACCCTCTGGTAATAAGTTAGGATACTTGATATAAATTTTATTAAGAAGAGGTCAATCATATAATAATAAGGTGTAAAATGTGGGTCAAAGGCGGATGAAATCTTTAATAGTATTGATAGTATTACTGATGGTCTTAATCGCTGCAAGCACTTATGTCATTACAATGCATAACTCCTTGTTCATACAGCCTCAAGTCACTATAACTGTTTCAACAACAACTAGCTTGTATCAAATTGGTGTACTAGATACACTACTTAATGATTTTAATAACTTTACACATGCAAATGTTAAATTCAATGTACTTGCTAAAGGTTCTGGCGAGGCATTAAGGCTTCTGGCTGACGGTTCTGCATGTTTTGCATTTGTTCATGCCCCTTCTTTAGAGCTTCAATATTTAGAGCAGGGGAAAATTGAGAGACTGGCGATATTTGCTTACAATGAATTTATAATTGTGGGTCCCAGAACTGATCCCGCAAATGTTAATGAGGCGCAAAATGCTATTGAAGCATTTAAGAGAATATATTATGCAGGTGAAAGAGGATTAGCTAGATTTGTTAGCAGAGGTGATTTATCTGGAACTAATGTAAGAGAATTACAGATATGGAGGTTAGCAAATCTCAGTCCTGAAGGCAAAAGCTGGTATCTAAAGACAAGTCAAGGCATGGCACAAACACTGATCATGGCTGACAACATTCAAGCATATACTCTAACAGATATTGGGTCATGGCTTAAACTTAAAAATCAAGGAAAGATACAGAATCTTGTTGAACTAGAAAAAGATCCTAGTTATCTATTAAACGTGTACTCCTTCTACATATCAAAATCACCAGCATGTAATAATACAAACATATTAAATGTGGCATACAAATTCAAGGAATACATAACATCACGAGGGCAAGATCTCATAATTGAGAAATATAAAGGGTTACTAAATCCTGTTAGAGGCAATGAAACCATGGTTTTGCAATCATGGGAAGCACTCACAAAGCTAAAATAATCCTCATATTACATTATTTAAAATAATCAAAGCTTTTTAAGAATCCAACAGCGTTTTTACTTCGAGTCTGTCTATGGTTGAGAGCATCTCCTCAATAACTATTAGGAGTCTCTATATATCATCAGTAGCCTCCTTTTCAGCATTTATTATAGCAATACTCATTAGTTTATGGCTTTCAAAGTCCAAGAGACGTATGGATATGCTCTCTCCTATACTTGAAGCTCTTGTAGGTATTCCAACGACTGTTATAGGGCTTCTTGTTTACATGTTACTTTGTCCTAGAGGTCCTCTTGGATTTTTTAAACTGCTTTACACACCATATGCAATAATGTTAGGGGAGTTTTTCGTAGCATTACCAACAGCTACTAGTTACATGGCTAGACATTTCTATAATGTTAGAGAAAACGTGAAGGAATTGGTGTTATCTCTTGGAAGTTCTAATGAAAAGTTTATTACGGTGCTTATTCTAAGAGAACTAGTAC
This sequence comes from Ignisphaera sp., assembly GCA_028275825.1. Taxonomy (GTDB): domain Archaea; phylum Thermoproteota; class Thermoprotei_A; order Sulfolobales; family Ignisphaeraceae; genus Ignisphaera. The sequence continues at coordinate 84,974 of JAPWTX010000001.1, read as the reverse complement.
CAATACTCTTATCATCTTATCTCATTGCATTCTCCAGAACCATTGGAGAGCTAGGGGTGGCTCTGATTGCTGGTGGTGGTATTGAAGGTTATACAAATGTCTTGACAACAGCTATAGCACTTCAAACCTCTTTAGGAAACTATGAGTATGCCATTTGGATAGGTATTATATTGATCACAATAACGCTGCTCATCGTAGTCGTAGTAAAGCTCCTAGGTGAATACGTGTTATGGAAATAGTTCTTAAAGGTATTTGGCATAGCTATGATAACCAGATAATGGTTTTGAAGAGAATTGACTTAGAGTTTAAAGAACCAGGCATATATGTAGTGTTAGGACCCAATGGTGCTGGAAAAACAACCCTCATGAAAATAACATCGCTAATTCTTAGGCCATTGCAAGGTGTTGTATTAGTTGAAGGAGTTGATTTTTGGGGTCTTGATAAAGAGAAGAAAGAAGAAATTAGAAAAAGTATTGTATATGTGCATGATAAACCAATCTTACTTCGAGGAAGTGTTAGGGATAACATCAGCATAGGTATGAAGATTAGGGGAAAAATAGATGAGGATCTTATAGACCATTACATTAAGCGTTATAGCCTAGCAGAAGTTCAAAAGAGGTCTGTTCATAGGTTAAGCGCAGGGCAAGCAAAAGCTATTTCAATAATTAGAGCACTTGTGTTAAAACCCCAGGTACTAGTATTAGATGAGCCTTTTGTTTTCTTAGATGATTCAAGAGCACGAATTTTAGTAGAAGATATAGTGGATATTGTTAATTGTGGGGGTAAGGTGTTAATAGCTACACACTATGTACATAAAGAATTGAGAAATGAGATAAACTATGTAATAGAATTAGTATCAGGTGAGATAAAAAGCGTTGTTAAGATACATTAAAGTTATGCTATGATATGGGAAGCTGAGGTGGTCTAACTCCTCGCTGACCTTGGTACTTGCCTGAATAAGGCTTTTGTATAGGAGTTGAAACCTTTGAAAAAACTACGTGCAGAAATCTTGTCCATTTTTTTATCTTAATTGGAAAAGTAGACGTGTGGATTTCTATAGTTATTTGCCCTTCAAAACCTCCATCTATAATTGTTGGCGGAATTGAGAGCCCCATCCTAGCAAAGGTTGATCTGAGCTCCACAAAAGCCATGAGTTCTGGAGGTACTTTAATGTATTCAATAGTTGTTGCAAGGTATATTCTCCTCGGTTCAAAGATGAATTCATCAGCTTTAAAACACCTGTAAAAGGTACTCAAATTCGTAGCTGTGTTATAAGGATCTAAAATTGTGGTGGTATCATTCAGTACACACACTTCGCCATCTATTCTGAGATCAAGTCCATTCTCTCTCACTATATCCTCAGAAAAAGGCTCTATAATGAGTCTTCCACTCCTTATATAATTGATAAGATCAAAATCTGATAATATCATAGCGTCTAACACCAATTAGTATTTCAAGTATTTTAAATAGGAGATAAGAGTATTTCCCGTTAACGGTACTTGATGATATCCGTAAATATTTGCAGCTCTGTTTATGAGACTACACCTCTGTGTGGGTTCGCTAGCCTCACCCACACATCATGGGTGTCTATCAAGCCAAACGCCATGGAGCTCCATCAGAGTTTTGGGGTCGTAGCTGTGCAGCTCAGCTGAAGATGCATAATAGATGTAGAAATATTTAAACTTTTATCAAAAACAAGAAGCTAAATATTCATAGTAAACTACAAATCACTTCATATCTGTAAGAGTCCTATATTGAGCTACACTTATGCTTTAGTTCTTCTTCTAACTTTCGTTCTTTCACAGCTCCTCTGGGGCTTTCTTCATAAAACACTCTACCTTCATATATAAAGATCTTAGTCCTCTTGTCTAGCCAACAATCAGCTCCTAGTCCTGCTTTTAGACAGCCTTCAGCAAGGAATGTTTCAACATCCCAGCAGTACTCTACAGGGACTTGGGGAAGTAAAGTACCTGAATGCCATCCTCGAGAAACTATTATTCCATGCTTACCTATGACAATATCTGAAGGACTTTTTATAGGTATTGGTGATGATAATATCGAAACTTCAATAACTATTGCACCCAGCTCATCGGGGCTTAATGGAGGAAATCTTGGGTCTTCTGTTGCTGCTGCTATAGCTGATTCTATAACAACTTTAACTAAAGGCGATACTGGTTGAAGAAAACCTATGCACCCTCTAAGTTCCTTCTGCCCAGGTCCTACAATTCTATCTACTGTAACAAAAGCCATGCCATTTTTCAGCAGTTTCTTGTCAACCTCTTTACCTGGCTCTATCTTAATATTTTTAGTGATATACTCTTCTATAGCTCTCCTAGCCAGCTGTACTAAGTAAGTTCCATCACTTAGTGTTAGTTCAGAAAGCGAGATGATATTGCTATATGTACTCAACTCTTTTCACCAACTTCTACAAAATCTACTTTCTTCTCAGTAACGCTAATTTTGCTAGACAATTTAGCTTTTTTGATCTTTGCGCCTTCTAATACCTGATTTATACTTTTCCAATGCGTACCTTGCCAATAAATTCTCTTGCATGTAGGACAAAACCAGAATTCCTTATATCTTAATGCAATGGCACTGTTGATTCTATGTGCTATTTCAGCAATAGATGTCGTATATGTAAGCTTGGTATTGCAGTGAGGGCATCTAGTATCATCTCTATGGAATTCTAGATCTACTCCAAACCTCTTTGACACCTCTGCTAACACAGTATCTATTTCAGGGTCCTCAACAAAAAAGGCTCTTAAACCCATCTTTCTGGCTCTGCGATAAAGACTAAGATCACGTGTAATCAGGATTCTATCATCTTCTCTAGAAATCTTTATGAGCTTCCAGTCATCTATTTTCCTAAAGTAGAGTGTATCATAGCCTAGGAGTCTAAGCCATCTAGCCACATGACCTAGCATTGAGTCTACTATAAATCGTGGATAACTTGGCATTGTTGGCACCCTCCCATCTCTGAATACTATAATTAATTTTTAAGCCTAAAATGTTCAAGTGATTCAAAGTAAACTTGCCACGCATAGATTTACTTCATTTTTGAGTTGCTCCCAAGGTATTTAAGAAGTGTTTTATTTTTCTTTAACTCAGTTTTTATATTTAAGATTCTCTCTAAAGTTTTCCATGATTTCCTTACTATAGGTGGCAACACTCTGTATTTTTCATAGTAGCCCTTAATCCATTCTATGGTCTTAGCATCGCTAGGATAACCACTCCCCAAATCACCATAAATATTTTTAAGCTGGTCTATGTGTTTGTCACGTAAGACCTTTGCAATTATACTTGCCACTGCTACAACAATATATTTATTATCAGCATTGAATTCAGCATGTAGCTTCACGTTCTTAGCTACGTTATTTAACCTCTTTGTAATCCTAGTTGGGTTTGAAAATGCATCGATATATATCTCTTGAATTGGGATCCTTTGAAGAGCTTTTTTAATCATTTCTGTGATTGCAACCATCTCTAGTTCATTGATATTGTATTCGTCTATCTGATTTGGTGGGATTCTATGTAGAATTACTAAGTCAGAGAACGAAATTGCAGGGAAAAAGAGTTGCTCCCTTCTGTTTTTTGATAATTTTTTACTATCTTTAACACCTAGATTTTCTAGTATCTGTAGGTTTTGTTTCTCTATAGCTACTAGCGCTATAAACATATCCCCTACTAGAGGACCTCTACCAGCTTCATCTATACCTGCTATAACATAATTTTGCACTTTATGATTCACCTTAGGGCTATTTCCAATACCTTGATAAGAGCCTCAAAAGGTGATTCAAGATTTCTTAAAAGTTTCTCTGCATGCTCTTTATAAAGTATAATCTCATGTTCAGATAACTTCAGTATGTTTTTTATAGTGTTATAAGCTTCATCGAGTTTTGTCTGATGCCAGAGTGGAAACCCCCATGCTGAAACACATTTGTTTACATGAAGTTCGCTGGGAAAGATAGAAATACCAGGTGTGCCAAGTAAAGCTGCCTCTCTAGCCATAGTTCCTCCACCGCTAATCACTGCTTTAGCGTAATACGCAACCTTTGTTCCATCAATACCTTCGCCAGGTATTACCACCTCCTTTGCATTTCTAAAGCCCTTTGCTATATTGTCATCACCATATCTAGGTAAGTAAATTACTTTATAACCACTTTTAATTGCGAATTCTATAGTTTTTATAGCAAAGCTTAGCACCTCCTGTTTACTATACTTGTAATAAGATGCCTTTATTTCTGGAGGTCTAATCACTACATAGTTGTATGGCTCTAATTCCCAATTTCTCAAGTAACTGATATCAAATGAGAAATCTTTTAGCCACTCAACTTCATCAACACCATTGAATTGCACCAACAACGTCTTATCCCTTATAACATATTTTTCAACCTCATTTTTGGGTATGCAAGATGAGAATATTACTGCTGAGGCAAGAGGTAGAGAAAGTCTAGATGGAGCCTCACTATGAGGACTGTCAGTAAAAGCAATATATGGTTTCCCTAGGCCAAATGCTATTCTAGCGGCAACAGGATTTGGAAAGGCGAGTAAAGCATTAAAATCATTAACAATGTGTAGAAGTTCTATAATCCTCTTCGCTTCCTCCAATATTTTTTCTCTAAGTCCTTCAGCATATCCCCCAACAGCACTAAATTTCACTCCTAATTTCTTTAAAACAGGTATCGTATAATCATATTCTCTCGCTGTTACTATAGTATCAAAACCTCTTTTTTCCAATTTTAGAGATATGCAACCGAATAACTTTGCCTGCTTCGGTGTTAAGATATCAAACCACAGTTTTTTCATACCTACGCAATCGCCAAGTCTAAAAGCTCCATAAGGTTTTTATGTTTAGCTGAGAAATTCTGTAGCTGGGATGCAATGATGAGCACAGATGCTAGGAAGCTCTTTGGCACAGATGGTGTTAGATGGGTTGTGGATAAAAACGATCCAGAATTTCCGCTGAGGTTAGCCATGGCTATAGCTAGCTATTTTCCAAAAGGGGCAAGAGCTTTAATAGGTAGAGATGGAAGAATAGGCAATAACTCAGTATATCACTTGGTTATAGGAGGGCTTGTTTCTGCTGGTACTAAGGTTTATGACGCTGATTACATACCAACCCCTGCACTCCAATACTGCGTTAAAGAGCTGGGTTTTGACTATGGTGTTGTGGTGACAGCAAGCCACAATCCACCAGAATGGGTTGGTATAAAGGTTGTGCTTAGTGATGGTATAGAGGCCCCACCACGCGTTGACCTAGAGATAGAGTCTATATTGTTCGAATCGAGATTTAGAAGAGCATCATGGTTTGAGCTGAAACCTGTTGAGAGATTTGAAACAGCCATAGACTATTATATCGAGGGGGTGAAGAGGCGTATAGATAGTGAGAAGTTTAAGAAGAAGGAACTAAAGGTTGTGGTGGACTGTGCTAACAGTGTTTCGGCACTTGCTACCCCGCGTGTGCTAAAGGAATTAGGCATCAAGACTCTTACAATAAATGCAGAGATAGGCATACCACATAGACCGTATGAGCCCACGCCAGACTCCCTAAATGAGTTAATGCAGATAGTTAAAGCAGTTGGAGCAGATTTTGGAGTGGCACATGATGGTGACGGTGATAGAGCTGTTTTTATTGATGAGATGGGCAACTTTGTGTATGGCGACATTTCTGCTGTTATCTTGTCTCAGTATGTAGCAGAGAAACATCCTAATTTACCTAAAAGAGTTGTTACAGCAATTTCAACAAGTCACTTACTTTCAGAAAAATATTTCGTTGAGAAAGGCATAGAAGTAGTGTGGACAAAGGTGGGATTCTTGAATATAGCTAGAAAAATAATTGAAATAGGTGGAGCACTTTCTGGCTTTGAAGACAATGGCGGGTTTGCATATGTGATTCATCAACTGGTGAGAGACGGTACTATGGCTACAGCATTAATGGCCGAATTAATTGTAGAGAGCAATAAAACTCTTTCAAAGCTTGTTAATACAATTCAAAAACCATATATAATAAGGACAAAGGTACCTATTACAAGTAGAGAGGAAGGTTTAATTATTGCAGAGAAATTAAGAAAAGAGTACCAAGGTCACGAAATATTTGATATAGATGGTGTAAAGGTGATAATGAAAGATGCCTCATTCCTTGTTAGACCTAGTGGTACAGAGCCCCTACTAAGGATAACTGTTGAGTCTTGGGATAAATCTAGAGCTGATGCATTGTTATCAGAATTACTTAGATTAGTAGATGAAGCTAGGAGAGGTTTGAATAAATGAAATACAGGCTTCTTAACTACCTAGCTTGTCCATATTGCAAAGACAAGGGCTTTCCACTAAAGCTTGTAGTAATAGAAATAGCTAGATATGAGCAAAGAAAGTTACCGCAAGGTTTTCAGAAACCTTTATGCGATCTATACTGTGCATATAAGAATGATTTTATTAAGGAAATTCAAGGAAAAGGCATGGAGCTGCCATGCGATGAATGTATAAAAATTGAAATTAAGACAGGTGTTCTGTTCTGCTCTAGTTGTGGTAGGTGGTATCCTATAATAGATGAAATTCCAAGGCTTCTTCCAGACAACTTTAGGCAGAAGGAAGAAGACTTGGGGTTTCTGCAGCTGTATAGAGATAAAATACCTGATGAAATTAAAAAGAATGGAAAACCTTACAACTTATTAGGCAGTTAAAGCAATTTTATTAAGAATTCGTATAAACAAAAATTTTGGGTGCTAAGATGTCAACACTTTACGATAGCTTAACACAATGGATTGAAATGCAGAAGAAGGTTAGGGAATGGTTTAGTAATGTAAATGAAAATGTTAAGAAGGGAGACAGACTTGAACTAATACTATATACAAGAATGGCATTTCAGCATATGATCAGAACTCTAAAAGCATTTGATAGCTGGCTACAGGACCCATTTATAATCAGCAATATGCCTAAAGAAGAGCTTGAATACGTATGGATCACAGCTTACAGTATATTGTTACAGCTCATAGATCTAGATGTAAAGCATACCTCAGAGTTTAGAGACTATATAACAAAGTTAGAAAAGGAAGGAAAGCTCAGCCCACTTCTACTTGAACTCTTTGGTGAAAGTAGTGGGCGCAGAAGGAGAGGAGAGCGTGAAGGGGTTTCGTTATCCATATAAGGAGGCATACCTACATAGCTTAATATCAATGTCTCTTTTTGTAAAATATTGTCACTAAATCGAAAGGTTTTAGGCTTTGTAATTGAAAGACTCGTCCCAGGAGTGAGGAAGGGGTTAGACCAGTTTTCATCCCACTCCTTAAATGGTTTTCTTTTTATATTTTGATGATACAATGTATATATCTTGCAATGGAACATATCATTATCTGGGTATTTGCAGCAGTAAATGTGAAGTTACAGGAAATCTTAAAGAGTCTCATAAGAAGACTACTTTCGTCTAGCACTTTGTTGTGCAGACTGAACTATAGCTGAAACCTCTTCATCTATTGCTATAACTACACTTTTTTGTTCTTCAACTGCTTTTAGTATCTCATTTAACTTACTATCAGCTATTTGAAGGCTTTCCAAGAACTCTTTTCCTCTGCTTGTTAGTTGAAGTTTTTTAGATTTTGGATCAGTTTCAATAAGACCTACATATAGTAGGGCTTTGAGATCCTCACTCAATTCTCGTACAATGATTCTATTGCCTAGCTTCACAATGCTATAACCTAAATCTATTTTATTTTTATCGCGCAGGCTATTTATTAGATGTATCATTCCTTTTTCACTTACAGAATTGAGTATTTTTATTAAGTGTAGTAGTATTAATTTACGCCTATCATTCTTTATAGTGTCTAATGTTACGACTTGAGCTGAAAATATTTTCAATTCTTTTGTTTTTTGTTGCTGAGTTTTTTCAGGCATCTTTTATCACCATACTTAATTGCTTAACCAATTTTTTCAGTATCCCTGACATACTTAATAAGCTCAAGATATTCATGTCCATATACTTTTCTGTACACCTCTTCATCTATTTCTCTTCTTTCTCTTTTTGTATATTTCTCTATATAACTTCTTATCGAGTCTACTATTTGATACATGTAAATAATTATGGATATTGCTTTCCTATATGCAAGGCTTTGTCCCATTAAAATATATAGGGAAAGGGAGAGTAGTATTACATTAAACGCCATTAACACTATTAGCGCAGACTCTATATACTGATGGACTGCAATATAAGATAGCGCATAGCTTATGGATAGAGCTAGGAGTGTGGGTTGTAGAATTAGTGAAACCATGAGCCTTAAGTAAATCGCCATCATGATTATTGCAGTTAGTACTAAGATTACGAAGCTCATGACTACAAGTAGAAAATTTGCTTGTGACATGCTATATGCAATGTAGTATAGCGATGACATGCTAATAAACATAGAAAGCATGGCTATGATTGTTAACAAGCACATCATTTTATTGGTTGCTAGCCGAAATTCTGTGGCAATACCTCTAACATTCCTAGTAATTATCACAGCAACATCCCTCAAATTATTTCTTACATCGGTGTCAATGTTTTTTATAATATCTTGAAGTTTTTGTAGATTAGAATGAAGTTCGCTCAACAAGTTCAACATTTTTCGTGTAAATAGAAACTGATGAGAGGCTTCAAGCTCTTTGATAGTATCATGAAGTTCTCTACCGTAAGCATTTTCCAAGTTTAATGAAATTAGGAGTTCTAGGCACTTCTTCAGGATTGTAATCAAGTCCCTTTCTATCAATTTCATTCTAACCTAGTAGCTTAGTAGTGTTAGTAGTGCTTGCCAAAGTAGCTCAAAAAGTTTTTTCCACGAGATGAGCACATGGATTACGTTATCTCTTTTTAGAAACTCATAAATCTGTATGATTAGGTATATGTAGATAAATGGTGTTAGTTGAACAGCATAGAAACTATATTGTGTTTTTGCTCCTGCAATCCATAGTAGAACATATGCAATAAATAGGCTACTAAACATAACCCAAGGTTTTTTACTCATAGATTTTGCTTTTTGAAATCTGTAAGTGAGTGTAAAAAGCATTAGAATGAAGCTCGTCATATATGCTGGTACAAATCCTTGGGCATATAGCGTAGAACCATTTGGATATATGTATAAAGGAAACGAGTTTACTCCAAAAAACCAGTCCCATGGAGTCGAAGCTACGGGGCATCCACTCCCAACGCACTTTATGCTTAAGTGCCAAGATATAGCTCCCCAAAGGCTTTGCTGAAGCCATGGCCCAAATCCTATTTTCAGTATTATAGGAATTGATACAAGTAGCTGGAAGAATATGAATGATAGTATTGCAAGCAGAAGGAATTCTATTGCTTTGAACAGTATTTCAGTAAATTTATTTATACCTCTTTCTATAAGTTCACCTATGTAGAGGAATAGTACTGGTAAGAATGTTAATAGTGCTGTGAACTTGAATGTTGAGGCAAAGCCTAGAACTATCAAAGACTCCTTATACCTCTTATTCATTGCAAAGAAAATTGTGAGAAGTGTAAAGGCAGCAACGAAGATATCTAGTAATGCTATTGAAGCAAGGTTTCTAATTAGTGGGTCAACAGCTACAGTTGTTGCCACAATAATAGCGAGTTCTTTGCATGCTATTAGCTTTTTCACTATGAAAAATGTTAATACAACTATCAGCATACCCATCGCTATAGATGGTATCCGCCAATAAAGGGGTTTATCACCTAGTAGTAACATTGATAAAGCAATAAGGTATTTAGCCATAGGAGGATGTTCAAGGTTAAGATAATTATTGATGCCTTCAGCATCTCCAAGTATCCATCCATACACTATATCGGTTGCATTGGTAGCTTTACCAAAGTTCTCTATAGCTTCTCTGCTATTTGCTGATACATATATAGCGTTGAGCTTGCTAAATGCAGAACTCACTACTGTTATTCCATATGCCTGAGCATTATTTGAAGCCCTCATAGCGCAATCTTTTGATGGATACACCAATGTCGCATTAAATGTAGAGCCTATTTGCTTTGGTTCAAGGCCAAAAATTTTCCTTAAGATATTTCTTGCAGCATCTACATACCAAACTTCATCAGATACATAACCCTTTGCACCCATGTAAAATCGGCTGACCTCCTCAACCTCTAAATTAGTTGCTTGAAGTACTGTAAGATACATGTATATAGCTACTATAAGAACTAGTATTGCAACCACAACAAAATTTTCCAGAGAACGCTGAATCAAATTTTACAGCCCTTTACAGATTTCATAAGCTTTGAAGGAAGGTTTATAAGCTTCTAGGTAGTAAGAATTCACTGCTATTTGTTTAGTGTATCGTGAGGTGATTTACTTGAGCATTATAAGAGAGGTCAAAGAAGAGTCAAAGAGACAAGCATTAAAGAGAATAAGCGTTCATAGCCATATTAGGGGATTGGGCCTCGATGAAAAAGGTGAACCTATACGCATTGCAGATGGTCTTGTAGGGCAAGTGGAGGCGAGGAAGGCTGCTGGTATGGTTGTTAAAATGATTAAAGAAGGTAAACTTGCAGGAAGAGGAATACTCTTTGTAGGACCTCCAGGCTCTGGAAAAACCGCATTGGCTATAGCCATTGCTAGAGAACTTGGAGAAGACACACCATTTGTAATGATGAATGGTGCTGAGTTATATTCAGCTGAAGTTAAGAAAACAGAAATTCTGATGCGTGCTGTTAGGAGGGCTATTGGAATTAGAATAAGGGAGTTCAGAAGAGTGTATGAAGGAGTCATAAAGGAGCTAAAATTTGCACTAGCTTCCCATCCATTCAATCCATATGTTAAAGTTCCTAGAGGTGCTAGAATAACTTTAGCAACAAAGGATGAGGAGAAGTCTCTAGAGGTGGATCAGAGTATAGCGATGCAGTTGGCTCAGCTAGGTGTGAGAAGAGGAGATTTGATAAGTATTGATGCTGATAGTGGTGAGGTTTTCAAGTTGGGAAGAGTGAAAGGAGTTGAAAAAGCCAAGTACTACGATGTGGAGGCGGCAAAAGTTTTTGAAGAAATGCCCAAAGGCAAGATATTTAAGGAAAAAGAGGTCATAAGAACTGTTACATTATATGACCTTGACGAAGCTTATGCTGCTCAAAAGAGGGCAATGATATCGATAATCGGTATAGGAGCAGAGGAAAGAGAAATAGACCCAGAAATTAGGAAAGCAGTTGATGAAACAGTTAGAAAAGCATTGGATGAGGGTAAAGTGACTTTAGTTCCTGGGGTGCTGTTCATAGATGATGTGCATATGTTAGATATAGAAGCATTTAGCTTCTTATCAAGAGTCTTGGAAAGCGAATTTTCTCCAATAATCATAATGGCGACGAATAGAGGTATTACCAAAATACGTGGAACAGATATAGAGTCGCCACATGGGATACCTCTAGACTTGCTTGATAGACTTTTGATAATAACTGTACGTCCTTATACACCTGATGAGATGAAGGAAATAATACTTATTAGGGCTGAAGAGGAGGAAGTAAAGCTTTCAAAAGATGCTACGGATCTCCTAGTTAAAATAGCTAGTGAAAGGAGTCTGAGATATGCTGTACAGCTTTTGCAACCAGCAAAAATGATTGCTGAGAAAAAGGGAAGAGAAGAGATTAGAGTGGAAGATGTTGAGGAAGTGAGTAAGTTGTTTGTAGATGTTACGCAAAGTGTTGAACTAGCAAAGAAATGGGAAGATAAGTTCTTGAAGTGAAGTGAATGTCTCAGCAAGATCTAATGGTCAAAGTTATGGAGCTTCTCAGATATGCTGAGGTGTTTGAAGAAGATGATAAAGCCTCATATTCCATTGATGAGCTGTCAAAGCGATGGAATGTTGATTTAGATAAAGCTCGGGGAATACTGAGAAAAATGAGACGAGAGGGGTTCGTGAGAAGGACAAGATGTGGAAGATACAAATTAACGTTGTCAGCAAAAATCCTCATTAGAGTATATAAGAAGGTAAAGAGGTAATAGTTTTGCTAGTAAGTGATGAACACGGCTGTGATCTGAGCATGTAACAAATGTGATGATAACCCGTGTTACTGAGGCAAAGCTGTTTGTTGGTCTTGTTGAGTAAGGTTCTAAGCAATATTTTGTGGTATGGATATGGAGTTTGATATTATTGCTCTCATATATAGCTGGAGAATTGAGGAAGCTAAGAAGAAGCTAGAAGAGAAACTTGAAAACGAGATCTATGTTACAGACCTCGTATATTGCCCACTTAAGTACTATTTTCAGAAAAAGTTTAGAGAAATAACTTTGGCAGAGAGCTTTAACCCTGTGACTATATATGGTGAGGTAGTTCATGTAGGTATTGAAGAAGTTCTAAAAGAGATTCTGGGAAGTAATAATGTAAAAACTGAAGTAGAGTATGAGAAAAACATTGAAGTTGAAGGTAAGTCGTATATTGTCAAGGGGCGTGTAGATGCCATTATAGGGGACTATTTAATTGAAATAAAATCTAGCAGATCTGATGCAAATATTCCGCATAAGCATCACATTCAACAACTAAGACTTTATCTATGGCTCACTGGCTTTAAAAAAGCACTACTTTTATATATAACACCTAATAGAATTTCGCAATATTTTGTAACAGAGCCTGCTTCAGATGGTGAAGTATCTGACCTTATTCGCAGCTTACTAGCGCAAAGCCCTGCTCCTCGATATAGTTGGGAGTGTACTTACTGTCCGTTTTCAATAGTGTGTTCAAATAAGAGGGTAGGTACTTAGGTACTGTTTGAATAACATTTTATCAAATAGTTTCATTTTGTAACGGTTTACGTACTTATGCAGGCACAAATTTATAAGCGTGCTATTATGTAGCACACTTTTACTAGGCGTCAAGAAAAAATGAATAAAGATGAAGGCAATAAAGACCCTATGAGTGATAGAATAGTAGGAAAGCATGTTTATGGAAATCTATATGAAATAGATGTAAGCATTGCGGAAAACGAAGAAAAGCTCAGAGAAATAGTTATTGAAGCATCAAAGCTTGCAAATATGACTCTTTATGAAGTTAAAAGCTGGAGTTTTGGCGGGAAGAAAGGAGGGGTCTCAGTAATAGCTTTAGTTCTTGAAAGTCATATTGCAGTACACACATGGATTGAATACAAGTATGCCACTGTTGATGTGTATACATGTGGAGAGAAAAGTGATCCTTGGAAAGCATTTGAGTACATTATTAAAAATTTAAAGCCAAAATACTATACAGCAAATTATGCAGACAGAAGCAGCTTTGGAGCTATAAGAACATAAGTCGAAACTATATGACATGATGATGGTAAAGGCGCTGAGCAGAATGTGATGTGGCTGAGCTACTCTGACAAAGTAGCTTAAAAGATGCAATCTCTATAATTGGGTACATCTTTTTTTACCTTAGCCTATGTGATGTGGGCGTCCTAGACTGAAGGTATCATGATGATTTGGTTCCGGCACTGACAAAGTGTTTTTAATGAATTGAGTAAAGATGCTACATGGTACTATCTTCACTTTACTAAAGCAATATATAACATTGCAGTAGTTTATTTCATATTCATACACTAATGCGCCTTCTGCGGCTGTTTCGAGCTTCATATAGGTTTATATTATAAGAGTCTCAGCGAAACTGGACTTCAGCTATGGTGCATAGCAAAGATGCATCTCTGAAGAGTGTTCAAGATGTGGGGTCTCTGGGGTGGCCCTGAATTTTCTAAAAGCCCCTAAGGCGGATGCAGACCCAAGGAGCGGTGCAGGGGAATAGAGATGAGGCTATGACTATAAAGCAATATGAATCTATATAAGAGCTGAACCCCAAAACACTATGCTATGTCTCAAGCTTAGTAAAATAGAGAATAAAATCCTCAGACTTTCTCTAACTATTAAAGGCTGTTTTTCAGTTTTCATAATCATTTGCAGTGTTTGCATTTATTGATGTCTAAGCCCTTTTAATGCCTAAATATAAAAGTAAAGCTCTTTAACCTTTTAAAATGTGGTAGTGATGAGGACTTGAAGCCGGTGAGGTCTTGAGGTTGATGAGCATTTCATGAATTCTGACTACCTGATGGAAGTGGATGCACCTCTAGGCGACTAAGGGCAAACAACTCCTGTAGGGTGGTCAGGGTGGTAAAGCCGTTGGGAAGTAGATTGTGGAGAGCATAAATCAATGAATATGAGAGGCTGTTACAGGTTTGGAGTGATTTATGAATAGCTGTATTTAAATACTTCTCAGGGCTATGAGGAGTGCTGAGCTTCTACAAGATTTATAAATCAAAGAGATTTACATACTTAACGATGTCCCGGGTTTCCGAGACCTGCAGGACTTTGAGCCACTAGGCGAGTAGCGGTGAGCTTTTGCGGTTGCGGTGAGAGAGCTCAGGGGGTAGCATGATGAACCACTCACCAAGTGTTTACAGGTAATTACAGGTCTTGGCGAGTGGTGAACGCTATGAGTCACCATCTACTGGGAAACAGTAGCTGTGGAACCCATGGTGCGAAGCCCTTCATTTAGGTTTACTCTGCCTGGGTCCAATCTCATCACCTAGACAGGCGCTGAACTGTATATAAATGAATCTAAAGAACCCTATGAACTTTTCTGTTTCCATTAGTTATCAAGGTTAGAGTGCGCTAATTATCCTTGCTTATATTTACTTTACGTTTTTCTTGTACCAATTTTCTTACAGTAATTTAAACATCGCAACTAGAGCAAGTGCAGTTCTAGAAGTGTCTATAGTAAAATATTGAATCCTAACTATTCATATTCATCACTATTACTTCAGTAAAAATGCTTGTAACTCAGGAAGTAATGCAGTAGAACTATATTCTGATATCACTTTATTAATTTAAGTATTTTAATATAATACTGAAAATGGTGATATTAAATGGATAAAGTCGTTATTATAGGCTTAGGTGAGATAGGCAGCGCCCTTTACTCTTTTTTTAGATCTAGTGGTAAGTTTGAGGTTTACGGCTATGACATAGACCCTCAAAAATCTGTAAATAAGTTGAATGAGATACCAAAAAACGTGGAGTTTTTACATGTTGCTATACCTTATTTTGATAGATTTGTTGATATAGTGCAGTATTATGTTTCAACATTGAATCCGCAACACATCGTGATTCATTCAACAGTTGCTCCAGGAACTACTAGAAAAGTATTTGAGAAAACAGGCATTCCCACAGCATATTCGCCAGTTCGAGGAAAGCATCCAAATATTTTAAAGCATCTATACCTTTGGACAAAATGGATTGCAAGTTTGCCTCAAAAATTGCTTTCTAATTTTGCGCTTCATCACATCTTGGCAGGTTTTAATGTTAGGGAATACCCTGGCGATCCTGAGTCTCTAGAACTCGCAAAACTATGGGAAACTGTGTATAGGGCAATAATGATAGCATCGTGGCATGAGATCCACAGAATAGCAATGAGATTCAATGCAGATATCACGGTTATAGCGGGGTTTGTAGGAGAGGTTCATAAAGTCTTACATGATAGACCAATATACTATCCAGATTATATAGGAGGTCACTGTCTTATTCCCAATACAGTAATATTGAATAGTGTGGCACCCTCTAAGTTATTTGAATTTGTCTTAGAATCTAATGAAAAAAGACTGAATGAGATAAAGGATGTGAGAACGTATAGTGATATTGAAAGGATGAAACAGATTGCTCAGGAATACACTAACAAGGAGTATTATATTTAACTTAAGCCTAAGTATTAAATGTCACACGGAGAATCTTTTTAAGCGATACATCATAAAATAATGTTAGCTAATGTGATGTAACATGGTTTCAGAATATGTCATGCCACCTTACATAGAGGAAATGTTTAGAGTAGAGTTTACAGAAAGTGATATTGAGTCGTTGAAAGACACATTAAAGGATATGAAATCAAAAGTAAGGCTTAAGTTATTTACATCAGGAAACAAAGCAAAGTGTTTTTCATGCGTAGAGACAGAGAGACTCATAGATGTCTTAGTAAGTGCAAGTCCATTGATAGGCTCTGAAAAAGCTATTTTGGTTGAGAGATTTGATATGGAGAAAGATCATGATGTGTTTAAGAAGTATAATGTTGAAAGAGTTCCAACAATACTACTATTAGAGGGTGCAATACAATACTTAGGTATGCCGGCAGGAGAAGAAATCAAAGCTTTTATTGAAACTCTCATAAGGCTTACTACAAATGACCATGGACTTTCTAACGATACCGTTGAGGAACTTGCTAAGCTAGAAGGAAAAGCTGTTATAGAAATCATTGTGACACCACCATGTCCCTATTGCCCTTATGCAGCACTCTTAGCAAATATGTTTGCCTATGTAAGTAGCATGTATGGTGCAAATAATGTTATGTCAGTTATTGTAGAAGCATATGAAAATCCTGATATAGCTGATAAGTATGCAGTAACAACAGTTCCCACAATAGTGATAAATGGTAGGGTAGTTTTCATAGGATTGCCATATGAGAAGCAATTACTGAAGGCTGTGAAGAGACTAGCCGCTCTATATACGTAAATCAAATGATTTTTATGTAGGGGCAACACATAGTTTCAAATAGGTACTTGCATATGGTGCTAAGGCAACTCTAATCATTCTATGCTTATATTCATGTTCAATCCCATTCACACCAACCTTTGTGATGAACCCCCTATACACCTTAATGATAGTGTTAACAGGTTCATCAATAATATTCACAGTAAACATATCAACACAATTATCCTTAAAAAACCATGGAGCTGAAAATGTGTAAGTGTCCACAACTTCAATGATAGGCACATGAGAGTTTCGGTTACTTGTATTGCTCAAAACAATTATGGATTTTTCTACAGCTATTCTCCTAATGGCTTGCACAATGCTCTCACTAGAGATATATAGGTAAACACCATAATGCTCTAATGCTATGTAATTTCGGCTAACTGTAACTAGCTTACCCAAATCGTCAAAAGCTATGGTTAATGCTAAACCCATGTTAGAGATAACTGTAAGGGCTTTAATATTGTGTAGACGATCTAGCGTATTAGCAGACAGTTTGTAAAGCTTTAGAGAATCACCAGTAACAATGAAGATATTTTTTAAACCATCTTTTTGATATATATTGATGAGTCCTTGAGCATTCCGCACTTTGCAAAGCATATCATCATTATTTCCAAGGCACAAGAATTCTAGTTTTCTTGAAGACTCTATAACGAAATTATTGAAATAAAATATGTTCGAAGAATACGAAGTAACGTTGAACTTTTTATCTATGCAAAAAGACATGCCCAAGCAATAGAAAGAGATCCGGTCAAAGATAATACTAGTTGTATATGGAAAGATGTTCAGAACACCTTTATACAACTCTCTTTCAAGACCCAGCATTTTAAGAAATATCAAGAAATCTTTCTTGAGTTGGTCAGCACGCGATAATATCTTCATCAAATCTGTAGGGGGCAAGTTTCCTCATCCCATCAGAGGCTACCAAACACCACATTCATAAGTGTTTTTCGGTAACGGCCAAGATCATCATCTGGTTCTCTGTAGTATACATAGCATGTTTTGCATTTCTCTGCTAACGGTACTTGATGGTATTTGTAAATACTTGTGCTTCTGTTTATAGGATTGCACTTGAGTAGGTCATCTGAAGATGTGTAATGTATGTAGAAATATTTAAATTTTTATTAACGAAGACAAAGAAGCTAAATATTTATGCTAACTACAAATAACTTCAAACCTATAACAGCCCTATTCAAGTGCATGAGGCTAAACAAGATCTGGATTAAAACACCTTGTAAAAGCTTGTAACATATTCTATGATCATGTACCTGAAAGAGTAAGCAATGTATTGGAGACCCAAGTCTGAGAGTGTAGCCTCTTGAAAAAGGGTGTGATTCTTGCCTTCCACTACACCCTAATAATTACATCCTTTAGAATGAAATGGGTTCAGATCTCAAGCAATTTACGCAATATTAAGTAAATGCAATATGTTATAGCAATTCCTATTACAATTACTGTTGCAATTGTGAATCCATCGCCTAGGATTGCTCTAAACAATGTTACTAGACGTAGCAAAGCTATGATGACAACATCTATTGTAATTACCAATGTTACAGCATATATAAGTGCTTTTGAAACACCTTTAAAACCTCCACATTTCAATGTTTTTCTAGACTTCACCTGGTAATCCCGTTGAAAGGAGTTCATATAGTGCTTAATATGGTTTGAAAATTTAAAACTGCGGTTTTAAGTTCTAAAGCTTATCAAGTAAGGGTATTTGCATATGAATAGTAATGTAACTGAGTATTTTATTCAGTTAACGCATAAATGGAGCAAGATATTATTTGATGAAGAGAAGGTTTATAATGCTAATGTGGATTGCTCTAAGCAAAAATTCTTTGTCACCGCTGCTTACATGTATCCTAATGGCCCCATTCACATAGGGCATGGAAGAACATATCTGACGGCTGATATTATTGCCAGGTTTAAGAGAATTCAGGGGTACAATGTTCTATTTCCGATGGGATTTCACTATACAGGAACGCCAATAATAACAATGGCTGAGGCCATAGAGAATGAAGACAAGGATTTGCTGTACCTCTTCAGGAATGTATATGGTGTGCCCGATAATGAGATAGAGAATATGAAGGATCCACTCTACCTTGCAAGATATTTCCACAATATTTCAAAAGAAACTATGAAGTTGTTTGGTCTTTCAATTGATTGGAGAAGGGAATTCACAACAATAGACAATGACTATAAGTCATTTATACACTGGCAGTTCCTAGAACTTTATGGCAAGGGATACATTGAAAGAGGCACACATCCTGTTGGCTGGTGCCCTAAGCATGAAATGCCTGTTGGAATGCATGATACGAAGGGCGATGTAGAACCCGAAATCGGTGAGTTTACAGTAATATTCTTTAAAGATGAAGAAGGTATTATATACCCCACAGCAACGCTGAGACCGGAGACAGTATTTGGCGTTACCAACATCTGGATTAATCCAGAGAAATATTATGTAGAAATTGAGCTGAGAAATGGCAATAGATGGATTATTGGTAAGGAAGCTGCAAACAGATTAAAATATCAGATAGACTTTATAGAGAAAAAGGAACTTCAAGGTTCTCAATTAGTTGGAAAATATGTTATAAATCCTGTAACTGGAGAAAGAGTGCCAATACTTCCAGCAATGTTCGTAGATACCTCATTTGCAACAGGTGTTGTAATGAGTGTTCCAGCACACGCCCCCTATGATGCTATTGCTTTAGAGGAGCTAAAACAAGTTAAAGAGTATATAGAGTTTGTAGGGCAAATTACTCCTAGGGTAATAATAGAGGTGAATGGAAGAAGAACTACTACGGCATATGAAGCTTTAAAGCAGTTTAAAATAGTATCGCAAATGGATAGAGAAAAGCTTGATGAGGCAACAAAATACGTTTATGGACTTGAATATCAAAATGGTTACATGATCCAAGAATTACCTGTGCTTGAACAATTAAAGGAAGTGGTTTTCACTAAGGTTAGTGGTAAGGGTGTGAAAGAGGCGAGAGATGCTATAGAGGAGATTATAATTAGCAGAGGTTTAGGTACGATAATATATGAGCTCCTGAATAAGCCTGTTTATTGTAGGTGTAATACAGAAATTGTTGTAAAGGTTCTGAAGGATCAATGGTTTATAGATTATGGCAAAGAGGAGTGGAAGAGGTTAGCTAGGAAAGCATTAGAAGGAATCAAAGTCATACCTTCAGAAGCTAGAGCACAATTTGAAGCAACAATAGAGTGGTTAAAGAAAAGGGCTTGCGCCAGAACAAGGGGTCTTGGCACACCATTGCCATGGGATCAAAAATGGATTATAGAGAGTCTCAGCGATTCAACAATATATATGGCTTTTTATACGGTTGTACATAGGATTAGATCTTTAATGGGAGGTCCAAGGTATTTGCCAAAGGAATTCTGGGACTATGTACTGCTAGGCAGAGGTAATGCAGAAGATGTTGCTAGAATTATTGGAGTGAATGCAGAAGAGATTAAAAAAATTAGAGACGAATTCCTCTATTGGTATCCGTTAGATATTAGAGTTAGTGGTAAAGATCTTATACCAAATCATCTAACATTCTTCGTATTTAATCATGTTGCACTATTTCCACAGCAACTATGGCCCAAGGGAATAGTTACAAATGGTTGGGTGTTAATAAAGCAACAAAAGATGAGTAAATCTGCAAGAAACATAATTCCATTGAGAAGTCTTATTGAGGAATATGGGGCTGATATCATAAGGCTTATTTTAGCACTTAATGCTGAGGTGTATCAAGATGAAAATATTGATTTAGAGATGCTTCAAAGACTTGGTAAAGAGGAGTATCCACAATTGTTACTAAGTATAGAGAAAATATTTCTTAACATCTTTAACAATGTAGATAAGCTAAGGGATTATGAAGACATCATTGATAGATGGATTATGAACGAGTTTAACTTTCTTATAATAGAGATTGAAAAAGCTTTGAATGAGTTTAGAATACGTGAGGCAGGTATAAAGACGTTCTACGGTATTAAGAATTTAATTGAGGAGTACTTGAAATTAGCTGAAAAACCATCTAAACACATTCTTGAAATATTGAAGGTTTGGATTGCATTGATCAGTATATTCACACCTTACATAGCAGAAGAAATATGGAGTAAGACATTTAGAGATGGTAGGATAACGTCTCAAAACATTCAGCTGCCAAAGGAATACGATAAAAACGTACTAATGGCATTTAGATATGCAGAGAGCGTTATAGGTTCTGTAACTGAGATAATGAGGGCGCTGAAAAAGAGTTCGGTAAGCAGTGTAGTGATTTATGTAGCTCCTTTAAAGCAACAGCAGTTGATGAAACATGTTATAGAAGCTACTAACAAGGGGCTTAGACTTAGTGAAGCAATAGAGTATTTATCATCAAAAACAGGACTGAGCAAAAAAGAAATAGGAAAGGTGGCTAGGGTTTTGTATGACGTTGCAGTTACAACGCCAGAGGATCTAAGAGAGTTTTATTTAGAAGCAACAATAGATGAGATGAAGGCTTTGGAAACGGCTAAAGAATATATAGAGAAAAGCCTTGGATCAAGGATAGCCATATATAGTTCTGAGGATCCTAATGCCCCCAATTACGGTGGTAAAAAAGGTGTTGCGTTACCACTTAGACCCGGCATCTATATTGAGTAAAGCATTATTTGCACAAAACTTATTTTTGCTCATACATTACTGTAAATTCTATGGTGAGAAGTAACATGAATACACAAACACCTCAAAAAACGAGGGCTAGAATTGTTGAAGTGAGAAGAATTATTGGAAAGAAGCATGTTAAAAGCAAGACGTATAGCTATGACTATTACACATTATCACTAAATCTCTATGTGCCTAGAAATATTGTTGAAAAATATGGGAAAGAATATGTTGTTATCAAAGATGAAGAAAATGGAATAATAACAGTTATGCCAAGGAAGGTAGCAGAAGAGAAAGGTATAAATATAGGAACGCAAGAAAGTGAGTAGCTCGAATTAAATAGCTTAGTGGTTTAATCTATTATATAGCAATATGAATGATTTTTCGATGGGGGATCTATGACAAAGCCTCATCCTAGATTTTATATTTTTAGTGAGGATGAGCTGAAAAGAGGCAATGTTACTGATGTATACTTTATTAGAAGCAAACAAATTTTAGAGAAATATGGGCTTTGCAATAAACTTGTAAGATTTGAAATCCATGCATACAGTCTTCCCAAGGGCTACAAGTGGGCTTTATTTACAGGTCTTGAAGAAGTTTTAGCGCTGCTTCGTGATATACCTATTACTTTGTATGCTGCACCTGAAGGCACTATATTCACGCAGCTCCAGCCATTAGCTATAGTAGAGGGAAGAATATGTGACATAATAGTGTTTGAAACAGCAATACTAGGCATATTAAGATTCTATAGCAGTGTATCCACAAAAGCAGCTAGAATTAAGAAGAAGGCAGGCGAAAAAGAGGTGTTATTCTTTGGTCTAAGGGCGCAACACCCTGCAATAGCTGCTGCACTAGATAGAGCAGCCTATATAGGAGGCTGTGATGCAGTTTCAGGCGCATTTAGCAGAGAATTCCTTAGTATAGAACCTCGAGGTACAATACCACATGCATTGATAATAACATTTGGCGACCCTGTTGAAGCATGGAAGGCCTTTGATTCGGTTATGCCTGAAGAAGTCCCTAGAATAGCTCTTGTAGATACTTTTTATGATGAGCGTTTTGAAAGTCTCTTGGCAGCAAAAACTCTGGGTGAGAGGTTACAGGGGGTAAGATTAGATACGCCAAGAAGTAGAAGAGGAGATATATATCTGATTGCGAAGGAAGTCAAATGGACTCTCAAATTACATGGTTTTGACAAGGTTAAGATAATTATCAGTGGTGGTTTAGATGAAGATGAGGTAGAGAAACTTAAGGAAGTGGCAGACGCATTTGGTGTTGGCACATCAATAGCATTTCCACCATCAATTGACTTGAGTATGGATATTGTAGAGGTATATGATGAGAAAGAAGGTAAGTGGATACCAATATCTAAGAGAGGGAAGATGCCAGGCATGAAACAGCTTTATAGATGTGTACCTATAGAAGAAGATTATGTAGATGAACCAGGTAAAGCCATTAGATGTAGTGACGGTAACCTAGCAAAACCCATGTTAACCAAAATCATTGATCAAGGTAAGCTACTTCAATCCTTACCTAAGCCTAATGAAATAAGACAATATGTACTTGAACAATTAAAACATGTAGATATATAAGATTGTTACACATTTTTTACATAGTACTTTTAAATTTGTTTAAATTTAAAGTCTATTTAGGCTAAAGAATGAAAATTGTTACTATAAAAATTGATGAAAAGTTATACGAAGAACTCTTAGCAAAAGCTAAGACAGAAGGGTTACTAACTGTATCTGAGTACATAAGAGTGTTGCTAATGAGGGAATTAGGTAAAATAAAGCAACAGCCAGAACCTGAGGTGAAGTCTAGTGGAGTAAGTGTGGATAAGCTAGTTCAGCTACTAGAAAGGAGATTGCTAGACAAGATCAATCCATTTACGTCAAAAGTAGATGAAATTGCAAGAAAGTATGGGGAGCTTGTTGAAAAGATTGAAGCTATTGAAGAGAAATTGAAGGAATTAGAAGAGAAAATATCAATGCAACAAATTCGAGGACCAGAGAAAGCTACACAAGGTGAAAAGAGAGAGCGAAAGAAATCAGCTATTGATATCCTACATGAACAAAAAGTGATATTTGAAAGAGATATTGCGTCTAGAATAAGGGATAGAGAGAGCTTCTTCAATAAATTAGGACGTGAGGGAGCAAAGATAATTGAAGCCAAGGATGAGAGAATAGCTGTAGAGCCAGCATTCTGGAATGAATTTGCTAAGAAGATTGATGATCTAAGCGTCCAAAATGAGGACGAGGTTCGCAAGGTTTTAGATGATATAGAATTTCGCTTATTTAAAAAACTTAAAGAATCAGCCTTAATAATATATAATAACTCTACTAAGAAATGGCAACTAGTGTTATAAATTACAGTAAATGGCTGCATACTGGATGTAAGATGAACTCTACATTTATTAACAGGTGATGGCATTGGTAATATTTAGATGTTTGTTGAGAGGTCATTGTTGTAAAAAATATTGGATCCCAGTAACTCATTTAGACCTTCTTAGAATAGAGCTTTACACTAGTATTAAAATTTACCCCAAAATGCTTAACTTGTATGAAGTTTCTCTTTATGAAGATCTTTCATACCCTCACGTGGTGTTTGGCGGAGAGAAATACTTCCTAGCTTTGAATTCAAAAGAGGATGGCTCATGCCTATTTCTTTCACCTAATGGTAGGTGCTCTATACATCCTTATAAACCCCTTGTTTGTAGATTTTATCCGTTTGTCTATAGTGAAAAGGAAGACAATATTGAGATAGAGCTTAATGATAATGCAATTGGTGAATGCCCTGGTATAATACTGAATGGAAGACCCATTCCCGAAGATGTGAAGAAAAGCCTTAGTATATTGGCACGTGCAAGGATCTTGGAGCTCAAGATGTGGGATGATGTAGCAATGCAATGGAATGCAAGTTCTTATAGTAAAAAGAATTTTGATGATGTAGGGTCAATATTTATAGACTTTATCATGAAGTTTGCTAGAGAAGACATGAAGAAACTTAGAGAAATGAAGCTGTGGATACCATAGCCTTCATCTAATTTCTTCTCACCCTAAGGAATGAGGCTTTTACTAGGATAAAGAAGTTTGAAATTGTGTTTTCCACTAAGCATTAGTCCAACTCAAGGAGGCTCAACTCTTAATATAGGTTCACATATTTGATGTGTTTTCATGGCTGTATCTCCTTTCTCCTGCATTGCTTCTTGGATCGCACCTGCCTTGAGGGTGTTCAGAAAATCCAGAGACCCCATATCTTGAGTTTCATAGATGTTCTCAAAGTCTACAAGTATTTGGTAATATAAACCTTAGTAAATATGTATGAAACTCAAAACAGCAGCCAAAGGCTTTAAGTATTGCTCGTTAGTAATTATAATAGAATGGTGTTTGGCTAAGAATTTGAAGAAATCCGCCATAGAATAATACAAGGTGCTTTTCATTAAGCTCTAAAAAAGCTGGTATTCTGTGTAGAAATAGTATTGCAATGAGGATTTATGACATGTTACTAGATGAAATCCTTAAGATTATTCCAAAAAAGTTTGACGTAGAGAAACACAAGAGATTATACATTAATGCTGAAAATATGGATAGAGATCAATTGAAGAAAATTGAAAGCACCATTATTAAGGGGTTCAGAATCGCTATAGTAGAGACTTTAAAGCATAGTGGTTATAAAGTTAACGAAAAGATTTTGAAAAATGTTGAAAGTCTCGGTCCTAATCCAGATATCCTCTGGATAATGTTTCGCGAAGGTAATGATGTTATTGTGATTATCGGTGATTCAATGTTTTATACATTTAGTGAAAAAGCTTTAGAGAAGTTTAAAGGAGTTTTTGCAAATTACTTAATTAAAAAGGGTGTGAGCATATTTAATGCGTTATTTATTTCATTAGATAGAGCAGAAAGCTACATTTTAAAGAGGCTATTCCTAACAGAAATGCGTATAAGTAAATAGTGAGATGCGTTGAAAAAAGCTGTAGTAATGTTTAGTGGGGGTAAAGATAGTACACTAGCTCTTCACGTAGTGCTTTTGCAAGGTTTTGAGATATCAGCCATAGTTACCTTTGTACCATCATCTAACCATCCTTGGTACGTTCATAGACCATTTACAGAGTATACTGATCTTCAACTACAGCTACTTTCTATGAAGGAAAAGCATGTAACAATATCTCTGTCTTCTAACGAGAAGGTGCTAGAAAGCCTTGAGATAAGGAGGTCATTGGAAAACCTCTATGAAAAAATACCTTTTGACTACATTGTATTAGGTGTTATAGCAAGTGATGCTCAGAGAACACTATTCTTAAATATTTGTGATTACATAGGTGTTAAATTGTATACTCCTTTTTGGGGTAGGGATCCTGTTCAACACCTATTAGACATTTTAAATGTAGGTATAGAATTCATTATGACAACTGTGAATGCATGGGGGTTACCTGTAGAGTTATTGGGACAGGTAGTAGATTTTGCTATGGCTCTAAAAATAATTGAATTGTCTAAAAAATATGGATTCAATCCATCTTTTGAAGGTGGTGAAGCAGAAACCTTTGTTATTTACACACCACTTTTTAGAGAAAAAAAGATCTGTGTTGACTATGAGACTCATATTGTAAGTTATTTTGAAGGTTATGTAATACCTAAATCAGTTTATATTTGCTAGCATCATGATTTGCATAACTCAATGATATCTCCTTGGATTCTATGTGCACACAAATAATATCTCTTATCATCTACACTATATACTATTACCTTACCTCCCTTGAGAAGCTTTATAGCTTTAACAATAACATTTTTGATAGGAATATTAACAAAGTTCTTAACGCATAGATTAAAAAGCTCTAATGCACAATCATTGGCATCGCATTCGAACACCTCTTCAGGATCACAAAACAGTTGAATAACAGTTTCGTTAAATATGAGTAATGTCTTTGTTTTACTGCCCTCAGCTTCAGGGATATTCACAGTCATTATATCAGCCACCTATCTACTCTCTAATTGATTCAGCTGATGCAGCTTCTTCAAAAGCTTCTTCTAGCTCTACAGCTATGGCAAATTGAAACAATGTATCAAAGTACCTTCTCAATAGTGCTATGTGAGGCTTATACAAAATTAATTTCGAGTCCTTGGCATACTCCATACCTAGGATTCTAGCTATGGCTTTTGCTGCTACTGGGTCCTCTACATACCCTATGCCCTCACCTATGTCTGGCCTTAAAATAACTATTATTGGTAACTGTAACTTCCCTAAATCATCATTGCTAAGGTACAACTTCAACTTCTCAAGCTCATTTTTCTTGAATACATGAATGGTGCCATCCTGTAGTCTGACATATGGTAACTCCATACTCAGCAATTCTTCCAATGAAAAGCGTTTGAGCGGAAGATGCTTATTAACTACTCTAAGCTCAAATTCTAGAAGCTTTCCTATTTTATTGTAGTCCTTCTCTGACATACGCAAGTCAAGTTTTTTACTATGGTTAACTCATTTAAATATCTTATAATGCTTTTCTAAAATTTGGTTAATAGATTATAAAACAATAAATTTATTAGCTTCTTTCACAATATTTCTTATCTAGTGCTTAGAGTTGAAGGTGCGAAGAAATGTCTGAAATAATTATCGAAAAAAGACGAAGAAAGAAAAGAAAACTTATTGTAGAAGACAATAAAATGAAGTTTAGAAAGAGATTAGAGCATTCCTTTGATTTACCACCAGAAATGATTGAATGGGTTAAAGCACATATCGATCTGCTAGATTGGCTTGTATTTGATTCAGCAATAGCTTCATCATTAAGGCATCCCCATAGCATAAGAACATTAATATACCTTCTGTATGCTAGAGCCAATGGCATTCCAATAGCACAAATAGCAAAAACCTTAGATATTGCACATGAGCAGCTATATAGATTGGAAAGACTGCTTACCAGAGCAGGTCTAAAAGATGCAGTCTATAAAATGTTGAAGCCTCTTCATCAAGCCCCTTCATAATAATACTATAAAATAATTGTTTTTTATAAATCCATCAACTCAGAACATTAATATACCTTAATATAGCTTTCACACCACAGTTTATTCTTTGTGAAGTCTATGTGTAAAGTTTACTATGAGGTAATGAATACTTCAACAAAGAAACGATTTGACCTCGTAGACCTTACGGAATATGTTGAAGAAGTTATTAAGAGAAGTGGTATTAAGAACGGCATTTGCCTTGTATTTGCACCCCACGCCACTGCGGCAATTATATCTAATGAAAGAGAATCTGGTTTGATGCAAGATATTCTAACATTCATAAAAGAACTTGTACAGCCTGAGAGGAATTGGAAACATAACACCATTGACGACAATGCTCATGCCCACATAGGCTCAGCGACTATAGGATCTGAGAGAGTTTTCCCAGTAATTGATGGTAAGCTTGTTAGAGGTACATGGCAAAATATATTTTTAGTTGAAATGGATGGTCCTAGAAGTGTTAGAAATGTTGTTATTGTTGTTATTGGAAGCTAGTGTTTATTTGATATAAGCTTTATATACCACGTATACTTTATTGATTTAAGGGAGGTGTGAGTGGCTAGGGCAATAGTATTGATAAATAGTGATGTCGGTGCAGAAGAAGAGGTTGCCAAGGCGCTTTCACAAATACCAGAGGTAAAGGAGACATACATAGTTTATGGCATTTATGATGTAGTTGCTATTATTGAGTCTGAAAGCTTCGATAAATTAAGAAACGTCGTTATATCAAAAATTAGAAAAATGCCTCATATAAAGGCCTCAACAACATTAATTGTTGTTGAAAAATGAATATCATTATGACTAAGTGTGTCTAAGTAATATCAAGCATTATCGTAAATTTACTATAAATTTTTTACTCTTCTTAATGTGAAATATTTTATAGTGAAGAGACACCTTGTGTAATACTAGCTTACTTAGTGATATGTAATGAGTGCTGTGAGCTATAACGATGTTGTTGAATCCTTATTAAAATTACACAAGTGCTACAGAGTACAAGGCTTTCTCGATATGGATATTATTAATAGAGTAGACTTTTTTTCTAAACCTCGTGCAGCATTAGCCTTAGCTGCAATGCTGTGGGTAATTAACCTGGCTAAGAGGAATATAATAGGGTATAGTGATATAGTGGCAATAGAGAGGAGAATAGCATCATTTTTAGTAAAATCTGATGCTAGTGAGATAGAATTTTTAAAGAAATTGTTAGAACTAACACCATCGAGGCTGGGCTTGGATATCACGTCCGTTTCAAGAAGATGTATGGTTGATCACCAAAAACTTGTTGATGTGATAAAGCTCCTCAATTTAATTAAAGAGGTCATTTCGTTAGCTCCTATAGCTAATCAAATGCAAATCTCTGAAAGTCAAAAGAAAAGCAGAACGCCATGCCTAAATGATGATGAAATGTTGCCATCTACAAATGCTATTGCTGATACCCTTACAAAAATGATATATAGTGAACTTGAAAATATGAAGAAGTTGCTTGATGACCCCTACTTCATACATGTCATGGATATCATGGGGAAGAAGATTAAAATGGGTCAATTAAAGCCCAGCGATATTGTTGCGTTTTCTTTAGTTATACTAGCTATACTGAGGTATCGCAAAGAAATGCAAGTTTGCATTGAACCAGGTATAGATGTTGAGGCATTATGTAGGAAAATTTACAACGATTTGATATACACGGGTGCAGATCCCACAACATCTGATATCTATGCACTATACCAAGAGTTATCTATGAGAAGCATTATAAGGAAATAAATGGTTATTAAAATGGAGTGGAAAAACTCATTCTTATTCATAGCACATAGAGGAGGGGCAATGCATGCACCTGAAAATACTATAACAGCATTCAGAAAAGCCTTAGAAATGGGCGCCGATGCAATTGAATTTGATGTTAGAAAAACTCGTGATAAACTCCCTGTTGTTATCCACGATGAAGATCTTAGAAGAGTTGCTGGTGTTAATAAAGGTATTTCAGAAATGCTCCTCAGTGAGTTAAAGAAAGTTAAGGTGTTTAACGTTGAAACAATACCCACACTAGAAGAGGTATTACAAGAATTAGGAGGTAAGATTGCTATGTTTATAGAGATTAAAGATGAGGGGCTTGAAGAAATTGTTACAGATCTAATCAAACAATACAACGTTGTTGATCACTGCCTAGTAATATCATTCAATTACAATTCATTAATCAAGATAAAGAACCTCTACAACAAGATAGAGATAGGCTTGCTTTCAAATACATACAACATACCGATAAATGTTGCTACAAAGCATAACGCAATGGCTATTCTACCAAGGTATACAACAATTACACCACAAGTAATTAAGGAAGCTCATGCTAAGAAGCTCAAAGTATATACTTGGACTATTAATGATGTTGCACAAGCACTAAAAGTAATTAACTATGGCATCGATGGCATTGCTACAGATAACCTAGCATTGAAAAACATGATATCCAAACAATTAACACTTGCAAAGTTTTTCAAAAGATGATGAGACTCCACCCCTATTGAACTGTGATGACAATTCCTTTATCTGACCTCCTCGCGTTTCTATTTGTCCCTAGATGCTTTTTTAACAATTTATATTTACTTTATTGCGTCTAGGGCTTTCTCTTACCACTCCCTCATAGGTAGTAGTGCTACCTCTGGAGTGGGTTCGTTAACCTCACTCACACATCATGGGTGGCTGTCAAGCCAAACACATCACAGAATCCTCATTAGAGTTTTGAGTTACTGCAAAATGTGTCATTCACAAACACTAGTAAGATCAAAGCTTTTAATCTTATTTGGCAAAAACCAAAAACATTAAACGTTTATAGATGTTTGCAACTATTCACACTTGTCATCAAACTTGTGGCAACATACTAGGGTAATGGTTTTTAGTTGTTAGGTCAGCATAGTTATTTTCTTTCCAATGCCTTTTCTTATAGCTTCCTGATATACATGCCATGCTGTTACGGTGTCTTGTATAGCCAAACCTGTTGATGTAAAAATAGTTAGTTCCTCAGGTTTTTCCCTGCCTTTCTTTAAACCTGCGACAATTTCGCCTAATTCAGCGTATATATCACTCGGTTTTATAATTCCTTGCGATATTGGGACATTAACCTCTCCACTATGTATAGCTTGCTCATAATCGTCAACCACGATCTTTGCCTTTTTCAATATTTCAGGATCCAGCTCTTGTTTTCCTGGTGCATCAGCTCCCATAGCATTTATATGCATGCCCTCTCTGATCCAGTTAGCTGCTACTATAGGATTTCTTGACGGTGTTATTGTTGTTATGACATCACTACTGCGCACCGCATCATATGCTGTTTCCGTGGCTTTTGCCTCTATATCAAACTTCTTCCTAATGGTTTCCACAAGCCCTTTTGCCTTATTAAAAATCTTGTCATATACTTTAAGTTCATCAATCCTAATCACATGTATTAGTGCTTCTATGATGTAAGATGCCATCGTCCCCGCACCAATAATGCCTACACGTGCATTTTTTCCAAATCCATATAGATGTTTTGTTGCTACAGCAGCTGCAGCACCTGTTCTGAATCTTGTTATGATAGTGCCATCCATTATTGAAAGAGGCCTCCCTGTCGAAGGCTCTATGAGGACTAGTGTAGCCATTACAGTAGGCAGACCATATTTTATTGGATTTGATGGATGCGAATTAACTATTTTAACTGATGCTACATCTAAAGACTCTATATATGCAGGCATCGTCCTCAAATCACCATCATATTTTGTGAAATAAAGATAAGACTTTGGAGGCATCTGAACCCTCTTCAATCCCTTTTCCTTGAACGCCACTTCAACAAGTTCTATAACTCTCTTCATGTCTATGATTCTCTCTACATCTGCTGAACTTAGGAAAAGCACATCAAGCATTTTAAGTCCCAACATTTAAACTATGTGATTTACAGAGGAATAAAACTATTTTGAAAAACTTTAAAAGACTATATTAACTAATTCATGAAGACATATACTCAAGTTCATACCTGTTAATACTCAACCTAACTTCTTTGCCTAATATTCTAGAGAGAAACTTTGGTAACAAAACGTTTACTAGGATCTCGAGATCTGCAGCTGTTGAGATAGGTATCAAAATACCTGAACTTCTGCTACTACCAAAAATATAGCCATTTAAATCCCTTACAAAATCTGAGACCGTTGTAAAATGCATTTTTTTAGTAAGGTCATTGTGAAATTCTATAGCAATGGCTATAGGAGTCAATTCATCATCTAATTGACTATACATAAATGTGATATATATCACTAGTTCATCAACATCTTCACCTGCTATGAAGTGCACAACATTGTATCCGAGTAATCGTAGTTCTTCAATAGCCATAAATACAAGCTTACTATCTTTTACAACATTTTTGAAAAGCTCTACTACTTCCTCAGGCCTCATGTTACATACCTAAAAAAGCACGCTCCTCATATTCTTCAAAAAACATTTTAGTTTAGCAGATTATAAATTAAATATTAACTAATATATAAAGTGATGTAATATTGCAGGAAAGTGATGTCATTGATTATCTTGAAAGACTAGCACTTCTTAAATTCACAGAAAGTGAAAGAGAAAAAGTAAGGATTGAAATAACTAAGATAATAGAGTTATTCAATGAGTTGATGAAAGTTGAGGAACTAGATAGAGTTGAACCTTTATACCATGTAATAGAAATTGAATTACCGTTAAGAGATGATGAGCCATTAGATACGGTAGATTCTAGTCATGAACTCTTATCTGAAAATGCCATTTTAGAAAATGGATATATAAAGGCACCTAAGACTGTTGGCGAGTAATGATGAGTTACAAGTACCTCTCTATGCCTGTCTACAGACTTTTGCAAGAGTTTAAGACAGATCCTATGAAGATTTTTGATTATCTAGAGCTTGTTTATAAAGTTATAAATGGCACTGAAAATAAGATAAGATCATTTATAACGCTCATATCCAAGGATATTGTTTTTAAATATGTTGAAAAACTGGTAAAAGAAGGTTTAGAGAAATTTGATTCATTAAAACTACTTGGCATTCCTATAGCTGTAAAGGATAACATCTCAACAAAAGGCATTAGAACTACATGTGCTTCGAGAATGCTTGAAAACTATATTCCACCTTATAATGCTACAGTAATTGAAAGAATAATAAAGGAGGGGGGTATAATAATAGGAAAGACAAATATGGATGAGTTTGCTATGGGCTCTACAACAGAGACTAGTGCTTTCTATCCTACTCGAAATCCATGGGATTTATCTAGGGTTCCTGGAGGATCTTCTGGAGGAAGTGCTGCTGCACTTTCAGCAGGCGAAGCTCCTTTAGCGCTTGGTTCTGATACTGGCGGATCTATAAGAAATCCTGCTGCTTTTTGCGGAGTATATGGCTTGAAGCCTACATATGGTTTAGTTAGCAGATATGGTCTTATAGCATACGCTAGTAGTATGGATCAGATAGGTCCTATGGCTAGAAATACCATGGACTTAGCCATTCTTCTCAATATAATTGCAGGTCATGACTCTAAGGACTCAACTTCTCTTCTCATCAATGGCAAAGATTATGTATCTCTACTCAAAGAGCTTACGCATAAAGAGCCTAGGCTTAGAATTGGCATAATTAAGGAACTCTTTGAGAACTCTGATGAGGGTATTAGGAGTAAGACTTATAAAGCTGTTGACATGCTGTGCGCATATCATGACTGTCTAACGATCTCTTTACCCTATGGCAAACAACTTGTTGCCGCATATTACATCATAGCAATGGCTGAGGCAAGTTCAAACTTGGCAAGATTTGATGGTGTGAGGTATGGCTTAAAAATTCCTTTCGAGAATAAAGGATGGGATGAAATATATTCAGAGGTTAGAACCAAGGGCTTTGGCTATGAAGTTAAGAAGAGAATAGCTTTAGGTGCATATATTCTGAGCGTAGGATATAGAGATATGTACTACATTAGAGCATTAAAGTTTAGAAGGATACTTAAAGAAACGTTTGACAAAATATTTAAGAGTGTTGATGCTGTAATGAGTCCTACAATGCCTATACTTCCACCGAAACTTGGAGAGTTTTTTGAAGACCCATTAAGGATGTACCTTGCCGATGTTAATACCGTAATAGCAAATCTCATAGGAGTGCCAGCCATTAGTATACCTATAGATTTTTACAATGGTTTACCAGTAGCTGTCCAGATAATGTCTAGACAGTTAACTGAGGAGGTATTATTATATTTATCGATGCAACTTGAGGAAAAAACAAGGTTTAGGAATATTGTAGCTGAGGTGCATTAATAGTGCTTATCAATAATTTGAACATATTAATAGGTTTAGAGGTTCATACTCAGCTAACGAAGTTAAGATCAAAGCTGTTTTGCCCTACACCAGCTGACTACAGAAAAAGTCCTCCAAACACCTATGTATGCCCAATTTGCCTAGGTCTTCCAGGAACATTACCTGTGGTCAATAAAAAAGCTGTGGAATATGCTATAGCTGTTGCAAAGGCTTTAAATTGTGAAGTGAGCGATAAACTTGTATTTGTTAGAAAACACTATTTCTATCCCGATTTGCCAAAGAATTATCAGATATCTCAATACATAGGTCCAGGCTTTACAGCAATAGCTAGAAATGGCTATGTAAAGATCTATGCAGATGGAAAAGTAAAGATTATTAGAATTAGGAGAGTGAATATAGAGGAGGATCCAGGTAGAATAGTGTATGTGGGTAGCATTGAGATAAGCCCTTATAGCCTTATAGATTATAATAGATCTGGTATTGCATTACTTGAAATTGTTACAGAACCCGATATGGCAAGCCCTAAAGAAGCTAGAGCATTTTTAGAGAAGCTTATAGCAATACTAGAGTATTTAGGGGTCACCGATCCTAGGGAAGAAGGGGCCTTTAGGGTTGATGCAAATATTTCTTTTGAAGGTTTTGGTAGAGTAGAAATTAAAAACATAGGTTCAGTAAAAGATGTTGAAAAAGCACTAACATATGAAATAATAAGACAGAAGAAAATCATTGAGCAAGGAGGAAAAGTAGAGAGAGAGACTAGACATTGGAACCCTAGTAAAGGTGTAACAGTTTCGCTAAGGTCGAAGGAATATGAAGAGGACTATAGATACTTTCCTGACCCTGATTTACCGCCCATGAAATTGGATAAGAGTCTTATAGAAAGAATTTCCTCTGCATTACCTGAACTCCCTGACAATAGGATTGCTAGATTTACGATGCAATATGGTTTAGATGAATATAGAGCGTCAGTACTGGTATTAAATAAATGGCTCGCAGATTTCTTTGAAGATGCTGCCAAAATTTATAGTAATTACAAAAAGCTAGCTGATCTACTCATAACAGATTTTTTGAGATGGATAAACGAATATAACTTGTCACCCGAAAATTTCAAAGCAACCCCATTACATATTGTAAAGCTTTTGAAGTTATGGGATGAAGGTATCTTGTCTGTGAAAATGGTTAAAGAGATTCTTCCTCAAATTATTAAGGATGGTATTGATGTAGAGAGTTATGTTGCTGCTTCAGGATATGTAAAAATAATTGACAAAAGCTACTTACATAAGATTGTTGAAGAAGTTATGAAAGAGCATCCGAAAGCAGTTCAAGATGCATTGAGCAATCCAAAAGCCATCAATTATCTAATCGGTCTCGTCATGAAGAAAACAGGGGGCAAAGCCGATCCACAAATAACTAAAGAGATTATTCAGGAGATTTTGAGTAGTATTAGATGAAGGGGATCATTGCGTGGGTTTTTCATCAATTTATCAGGTCTTAAAACCCTAATCATCTCCTACATATGCTATTTAGATTGTAATCTTAAAAGCCTTAGCTTAACTATATTTAGAAATTCAATAGCATTTTTTATGGTTCTTGTCATTTCAACATCATTAACTAAATCGGATTGTATTAAAACCTTTTCAAAATATTTCTTTAAATTGCAAGTGTCCTCATTCTCTATAACAATATAATTTATCTCGCCTGCTATGCCTTGTCTATTCTTTAAAAATTTATTAAATGATTACAATCACGAAACACAACAATATCTTCTATACCTACAATTCCCCTCAACACCACGCCTACAACTACATTATTAATTCTATCTACAATTAATATCCTACTTTCCTTTTTTAGCTGCATGATTCAGAGCCTCTTCAAATCTAGCTGAAAAATCTTCAATCAATTTCTTGGCTTCGTTTATAACTTCTTCTAGAACTTCTAAAGGATTTCTAAGGCCATTAGTTAGTATTACAACCTCAGGATATGAGGTCATCGGATGCTCAAGAATGTAAGCTGAATATATTACATCAGGTTTCTTTAAAGCTAATTTGGTTATCAAATTTGGTAAGGAGTGCTTATCATCATCATAAATTACGAACCTTATTTCTCTGTCTGTAAGCTTCTTTAGTTCCACATTAATCACCATTTTCAGAATACCTCTATACGTTTCAATTTAAATTCTGTAAAAAGTTGTTTGCTTAAAGGTTTATTTTAAATTTAGCTTTATAGCTAATGTTACAACTGAAAGCTTTACTTTTTAGAGTGGGGAGAAGGTATACGCAGGTCGTTAATACAATGTTACCATTAACATGAATAAATGTAGAGATCCGTAATTTTAGAGACTTAGTGTATTACACTCTTTCTTCAAAGCATTCTAGCGAGTTTTGCCAAGGAACTGTAAGTTCTTCACTTTCATTTAATACGTTACATTCTCTTAACATCTCAAGAGCTTCATGTACATCAACATTGTACAATATTGTTGCAGCCATAATAACCTTTTTAAGATTATGTGAATACTTTAGATTAGCTATTTTATCAGCTGCTTTTGCTATTAGTTGTGAGTATGCTTGTATTGTTTCCAAGTCTGTGTCTGCATAGATAATGTTTTTTCTCACAATTACCCCTGTTATGCCCTGTTTTTTGAGAACCTCTGCTAGCACATCTAGTGGTATTGCTTTACGCATAAGTTTAGCTAGTTGCTCAGCTGATAATCCTTGCTTTGGATTAAGTGCCTTCATCTTTGAGAATTGCATTATGTAGTTTTTTATTCTATTTATCGTTGTTTCAACAGAGGATTCTAATCCAAAAACTCTAAAGATTATCTTATCTTGTTTCAACTCTGCATAGAGCTCTGTTTCTAACTGCAGCTCTTCATCTAACTTTTCCAAAAGCTCAACACAAAAATGTTTTGAAGGACATGAATATGTAAAGCTCCTCTCTATAAAAACCTCTCCCAATTTACATCACTTCTACCTTTACCTAGAATAGGAAAATGTAGTCAGGAGCCAACTTCCTCATTTCTGTATTGCCACAAACCCTGCATTTCAACACATCTTTTTCTTTAACAAGAGGTGCTCCACATCTAGAGCAATACGCGGCAATAACACCAAGTCTGGCATCCTTCATTGTAACTACAAAGGGTATATAGTTATTGAGCACCCTAACTCTCACAACATCGCTAAGCCTTATAACGTCATAAAGACTTTGAATTCTAGTTTCTGCTGCCTGAGATATGTGAAGCACTCCTCTAAATTCATGCTTCAAGGGTTTATTAATATCATAACCGATGAATCTAATCATGGCTATTTCATCTCGCATCTGCTCTACAACACCAAGCAATATATCTCCATTCCTTGGCACTCGAACATTTCTTGCAGGTTTTACATACACCTTTCTGTTAATTATATCGTAAACAGGTCTACCCACTATAAGGGATCTAATGATACCATTCTCCACATAAGCTCCTGTATATGGCATGAATTCTTCCTCAACACATAGTTTATCGCCAGGAGTTACAATAGCCTGTTGCATATATCTTCACTCCATATTTTTCACGATTTTAACTACTGCAACATTAAATCTGTGAACCTTCTTTACATGTGTTTCAAATATCTGGGGAATCATCATAACATCTGTAAGCAAAAGTATTATTTTATATTCCTCCTTATATTTCTTTAGCACTCTCTCAATCACATGAATCAATCTATCTGAATATCTATGTATCGTGTATATAACATGTGGCTTTAAATTCACTGCAGAAATTAGAAACTCCATGTCTATACCGCGCTTGTAAACACCAAATGGAGGATTCATAATCACAGTATCTACGTTCCTCAATGTAGTTTTCCTTGCGTCTAAGCAAGCAAAAAAGACATTGCCATTGTCATGAAATTTAAGAAAATCTCTTGCTATAGCAAGAGATCTGCAGTCTATATCTATACAAAAGACTGTTGTAGCTCCCAATAGTATCGCTCCATAAGCTAAAATCCCCGTACCACATCCTAGGTCTACCACCACCCTATTCTCGATATCACCAGACATGTAGGCATGCCACAGCATTTCACTTGCTATTCTACTGTCACAGACATACTGTTCAAGTACTCGTCTAGGGGTGTGGAACCTTGGTACATTACTAAGCATTACTTCAAGTTCCTTCTTGCTTCTCACTACCATGGATATATATACCTACTCAAATCCCTTCTAAGAGCCATCATAGCCTCGCCAGCTGTTATAACAGGCTTGATATAGTCATCTAGTTCAAAAGCTACATGAGGACAGGCTGTAATCACTATTACATCAAAGCTCTCTGCACCTATATTATCTAGCAAGTCTCTAGTTATTCCCAACGCTTTAACGACAACATATTCCTTACCAAGGCTACGAAGTCTCTCAATTAAAGCATTTATTAAATAGGGTCTGTGCTGTCCATAAAAACCATTGATAATAAGCCATTTGCGAGCCTCAAACGCTTCTCTAACCTTCCATAACCTTACATGAAGAATTTTTTCTACATCCTTTTCAGGATTCCAAAGATCATTCGTATATGGATCTATACATAAGGTGCTTATATGCTTACCTAATGATAAATTATAAAGGGCTTGTGTAACGCAATGGAACTTACCTCCAGCTATAATAATGGTGTTATCACAATTACTGGGGTTGATAGGTATGCATCCAAGTATAATGCCTTTGTACACAATTCTACAATTCCTCAATTCTTTGACAAAGCTATCTATTTCTGCCATGTGTTGCGCTGTTGTTCCTATACATATTGTTACCTTGTTTTGTTGTTCTTTACAGACCTGAGATAACAACATGGTGATCTTATCTTTATCTATTCCTCGATAAGCACCTCTAATAAATAATGTAGGCGTCTTCGGTTTATAATACTTGTACTCTATATGACCAATGTGAATTATTGCATCTGCTCCTGACTCTATCGCACCATATTCGTCCACCAGGCATGAACCAAAAGAAGGATTTTGAGATAGAATCACCTCTAAATCTCCAAAAGCGTTTCTTAGTAATTGTATAATTTCAGAAGCACAGATTTGAAGACCCTCTGGTAACTGCAGCAATATTTTCTTAGCCTTGATTTCCCTAATGAATTTAACTATAGTCTCTATTTCAAAATCGTAATAATGACAAAAACTCATAGGCATTTTACTTGAGTTTCCTTATTTCAATACTGCACTTAATTGGAAGCTTTGCAGCCGCTCTTCTCAATCCTTCTTTTAGAAGTTCAATATGCTGTGTTAGACCTCTTACCTCAATTATTTCGTCTAGCGGCTCTACAATAGCTGCTAAACCCACTGGTTTTCCAAAAGCCCTTCTCATACCCTCTTGCAATCTATCTGCACCAGCAAAAGCCATCATTTTATGTTCTCTAAGTACTTGATGCGGATACTTCTTAATTATTAAAAGAAAATTCTGTTCCCCTACTTCTGTACTCAGGAATTTATGAATAATTACTCTTGCAGCTTCTAGGGCGTTATGCCTTATAACACCTCTCTCTTCGGCTCTGAGCACTGTTACAACTTCAGTAGCAAGCTTTGTATTGCCCATAACAAACTTTGTTATTTTTGGTGGCGGAATTCCATGTATATATTCCCTCCTAGTATAGGGGGGTCTATGTTGATGTGTATAGCATCTAGCGGGTTTCTGAGGCATTAAAACACCTCTATACGCACTTTGCTAATTTATTTGCCAGCCTCCTTATAAATGTTACTAAAAAACCTGTTTCACTTCTGGACAGCGAGGACTTTCTCAATAGGTGCTTGAATGCCATTGAAAACATTTCACGTTGCCTTTCATCGCTTGCTACAATTCTAGCTAATTCAACAATGTATTTCTCGGCTACGCTTAGTAGCTCCTCATCTACTTTATCCATTTTTTCAATAAGCGATGGTTTATTAAGCTCCTTGTAAAGCTCATACAGAGCAATTGCAATAGCATGACTAAGGTTTAAAACTGGGTAACTAGGATTTGAAGCGATATGTACTAAGAGATCGCACTTTGCTATCTCTTCTCTAGTAAGACCTGTGCTTTCTCTCCCAAAAACTATAGCAATATCAGTGTAAGATTTTGCTATTTGAATAAAGCGCTCTAATTCAACGGCTTTTCTAAGAAGGTCACCACCATCAACATCTATAACGGCTGATGTACAAGCTGAAATACCCATATTTTTCAAAGCATCTTCCAGATTATCATAGATCTTGACCTTGCCACTATACAGATAATCAACACCATTTGCAGCAAACCTCTTGACCTCCTCAGACCATACATTTGCTTGGGGCTTTACAAGAGCTAGCTCATCTACATCAAAATTTTTACAGAG
This sequence comes from Ignisphaera sp., assembly GCA_028275825.1. Taxonomy (GTDB): domain Archaea; phylum Thermoproteota; class Thermoprotei_A; order Sulfolobales; family Ignisphaeraceae; genus Ignisphaera. The sequence continues at coordinate 45,229 of JAPWTX010000001.1, read as the reverse complement.
CCTTATAATAAACCCTAAGTTAATTTCCCCCTCAATACCTACTACTACTACCTTAATCAAGATGTATCACCAGCTGTACAACAAACTGAGCAAATAGTTTCATAGAAAAAGCTTCTGCATTCAATAATTTCAATGTTTTTGCAGTTACTTAACATTTTTTTGAAAATTTCAGTAAGGTTTTGTAGTGAAGAAACTACAAACACAATTAAGCAGTCTTTTTCACATATCCTCAGGGAATCAGTAAAGAATTTCCTCCAAATATCCAGACCCTCCTCACCACCACTCCATGATTCTGCAAGCCAATCTCCATAATCTTTAACTGGTAGATAAGGGGGATTAAATAATATTAATCCAAATAATTTCTCTCTTAAGCAACTTGCACCATCACATTGCACAACATCTGCATAGACGCCAAGTTCATTAGCTTCTATAGATTTTAATGCACTTTTTGTAGCACATGGAGATATATCAATTAAAACAGCATACACATTTGAAAAGCCTTTATTCAGGGCTTTTTTAAGCGTAGAAATCGATGCATAGCCTGTGCCGCAACCCAGCTCCACTATTGTAAGGAACTTTTTTGAGAATTTTTCTATTGCATAATGGGCTCCATTAACGAGTATGAAGGTGTCATCAGAAGGTATATAGACCTCTTCATTAAATACTATGACAATGCCATTTGCTAAGTCTTTCCTCATGTTTTCTGATTTGCATACATACAAGCTATTGCAACTCTTTCTAACTCCTCCACAGTTAATTGATATACCCTTTTTCTCCATATTTCTTGTAACCTGCATTTCTCTGATGCTTCAAATTCTTTTAAACACCTCTTTAGAGCTTTATCAGCAGTTTTTCTCTTGAAGGAAAATAGACATTTAATAAGATGTTCAAGTGTCTGTGACATAAGGTCATATGCTTTCTTCCGTTTCAATAAAACAATAGCTGAGTTTACACGCGGCTTAGGATAAAATTTGTATAAGGGTATTGTCTTGACATATGTCACCTCGAAGAGGTGTTGCAAAAAAATTGCTATTTTTCCATAATTTTTACTCCCAGCTTTTGCCACAACTCTTTCAGCAACCTCTTTTTGAACCGTTACTAGCGCTAAATCGAATGAACTCTTAGCTATGGCTACTAAGAGTGACGACGTTATATGATAGGGCAGATTCCCAACAACCACATTACATCCTCTCATAGATGGTATAATCTTTAACGCATCACCAATTACAATATCAACATTAGGAAAAGCCTCTTGTATAATCCTTAAAACGCTTGCAAATCTTTCATCAATTTCTAGTGCTACCACTATCTTATCATTATTTAAAGATGCTATGTATGTTGTTAGATTACCTATACCAGCTCCGATTTCAACTATGCATTGTTGTTTGTCGATTGTTTTTCTTAGTATACTTGACAAGTATTCTAGCTCTTCTGCATCGATTAAGAACGTTTGACTTAATTTCTTTTTCGGCTTTATCCCCTCCTCAGATAACAACTTTTTTACTAGTTTATAGAGATTTCTTTCTGAAGAAAATAATCTGTGGAGATCCATTACCACGGTTCACTATATCTTACTCTACTATACAGCAACTCCAGATAATTTAAGAATTTATAATCAGGTGAGGGCGGATATGGCTCTACGAACAGATAATACTTTTCAGTTCTTTGTAACTCAACCATTATCCTATCTACAAAAAGTTTAGCAGGGTCAGATATCTTAACCCTCTTCTTAATATCTTCAAAACTAGTAAATGGAAATTTTCTTCTTTCTTCTAAAATCATCGATAAGGTTTTCTTGCCTATTCCAGGTAATAGTTCTAAGCTATGTAATCTAATGTTTATTGCTTCTGCAATATTAAAGAATTCTACAAATACCCTCTCTTTTTCCTCAATAATTTTTGGCAAGAACCTAACTAAACTTTCCTTAGCTATTATTGTAAGATCTTCATAAAGAAGTCTATCAAAAACCTTTAACCCAGGTCGGTCAGGTGCTGAAGCTATAGCAACTCTTTCACCAATTACAAGTGTTTGACCTCTGCCAGGTATAATCTCTACTAATGAAAAATATTTCGTACCAATACCTTGAGCCACAGGAGAAGTTCTATGAAAAGAATGCTTATCATAGGGATTGCCCATAGGGGTATAATCCAGAATTATAGCAAATTCGTCTGGCACTATCTGAAAGCGTCTAGCCTTTGCCCTCATACATTAATCCCTGTAAGAAGCCTATTCTTCTCTTTTGCCGCAACGCTCATTTATCATATCAACAACGTTTTTTAATACATTTTCGTCAGGAATGCTCTCTTCAAATACCATAAGTGTTCTAAGTTCATCAATTGATTGAGGAATTATGTTGAGAATCATTGAAGTAGTTACTTCCTTAAATCCATACTTTTTAAGCTCATTATACAGCTCTTCAACATCATTTTCATTACATCTCACCACCTTATCTAGATATTCCATGACAACTCTTGCAAGCTCAGAAACGTTGCCTCCAAGTTTTTGTGAATATTTTTCGAGAAGTTTCTTGGCAACGGCATGAGGAATGTCATGAAATTCTAGAACCTCGTACACCATTTGAAATCCCGTAATAAATTTATGTAATGAAAGAAAGGTTTTGCTCCTCAAAATTTATTTTTGTTTACCTAATAACTTTAATAGTGTCTTTCTCTGTTCAATCCTTATTTTGCTTATCTCAGCAAGTTTCTTGAAAATTTCATTAATTCTTTCATTTACTTCAAATGCAGGCTTTATGTGCTCTGGTAGTAGAATTAATCTCTTAGTTTTTGACCCTACTTCTACTTCAACTATAACAGCTCTTCCTCTAAATCCAACCACTTTGCCTACTTTACCAATATATCTTCTATGTGGCATTCCTCCATGAATAGCTGGATTTACACCAATGTACACTTTATCACCTAATCTATATTCGATAAGTATTCTACTAAGTGGTGGAATAGCTCCTTTCTCTCTAATCCCTTTCTTAAACAACTTTCTTGTTCTATGTCTAAGTCCTTGAGGTGCCTTAACCATTATTATAACCCATTAAATTATTCCTCTTTAACAACTATTTTTCATATGAATAGCTTTATATATGTTCATGAACATATAGAACGTCTAGCATGAGACACCTTAGATTCGTTTCTAAGACCTGGGAGAAGTTAGGGGTAGTTCTACCATTATCACCTGTGATGAGCTCCTTAACATAGAGTCCTCCCTCACATCTTATTAGAGCCTCAAATACGTGGGGAGATACATAGATAGTTTTCACTTGAAACACATTTCTGTAACGCATCTTATCAGATTTTCTTCTAAGAATTCTTGAGGGCGTTTTCTGCATTACTGTCTTGCCTTCAAAAGCTTTCTCTAACCTTATGAGCTCTTCTGGTTTTAACACCTTCTCTGAATATATGAGAGCTCTGTAAATTTTGTATGCACCTATAGATCCCATCTTTATCCTCGAAACAGCCTCACGTCGTGTTGTCATCTTCAAATCGAATTTTATCCACTGTGAAAAAGAGTTCAAAATGCTATTCAGTGTAGTCAAATCAATAGTGTATATATGTGGATTTTTATACTCTATAATAATTGGCCTGCCATTTCCTAGCATCCTAACATCAGCATCTTCTCTCCCAGCAATATGCACAACAACGTTAGAGGCTTTGAAATAGGTTAGAGTACTTTTAATGGCATCCTCTATTGCTAACCTGTACTTTCTTGTACCATCTCTTTTAATCCATATGTTTTGTGAAATCATTCTTCCAAGTTTTCTATAAACACCAAATATGAAAACTGATCTTATCTCTTCCCTTACAATATTGTTTGTTAAGTCTATTATGTAAGTAACTTGGGGAGTCTCAAAATCTGCTTTAGCACCTGTCATTTGCTGAACTCTCTTACCTATCTCTCTCTTAATCTCTCTCTTAATGCTTTCCCAGTATTGCAATTGAAATTTCTTTATAATTTCTGTTTCTTTTTCAATTATGTTATGAGGTGTTATAACGCCTATTAAAAAACTTTGCATTTTATTTTCGGCAATTCTCTTTGCTATAAGTTCTGAAAATATGTTTATAATTTCTTGTAGGCGATCTTCACAGATATAACATTTGGGGAGTTCTTCCTGAACCCCTATATTCATTTCTTTATAAAGTTCTATTAAAGGTATCCTGCTATTAATCAAAATCTTTTTTAAAACATTAACAGCTTCTTTATCGCCTTTCAATACCTTTTTATGTAATTCCATTATTGCTGCTATTTTCAATGCTTTACCTCTTTCATCATTCCCTAAGTTCTTACCCAAGTGAGCAAAGAGCCTGCCAAGGCATCTATCACATAAAGGATATTTTTCTAGGACTCTAACAACAATCTCGAGAATGCTTTCATCGCTTGTTTTATTAAGTGCCATTCTGTTCTACTCCGTCTTCATATTTGATAAATCTATGCCTAACCTTCTGAAAAATGTTTTTCTTCTTTTAATATTCTTCATCATTGAGTTGACAAGTTCATAATATTTAAGCAACTCCTTAACATCATCAACAGTAGTGCCTGAGCCTATAGCTATTTTTAACATTCTATTCTTGTCAATTATGCCAGGATTTCTCAGTTCCTCAAAAGACATTGAGTCTATTATTGCAATCCATTTCTTTATCTTTTCCTCGCTTAATTTCAGCTGTTTTTCATCCAAAGGTAAAAATGAAAGTCCTGGAATCATCTGCAAGACCCTTGATAAGGGTCCTAGCTTCTTCATAGCTTGAAGCTGTATGTATATGTCTACTAAAGTGATTTTACCTGTGGCTAAAACCTTTGCAAATCTCTTTTCAACTTCTTCACCATACTCTAAAGATTTTAACTTCTCTATGAGTGCCGTCAAGTCACCTAATCCTAGGAGCCTGCCTACAAATCTTCTTGGTTCAAATACTTCTAGCTCTGGTATTTTTTCGCCCATTCCAATGAACTTTATCATAGCTTTTGTTGCTGCTACAGCTGATAATGCTCCACCTCCTTTAGCTGTGCCATCAAGTTTCGTTATAGTGATGGAGCCTATAGGCGTTGCTGAATGGAATCGCATAGCAATGTCATAAGCCTTTTGCCCTATTGATGCATCCAAAACAAGCATTATTTCATCGGGGTTTACATTTTTAGCTATTTCTTGCATTTCCTTAAGCAAAGCCTCTTCTTCTCCATAACCATGCCTTCCAGCAGTATCCACTATAATCATATTGCTGTTTTGCCTTAAGCATGTGTCAACACATTTCTTTGCTATCAATATCGCATTATTAGACTTAGGATCACCGCAAAACGTTACGTCAATTTGTTTGCTTAGCTGATACAACTGTTCGTAAGCTGCTGGTCTATAGGTGTCTGCACAAATTAAGCAAGGTCTATATCCATATCTCTTGTAGTAGTAAGCTATTTTTGCTGCTGTTGTAGTTTTGCCAGAGCCCTGAACACCAACAAGCATTAGCACGTATGGGGTTTTCTGGGGGAAGATCTGAGGTTTTGTATCTCCTCCAAAAAGCATTGAAAGCTCGTCATACACTATCTTTATGAACCATTCATTTTTTGAAACTAGTGGTGGTGGCTTTTCTCTAAGAGCTCTCTCCCTAATGCTATTAGTGAGTTGAAGGACGAGCTTTACATTTACATCTGCTTTCAGAAGTGTTTTTTGCAGCTCCTTAATAAAGTTTTCTACAGCTTCTTCATATGAACCTCTACCCTTTAAAAAATCTATAACTAGGTTTTTAAGAGAATCTAATACCATTTTGCAATCCTATTAATACTCCTTATCTAACTCTAGATATAAATCTCTTACCTAAAGCACTCCAGTACTCTACCTCCACACCTGGTGTTATCTTACTTCTAACACTTTCATCAGAAGGCATTTCAACTTCAAAAGTTTCATAGGTTTCATTATCCATTACCTGCACTCTGTCTCCCAAAACAGCTATTACTTGCCCAATTCTCTTATCTATTATAGGAACCTCAACCCTCTGGTCTGCTGGACCCACAAGGGTTTTCCTAGACCCTGTAAAGAGGCTTATTGCTACGATATGCACTTTTGCACTGCCATGTTTACCTGTTTTTGCTCGCGAAACCTCTACAACTCTGCAAGGCTCTCCATCTACAACTACATAGCTACCCTCCTTCAAGTCTCCTAATTCTGCATAGTCTACACTCATGGTATCACCGACAGCTGTATTTACGTGTGTAAAGATATAAGTTCTTAGCTTAGTTAATAAGTTTTGAGAAAGAGTGTGCAAATAAGGTTATTCACAATGAATTTAAAATTTATTAGAAAAGCCATTGAAGAGCTCTTAATGAAGAACTTGAACAGAGTAAATGTAGACGTGATTTATGATGTGTATGTGGAATTTGTAAAGGAGTTTGCAAGCGGTATTGATAAGAGGTTTAAGAATGTAGAGAAATGGGATATAGAGATGCTTGACGAAGCTGTAGATGCTATTAGTGACAGCCTTGGGGGGAGTGCCAAAGTTTATGAGGTGTGGGATGAAATCTGGGATGCAAAAATAGAAAGGAGAGATGTGGAAACAAATGTCATAAAAAGTATTTTAGATATCATAGACTTAGCTGAGAAAAAATATGGTAGAAAAACAATTGATAAATAGTGTTAAGGTCTTAATAAAAGATTTTATTAATAAATGTTATAGTGAAGAATTATTTACCCACTTAGAGAACGCATTTGACATCCTATCATTCTCTTCACGTAGGCGATGGACTAAAATAATGCTTCAACCTGTTGCAACACGTGAAATTGTTTTAAAAAGCTCTAAGAAATTAAGAATTATTGGTGGAGGTATATTAGCAGGGTGGATGTGGAAAGGAAAGTTCATTCCATCACCTCATCTCTACAACTTCATATATGATAATTATCAGAAGATCGGATGCGCTGTGAGTTCAAAACCCCAAGGTGTAAGAGCTTTTCTATATGGCAATGACCTGCTTCTCGTATCACTTGAAAAAGTATTGCCACCCATTGAAAAAGGAAAATACATAGCTGTGATAGACTCTGAAGACTTTAAGGCCATTGGTATTGGAATGATGCTTTATAGTGAAGATGAGATTGCTGAATTAATAAAACGTGGGCAAATGCTTACCGCTATTGTGAAGAATGTATTTGATTTGGGTATTCACGTACGTGACGAGATGTTTTTTATTTAGTGATAACGCTTATTATCCTTAGAAACTTTAGCCTATACTTTAAAATCATTGGAGTAAAGGTGGCAATACAATGTTTTGCCCTCGTTGTGGAACGCTATTAGTGCTTGACAAGGTAAAAAAAGTGTATAGATGTCCCAAATGCGGCTATGAAGCTGCAAACATAAGCAATAAAGTTGTAATGTCAAAAAGTTTTCAGCACAATAATAAAGAAAAGACTATTGTACTAGATTCTTCTTCAATAGCTTCTGTACCACCAACAGCAACATTGGTAAAGGGACATGTAAGATGTCCGAGATGCGGTCACGAAGAAGTATATGCCTGGCAGCTTCAGACAAGAGCAGCTGACGAACCTCCTACGACGTTTTATAAATGCACAAAATGTGGACATACCTGGAGGGAATACTAAAGATCCAAAAAAGCTATAACCCCTAAGCATGTTACATACTAAATTAAAGGGCCCGTCGTCTAGTCTGGTAGGACGCCGCCCTTACAAGGCGGAGGTCCGGGGTTCAAATCCCCGCGGGCCCACTCTCAAAGTAATGTATTACTACAACTTAGAAGAATATGCAAAGACCTGGAATTCATTGCAATTTCAACCGAAAAATTTGCCTTTAGGGTGAGAGAGATGCTAAATATTTGGTAGCCTTGTTTAAATCCTCAAGAGATATGGCTACATGTATTAGCATTAATGCTAGAGCCATATTTGAGTTCAACATCAAGAAGAGAATAAGAAACAATACGCTTAGAATTTGAGGCATCAAAGCTATTATAATGAAATCTCTGACGTTTTTCACAACTATTTTGAATCCTATGAATAGACCATTTAAAGTAAATTTATATGAGGCTTTAACAGCAATAGATGCAACAAGATGCAATAATTCATGCAAAAGTCCTATAAATGGCATTAATCCAATAATTAAAGCATTTTGCAAGCTACTTAAAAGTTTTGTTAAAAGCCATGCTATTGCAAAGCCGAGTACCATGTATATTACAGGCTTTAGTTTCGCCCAACTCACTCTCCAGCTACCAAATTAGATGTCAAAAAATTCTGCTTAATATACTTGACAATAAAACCAAGTAGGTGACAAAAAGAATTGTTAAACTCATTACACTGAAACTTTACCAAGGAACATTCTTCAGACCTATAATATAGGCGATAAGATTTGATACGATGTGAAGCACAAACGTAAGTGTTACTGCAATAAACCAGTCAAAAGGTGATAAACTTAATATGTTTAGAGCTATAGAAAGACCTAATGCAACAACAATGAAAAGCAGTTGATCAACAAAAAGCAAAGGCTCTCCAGGTTTTAAACCAATTCTTCTCTTAATAAAGGCTCCTAAGACATCGCCAGTCATAGCTCCACTACTCAAAACTAAACCTAGTACAATAGTATTTGTAGTGCTATCAATTAAAGGATAGAGATTCTGTATATAACCTGTGATAGTACCTGTTAAGATTCCTGCTACTAACCCCTCCCAACTCTTGCTATCTCCAAACAATCTCTTACCATCAATAAAATTCCTTCCAAAGTCTATAGGATGTCTTTCAAGTCTAAGTTTGTACAAAAGCTTTGCTATAATCACAGGTGTTCCATTAGCTACATATGCTGGTAGAATAATCCATAAAACCTTCATAACATCTTTTACTATATCCATTTATCTTCACATGTATTATGTATAAAAATTTTTGAGACTATATAAAAAACATTTTATACTACGCTACAGAATAGCTTATAATCGTAAAATGGTGGTGGCATATTGGATTTAAAGCGTATTGAAATTAGGTGGCATGGCAGAGGTGGTCAAGGAGCGGTAACAGCAGCAATGATATTAGCAGAGGCTGCTATATATCAAGGTAAATATGCTCAAGCATTTCCTGAATTTGGTGCTGAGAGAAGGGGTGCTCCTGTGAAAGCTTATACAAGAATCTCAGATGAGCCTATATACACAAGGGCACCAATAATAGAACCCAACGCTGTAGTGGTTCTAGACCCATCGCTAAGTCCATCACTTTATGTAGAGGGTTTGAAGAAGGATGGGTTACTCATAATTAACACGAAAAAAAGTATTGCTGAAATTAAAAAAGATGTTGGCAGAGATGACATTAAGATTGCTAGAGTTGATGCAACTAAAATAGCTCTCGAAATTTTAAAGGCACCATTTGTCAACATGGCCATGTTGGGAGCTGTTGCAAAGGTAATACCAGTTATCGATGTATCATATATTGAAGAAGCTATAAAAGAGAACTTTAGACCAAAGATAGCTGAAGCCAATATACAGGCAATGAGAAGAGCTCTTAATGAGGTGGAGATCGCATGACACTGCAGATTAAGAGACTTGCTAGTTGGAGAGAGGTACCAGTTGGAGGAGCTATTACACAGCCAGGCAATAGTGTGAATAGGCCGACGGGTGATTGGAGAGTATTTAAGCCAATTATAAATCAGGACAAATGCGTTAGGTGTTATTTGTGCTGGGTTTACTGCCCAGAACCTGCAATAAAAATTATTGACAGGCCCTACAAGACGTCCTCGGGAAGAGAGTGGAAGATGACCTTTGAAGTAGACTATGATTATTGTAAGGGTTGTGGGATTTGTGTTGAAGAGTGTCCTGTTAAAGCAATAGATTTTGTTGAAGAGGTGAAGTAAAGATGGGTGAGTGGGTAAGAATACCTCTAAGTTCGAATTACGCTGCTGCCTATGCAGCCAAAGATGCTGATGTAGATGTTGTTGCAGCTTACCCGATAACACCACAGACTACTGTTGTTGAAAAAATAGCAGAGTTTATAGCAAATGGCGAGCTACAGGCTGAAATGATTCATGTTGAAAGTGAGCACTCAGCATTAAGTGCATGCATAGGTGCAGCCTCAGCAGGTGCAAGAGTTTTTACAGCTACATCAGCGCAAGGTCTTGAGCTTATGCACGAGCTTCTGTACATAGCATCTGGTTTGAGATTACCCATTGTTATGAGTATAGCTTCGCGAGCTCTCTCAGCACCTATAAGCATATGGGGTGATTATAGCGATGTAATGGCTACAAGAGACTCTTCATGGATTACAATAATAGCTTCTTCAGCTCAAGAAGTCTATGACAGCATTATTCAAGCATATAAAGTAGCTGAAAATCCAGATGTGTTGTTACCTGTTATGGTGGCATATGACGGCTTCCTAATGAGCCACACTTACGAACCGGTATACGTAGCCAAAGACAGGTCTACAATACTAGAATTTGTGCCAAAAAGAAAGCCTTTGTGGAATATATTAGATCCCGATAAACCCATTACAGTAGGCGCTGTTGGAAATCCTGATTGGTATTATGAATTCAAATACCAACAAGTAGTAGCAATTGAGAATTCCCTAAACATTCTTAAACAAGTATTTGAAGAATTTGGCAAAAGATTTGAAAGGAACTACAGCTTTATAGAGACTTACAACATGGATGGCAGTGACATTGCGATTTTAACATATGGAGGTTTGTATGGCACGGTCACCGAGGCTGTTGATATCATGAAAAAACGGGGTTTAGATGTTGGTGCTATAAAGTTAAGGGTCTTTAGACCATGGCCTACAGAAGAACTTATAAGGATATTGAAGAATCTAAAGGCAGTAATAGTAATAGATAGGGCTATAAGTTTTGGAGCTGCTTTGGAGGGCCCCATAGCTATGGAAGTGCTAGCAACAATATCTAAAAAGAGCTTAGATACAGCTTTACACAGCTACATAGCCTCGGTTGGTCAGAGAGCAGTAACAGAAGAAGATGTAATGGCTATGGTTGAGAATAGTATTGACCTTCTTAAGAAAGGTGTGTCACTTACTGAAAAATCAATTTATTGGGGTGTTAGGCAGTGAGCTCATCCCCCAAATTACATTACAAAACAGTATTTGATATACCAAAGGAGGAGCTCTTTGCTCCAGGCCATGGGCTTTGTGCAGGTTGTACAGCAGGCACCATTGTAAAGCTCTTGCTGAAGGTGGCAGGACCCAATACAGTAATAGTTAATGCCACTGGATGCGTAGAGGTTTCAACAACTACATTTCCTTATACCTCATGGAGAGTGCCTTACATACATGTAGCTTTCGAAAATGCTGCTGCTGTTGCAAGTGGGATTGAAGCAGCTCTGAAGGTATTGAAAGCTAAAGGGCTCATAGACCCAAATAAACGTGTGAATGTCATAGCTTTAGCAGGCGATGGTGGAACAGCAGATATAGGTTTTCAAGCACTTAGCGGAACGCTAGAGAGAGGACATAAACTGATGTATGTTATGTATGATAATGAAGCCTATATGAATACAGGTATTCAGAGAAGTGGTGCAACCCCGCAGTATGCATGGACTACTACTACACCAGTAGGAAAGGTGTTGAGAGGAAAGATCCAGTTCAAGAAGCCTGTTGCAGAGATTGTAGCAGCTCATAGAATTCCTTACGTAGCTACAGCTAACCCAGCTCACTTCCTAGACATGATGAATAAGTTTAGAAGGGGCCTAGAAGTTGAAGGACCATCATTTATACATGTACTTCAGCCTTGCACAACAGGTTGGAGGTTTGATCCAAGGCTGGGTATAAAAATTGCTAGACTTGCAACGGAAACAGCTATGTGGATAAACTGGGAGCTTGATTATGGCGAGTTTAAGGTGACAGTACCAGTGCCAAAGAGAAAGCATGTTAAGCATTATATAAGATTGCAGGGCAGATTCAATCATTTAACTGATCGTGATATCGAAGAGATTCAGAAAATGGTGGATAGCGAAGTTGAGAGAATAAACAAGGTTGTAGGGAAAGAAATTATAGGGCCTGTTGTAGAGTAGTATCAATTGAATTAATTAAATTTCTAGAATTTCTTTTTGTATAATGCTTTTTTCTCTTACAAAGGATCTCCCACCCTCTTTATTTACATAAAATATGTGATCAGCTATCTCTATAACATCTCTGTCATGTGTAACTACAATGACTTGGGGGATTCTTTGTGAAAGTTTCTTTATAACATCAAATAGTATCCTCCTCCTTTCCTCATCCAAAAATTGTGTCGGTTCGTCTAGCATTAAAAAGCCTGGTAGCCTACCGAAGACAGTATATGCTAATGCTAATCGAAGAGCTATTGCCAAAGCTATACTTTCACCTCCGCTCAACCCCCTCAAATCTATTCTACCTAAGGGACCTTGAACCTCAATATTGAATTCATTATCTATACTTATTCTAAAATCCATTCCAAATTCGTTTAAGATGTTGTTAGTATACATCTCCATCAGCCTCCTAGCCTCTTTTGTTAAAACTTTTGCTATAAGCCCATCTTTACCTAAGATGTTGTTTGCTAATACATCTAAAGCATTAAATATCATTGCATCTTTCTCTAAACTCTTAACTTCTGTCTCAAGTTCGCTAACTTGCTTTTCTAAATCGGTTCTGCTCTTCTCAAGCTCCTCCAACTTACCTTTAATTCTATTTAGCTCGTCTCTAACCATTTGAAACCTTTTTATACTTTCTCTATACCTCTTCTCAAGTTCTTCGAAACTTGCTTTCTCAGTATCTATGCCAAGATTAGATAATGTGTGTTGTAATGCATTGAATTCCTTTATCACAACCTCGCTTTCTATCCCAAGTTCGGATAAAATCTTTTGTAGTTGAGCTGCTCTATCGCTTAACATATTTAGATATTCAATGCATTTTCTCTGCAAGCATTGCAACGTTTTTACAGAGCTAAAGTCATTAAGTTCTATACATTCTTGTAACTCATTACTGTCCTTTACTTCATCAATTATTTTGTCTATGATTTGCTTACTATTATTGTACTCCTCTAATGCTTTTTTCATCTGCTGATTCAGCAACTCATATTTCATACCATATCTAATTATTGTTTCATGAAGGCTCTTCATGGAGTTTAATAGCTCTTGCAACTTAGATTCAGTTGCTATGTACTCTTTTATAAGCCTCTTACTACTCTCAATTCTATCATGTGCATCACTTAGCAAAATCTTCTTCAACTCCTCATCTAAAGGCCTTCTACATACTGGACAAATAGAGGATGTTTTTATTGCTTGTAGAGATTTTTCACTGAGATCCATTTCTGCCTTCTTTAGCTGTAATAGCTCCTTTAGCTCGCTAAGCCTATCTTCAATAATACTAATCAGCTTCTCTGCATCACTCTCTTCAATTGTTACTTGAAGAATACCTGAAGCCTGTTGCCTTAAATTATCAAGCCTTGACTTATACTCATTTAGCTGTTTTATAATGCCATCAAGCTCCTTCTTACTGTTCTTATATATTTCAAGTTGGGAAATTAACTTACCCAACTCTATGCTTGCAATTTTCTTGCATACACTCTCTAGGCTGTGATACCTTGAGATCTCGATCATCAAATCCCTAGCTTTTTTAATTTTCTCAAACCTCATCAAAGCATCCTTTGCTTTTTCAAATGTTTCGACTTCTCTATTTAGTTGTGAAAATGCTTCTTCTAGCTTTCTTGCTTTTTCATTAAGCAGGTTTATATTGCTCTTAATGCTCTCTAGCTTTTTATATGATTCAAATAGCAGTCTCTTTTTATCTTCATAGTTGTCCTTAGCCTTCTCAATATCTTTCAGCACCTCTCTAGTAAACAACTCTTTTGCTTTCTCAAGCTCGTCTAAGCCAAGAAGCTTTAATACAATTTCCTTTCTCTTCGCCTCAGTCTCTTCAATAAATCTTGTAAGCTCGTTTTGTCTTGAAATTATAGAGAATCTTACAGCTTCTGTAGATGGTATTGAGAGAAGTTTTTCAATGATGCTGACAACATTTTGCACCCCCGTTGCTATAACCTTCTTGTTGCCATCAGATGTAATCTCGTAGATGAATGCTACATCAGGTCTGTTTACGCTGACATATCTCTGCACCAAATATGTTTTACCTCCTATGCTTATCTCAACTTCTATAACTCCCTCAGAAGCCCCAGATCTTATGAGCCCGCGCTTTCCTTCACCTCTATACCCCTTTGCAGCAGAAGGTGTCACAAAAAGAGCATATACAACGGCATCTATTATTGAACTCTTTCCCGCGCCATTCGGACCCACAAAAGCTATTAAGCCTATTGGTAAATGTATTTCAGTATTCTCATGTGAAAGTATATTTTTAAGCCTAATCCTTCTGAGGAGTATTGTCTCACTCAAGGTGCTAAACCTAACCTAGCTCTCACTATGACTATGTTCAGACTTCATATAGTTAGTGAGTATATTCAGCTTCGCAATACCCTCTATCTGTTTAGCTACCTCAGGTTTTTCCCTAAGATAGTCTACAATGCTTTTGGCTATTGCCTTAGAAGGTTCCTTAACCAGGTTCGTTAAGAAATGTGCTAACTGGGTATCACCGACTATTTGCTCTATGAGCTTTGGTACATTTATGTACTCTAATTCTTCAATTACTGTTCTAGTCTTAAGTAGATCATCGTTTTCAGTAGCACTTCTATCCGAATATACTAGTCTAAAATACTCTATTTCACCACGGTCTCTCAACAATGTTAAATATTTTTCTAAAGGCTCAATAGAAGAGTTCAAAACATTTACAACAACTATAGGTTGCTTCAAATTCATTTTCTTAACCTCACTTAACCTATTTGAAAGCATACTACTAAGACTCTGCATATCCCTGTAACTCACTATAATCCACGGTCTTACATTAGAGAGCTTTACGTACTGAGGTTTTGGAAAATCAGTGCTCAAATCAATGAGTACTACATATTTATCGCAGCATTCATTCATCTTCAGAATCTCTGTCGCACCAGGGTAAACTGCATATGCTGCACCATGCCTAAGCTCTGTCTTTATGTGATAATCTCCTAATGCTATGTAGTTTAACCAATTTGGTATTTGAGATAAAGAAATGTCTGCTTGCTCGCTAGGTATTCCAAGCTCTTTTAGAAGGAGGTGTGCTACAAGTATGTTCCTATGATATTCCTTCAAAGGTCTGCTAAGAGCGGGTATAGAGGTTCTAGCAGGGTAAGGTACACAAATAAAATTCACGTATCTGTTCTCTATTTCAAACTCTCTCTGGATAATCTCATTCACGCTCAATACATCTATTACACCTAGGTCTAGAAGCATTTGTAAAGGTGACATAGCAACTCTCTTAGGTGTGTCATGCTGCCCTGAAGTTACGATAACCTTTATGTTCTTTTCCTTCAATTTTCTAAGATTTCTATATGCAACTAGATATGCCTCAGGTGGAGGGCTTGGTAAATCGAAGAAGTCTCCGGAATGTATGTAAAAACTTGCTCTTTCTTTAAGAGCTATCTCTATGGTTTCAGCAAAAGATGAGTATATGTCTTTGGCTCTGGAAAAGAGTCCAAAGGGCATTGCACCTAAGTGGGTATCACTAACATGTATTGCTAACATTATCCTTGTACCCTATAGCAAAATTGTTGTACACAGTGTACTTATTATGTGTTTCGAGACTATATAAATCAGTTATTACATAATGTTTGAAAGTTCTTTGTACACTTCATTACTAGAAGCGGCAAGGCTTTTAATAGCATTTTGATTACTCTTTGTAGAGAGCCATATAGACGCTATGTCAAGAGATGCTCCAAGTTTTTTACCTGCATGTCTATCTATTTTTGCATATATCGGAAACCTTCCAACCCATTCACCAATTATTATTGCCTCACCTGTGTTTAAGGCAGATAGAGATAATGCAACATCTTCTGTAAGCATGTCTGAAACATTCATGACAAATCGTTGATCCTCCTCCTGCACAAGCTTCATAAAAATGAAGTTCTGGACCTGACTCACAGTATTTGGATCAAGATTGCGGGGTCTTTGCGATACTATAGCCAGTGAAACTCCAAATTTCCTACCTTCCCTAGCAACTCTTTCAATAGAGCTTTTAGAAACAGTGGATCTAGTGGCAGATAAGAATCGGTGAGACTCTTCAATAAATATGATAACAGGGTGGGGTCTACCCATAGCTAGTCTGTGCCTAGTATAATTCAGCATTTCATCCAATATTATCTTTAAACAGTAATCTTTTTGTTCATCAGAAAGATCAGAGGCGTTTACCACAAATATTGATGACGGTCTTAATAAATCTGTGAGGCTAGACGATGCAAAGTTTAATGGTATGTTATCAAAAAACTCCTCAACTTTTGCCTGGGCCTTTGCTGCAGAATCATCGCGGGCGTAGAATTTTCTGAATAGCAGGATAATGGTGTTTTTATAAATTTCAATAATGTTCTCATTTAGATCTTCATCCACAGTAATATTTTTTACTAAGTCTTCCACACTAATGCTGTGAGGATTTAGAATTCTCTTCACCTCTTCACTTTTCCCCATAATAGCTTTTATCAAGTCCTCGCTAACACCATATTTTTCAATAAACTTGCTTAAGATCGTATTAGCTATTTGCAATGCATTAGATGTGAGTGCTCTCTGTCTTGTAGCCCCTGCTTCAGGTATGATCATCTTTGCTAGTACCTTTGGTGGTATTTTTAGTGGATTAAATTTGAAGTCCATTACATGTATATTAATGTCAGGCGAGGAAGTAGTCATATTAATGTACTCTCCATGTACATCAAATATTATAGCTGTACCCCCTATTCCAGCAATTCTTTCAGCAAGTATAGCTACAGCATTGCTTTTGCCTGACCCTGTAGTTCCTGTTATGAATAGGTGTTTTGTAAGGGCATTCACATCCACCTTAACCTCAACGTCAGATCTTCCAATCACATGCCCTATCCTAATAGAGCCAGCTGAAGTAATGGTAAACATTCTTGCAAGTATTTCTGAGGGCGCTAAATATACTTCAGCATCAGGGTTGGGGGGCACTGAAGGAGTTTCAATCCTATCACCAACAATATTAGCGAATATTCTTGCACGTGAAGGCGAATATCTAAGATTTTCATCATCAATGCCTAGCTGTGTTGATGAAGCTATGAATGTAGGTGACGTCGGGATGAGTTTTCTATAGGCAGTCAAACTAATAACACCAATAGCACAGTATTGCTTTCTCTCATTGGCGGAGATCTCATAAGCTTCAAATGGAATGGCTATGTAAGTTCCAAGTGGTATTGGATACTTTGATATAATTTGCACACTATGAGGATAAGACTCTTCACCTACTCTACCAATAGGAGTACCAGAGCGACACATCAATTCTAAACACCTGAATCTGAAAATGAGACGAGCTGTTCGAAGAGAGCTTTCAAAGCCTCTTTCCTTCTTTTAGATTCAGCTTCTTCATAAGTTCCTTTAACAATGACTTCATAGAGCCTTGCTTCTTTCCCAGGAACGGGTCTAAGTATTCTACCAAGTCTTTGAATAAATTGTCTTTTTGAGCCAGTCCCCGTAGCTATTATCCCCACATTAGCGTCAGGAATATCTAAACCTTCATCACCAACTGTTGTTAAGACAAGTACTCTAACAACGCCGGACTTAAATGACTCTAATCTCATTTTCCTAGTGTTCTCATCAAGCTCACCCACTATACAGTATGTATTTAGTGCCTCCGCTATCCTCTTTGCTTGTTCCACATATTGCGTAAAAATAAGTATTTTACTACCTTTTGCAAGCTCTTCATTAACAATCTTCTTTATCTCTTCAATCTTCCTCTCTGAGTTTGCTATTAACTCTCTCAACTCACTTCTTATTTTAAGCGCCTCCATGGCTATTATATCCCCCTTCTTAGCATCTTCAACAAGTTGCTTAAACTCTCTTCCATGTGCAAGTTTTTTGAACTTCTCTAAGAGTTCTCTATACCTAGTCCTCTCCTCTGGCGTTAATGACACTCTCCTTGTAATGACATCAAATGGCGCTATATATCCTCTTTCAGCGAGCTCTTGCAAAGTCTTTGCATATACTATACCCCCCATCAATGGGAATAATTCGACATGCCTTCCATCCTCTCTTACAACAGTAGCTGAAAGCCCCATTCTCAGATCAGCATAGCTATTTTCTGCAATAAACTTGAACTTATCAGCTGGTAAATGATGAACCTCATCAATAATTAATAGAGAAAAATGCGGTGCTAATACATCTACATATCTAAAGGCTGAGTAGTAGGTTGTGATTGTTATTGGTGCAAGCCTTTTTTCATTAGCATAGAAAAACCCTATCAAGCTTTTAGGAATATCTGTAAATTCAACTATTTTTTCAGCCCATTGAAACATTTGCTCTTTAGTAAAGGTTACGATAAGAGTTCTCACACCTAACTCAGCTAGTGCAGCAATGGCTATGACAGTCTTTCCTGTTCCTGTAGGAAGAGCTATAATGCCCTTATAATTATTCTTTTTCCATGCCTCAAAAGCTTCCTGCTGGTAGTCTCTTAATATCCCCTTAAACAGAGGCTTTATTGGGAGAGGCTCTTCTCTTTTAATGCCACTCATATCAACTACTTCTATCCCTCTCTTCTTCAGAACATCTATAACATGAAATAAGTACATAGGTTTGGCTATTCTGAACGCTTTCCTATTCCTATCGTATATCAATATATGTTTTTCTCTCAGATCCTTTATTAACTCACCTAAATAGAAATTGGGTTTGAGGTACAGATCATTAATATTTTTCTCAATAGTAACCGTGGGCATGTGATTTTCCATAAGCTTCTTAACATCATCTATAGAGCCGCTCTCGAATACTGCATCATATCCTATCAGGAGGTCTAGGATGTCAGAGGGCGTAATCTTTTTTTCCTTAAGGGCTTGAGAGAGCTTGTTCACATCTATGGCAAATTTTGTTTTATTGCGCTCTTTACCTAGATACCTGGCAAACTGCAGAAATAATGAAAAATCATCGTCATCGATCCATTCATCGATGTAAAAAACTATGTTAAGATTATTGCCTCCACTCAACTTGATAATCCCTTAGCTTTGCTATAATACTGTTCTATGTTACTGAGTATATATACTACACACTCATCTGTGACTAACTTTACTTAATTTGCCTATACCTCAATTGTTAGACTATATTCCAAGAATCTTTACAGCGCCATCCTCACTTATGTAACCCCATGGCATTGCACGAGTGTTATATAGACCTGCAACCCTACCTAATTTATCCAATGCTATGAAACCTGCAGTATTAGATCCAAAACGGCTGGTTATAACATTAAGGATTTTTTCAATAGCTTTTCCTGGTAGAGTATTGTTACACAATTCTTCAACAATTTTCAGAGTTGCGTGAGTAAGTAGTATGTATTCACCAATACCTGTGGCAACAGCAGCTCCACATTCATTTGCATAGAATCCAGCTCCTGGAATAGGGGAGTCTCCAACCCTACCAGGCATTTTAAAAAATACACCACCTGTGCTTGCGCCAGCTGCTAAAACACTATCCTTATCTATTGCTACTGCTCCAACGGTATCCCCTATATTTAACCACATCTCCAAGCTCTTTTTAAAAGGGCTCTCTATTTTTTCACCTCTTCTAAGCTTTTCCATAAAATTCCTATAAAGCTCTAAAGTTCTTGGTAAAGGGCCTGGATGCGGCTCTAAACCCATTTTCCTAGCCAGGTTATCGGCAGCATCACCAGCAATAATTATATGGTCAGTCTTTTCCAATACAATTCTAGCCAACTTCACAGGGTTTTTAGGGTACTTAGCATAGGCCACTGCCCCAGCTCTATTTCGATACATGAGGCCAGCGTCCATTGATATAGAGCCAGAAACATCCACAGTACTACCTATACCAGCATTGAATATGCCTGAGTTCTCTAAAACCTCTATGGCTATTGTAATCATGTCTAGGCTAGAACCAGTTCGATAAACTCTAAACCCTTCAACTAACGCCTCTTCCAAAACCTTTTTAACATCTCTATAAGTTTTTTCGTCAACTGCCCACTTACCGGCTCCGCCATGAATAGCTAAAATGGCTTTCAATGTATAAGCCCGCTGAGGCTATTTCTAATCTCCTCCCCACTCTAGGGGGCAAACCCCCTTTAGGGAGTTCATTAGCTCCTCACATCCATTCTTCATGTTTACACCTTTAATATATGAGGCATTTAGGATGGAGATCCCCATACTGTTTCTGTTTTTCGTTGTTGTACTCTTCGCATCCACATGCCCAAGGATAACAACTCATCTCCTGGGACTCTACAAGCTTTGGAAAACATTTTAAGCTTTTACCCATCCCTGCATTAAAAAGACGAGGAGCTCACTTGTAAATCAATACCTTTACAAATCCACGTTTTGCTACAACTCTAACCTTCTGCGGATCTATATTGAATGGCAGCTCTACAACTTCCCTATATTCATGAAACTTTGTTTCACCACCTCTACCGCTAAGCCCGCTAAATCCAATTTCTTCTTTCAGCCTGGCTCTTACATACATCATATTGCCTCTAAACCTTATATCAATACTCTGCTCATCAGCCTTAGGCAAGTCTATGTAAATCTCATAATAAGAACCCTTATCCACGATACTGTATAAGGGTCTTAAGTAACCTTCATAATGCCACATAGGGGCAAGCATTCCTTCTATGTGCATCATATCCTCTCTGAATTTCCCAATAGCTCTTCTAAACTCATCTTCTATATATTCTCTAAGATTTCTTTCAATTTCCTTAATTCTTTTGAATAGTCTTTCAAAATCTTCATCCATTTTCTCAACACCTAGGTATATAGAGGAACAGCGTATTCTACATCTTTTCTCATTTGAGCTAATCCTCTTAAGGTGTTCTTCATAGCATCTCTAGCCTTCAGCCTGATAGCCTCAGCTTGTTCAAGAAGTTCCTTAACATCTATGGATCTTCCTATGATTTTAGAGATTATGTTAATGTTTTTTGCTGATGCTTCTGGATCGGGGAATTCTAAGAAGGATTCTGTAAGCAATAGGATGGTGTTAAGCTTTGCTCTGCTGAACTCCTTTAAGAGAAGGGCATAAGTACCTGCAAGAAGACCGTTTTCAAAGGGCAGTATATCCGTGTCCTTAAGCAATTCTAAGGCTTTAGATGTTGTAGTTAGGTAATACGTCTTTAGGTTTTCAACTTCAAATCTGTTCTGTATTGGTACTCCTGAAGGCAGAAGTACATAGTCAATGCCTTTCCTCTCTAAATAATTTGCAAGAATTTTTGAAAGGTGTAATAAGCCTTGTTGTGCAGGCATAAATTCGCTATATATTACAAGAATGTTGCTGCCAGAGAACACCCTTATCGGCGTTCTCATAATCTTATTGCTCACTACAACGATGGGCGGTAGATATACATACGAATCAACACCACCGACTTCAGATAATTGTAGCGTTTTTATTATGTGCCAAGCACTAATAACCCCCACAAGACCTGTGTCTGGTAAAGAAATTATGGCATAGCTAGGTCTTTGCAACTCTATAGGTTTGTATTCTAATATTACAAAATCGCCGATCCACTCCTCTCTATAAATTTCAAGCATTTCTATCACCCAAGTCTAGGGCACCAAGGTACTATGGCTTTCTTTCCTTATATGTTTTTGCCAGCCTCAGAATCTTCTCAACAACATCTGTTGCAGTAAGCCCAAATACGTTTATCATTGGCTCCTTTCCCCAGTCACCCTTGTGATAGATTATATCTGGTACGTATCCAATCCTAGTCACAGCTTGTTCAACTCCCCATGGTATTGAAGCACCCTCAACTCTCTTTATATCTACATGTTCTTGAGACCTTTCATAGAAGGACACTGAATAGCCTAGAGTTCTAGCAATTTCAATGAGTCTTTCATCAAACCTTATGTTAGCTGCTGCTCTAACCCTCTCATCAAACTCCATAGCTTTCAGCACAGCTCTCGCCATATGACTCGAGGCTCCAAATTCTATAGAGCCTACAGCTTTTACTTTATCGCCTATCCTGACTATCCTGCCCATTACGCCAGCAACACTATCTATGCTTTTAGCATAAGGTTTTGGAAGAGCCATAGCTATGTTCATGCCAACTTCAGGCATTAGTGGGGCAATCAAATACCCATTTTCTTCAAGTTGTTCCACAGCTTTTTTTAAATTGCTAAGTACGAAGTATTTTTCAGCTGGTATGGCTAACCACGCAACTGGATTTACAGGGCCATAGCCTTTTCCAAGCTGAAGGCTGTACTCTATCGCTATGGTTATGAACTCTTTTGCTGTTTTAACAGCTTCATCAATTGGCTTTCCCTTAGCCAGCTCAGCTGCTATAGCAGCAGAAAAGGAGCATCCTGTGCCATGAGTGTTCTTAGTGCGGATTCTCTTAGCTTTGAACTCCTTGAACTTATTATTGTAGTAGAGAATATCTGTAACCTCATCACCCTCAATATGACCTCCTTTCAAAATAGTTGCTTGAGCACCAAGCTCTTCAACAATGTATCTAGCAGCTTTCTTTGCATCATCTAGACTATTTATGCTAATACCTGTGAGTCTTTCAGCTTCAAATTTATTTGGTGTTACTACCGTTGCTATCGGTATCAAATACTTTAATAATGCCTCTATAGCCTCTTCCCTAAGAAGTGAAGCACCACTCTTAGCTACCATAACTGGGTCTACAACTACTGGAAAACCATAACTTTTAATCAAATTTGCGATGAGCCTAACTATCTCGCTGTTACTTAGCATCCCGGTTTTAGATGCATCTACACCTATATCCTCTACAACAGCTCTAAACTGAGCTTCAATTATATTTAGTGGAAGGTCGAATACAGCCCTAATCTCATAGGTATTCTGTGCTGTAATAGAGGTTATTACGCTCATTCCATGCACTCCTAGAGCTGCGAATGTCTTTAAGTCTGTTTGTATACCTGCACCACCACTAGAATCGCTACCAGCTATGGTTAAAGCCCTTCTAATCATCTGAATCACCATTTAACGCAATTTTAACAACTTTAGCAACCATCGTATATAAACCCATTGAAGTAATGTCTTCAAAAGCTTTTAAGTTTCTGCACTTAACAGTGCTATGAATACTCTAGGTAATTGGTGTTGGTATAGTTGTCATCAGCGCAGAAGTTTAGGCTTACAGGAAGAGAGAGGTGGAGACTTAAGAAATGGTATAGCGTGGTTACACCAGAATACTTTGGATCAGTAGCAATAGCAACAACGCCTGTTGATGAGCCATGGAAGTTGCTTGGCAGGAAGGTTACAGCAACACTATATGACCTTACAGGAGATGTTACACAAGTTCATATAAATCTTCATTTCCAGATATGGAAGGTTGAAGGGGAAAATGCTTACACCATTTTTAAGGGTCATGAGCTTGCAAGGGACTATTTAAGGAGTTTAACTAGGAGGAAAAGTAGCAAGATAACAGCAATATTCAATGTGACAACAAAGGATGGCTACATATTTAGGGTTACAATAATGGCGTGGACTACATACCGCTGCAACACTAGCCAAAGGCATTCAATTAGAAAGATATTAATGGATCTCACAACAAAGATTGCTTCAGAGAAGACCTTAGGAGAGTTTGTAGTTGGAATGGTGTTTGGAGATTACAACCAGACGCTATTCAATGAAGCTAAGAGAATATATCCGCTAAGAAAGGTAGAATTTGCAAAATCAAAGCTTTTAGCAGTGCCAACACCTGAGGGAGTAAAGAAAGCAGTTATAATTCCAAAGCCTGGCGTTCTAGAGGCCCCTCATGGAACATCACTTTAA
The DNA here is from genome assembly GCA_028275825.1 of Ignisphaera sp. GTDB lineage: Archaea > Thermoproteota > Thermoprotei_A > Sulfolobales > Ignisphaeraceae > Ignisphaera. The sequence continues at coordinate 21,508 of JAPWTX010000001.1, read as the reverse complement.
TGAAAGCTTTTCAACTGATTTTGGAGTAAGCCTCCTCTCTAGGTATTCGAAAACAAGAGTTTTGACTGCTAACCATTTTTAAATCCTTCGTTTCATCTATATCCTGTTCCGGTGTAAAAGTTGATAGGCATTGTTTTGGCTGCAGGAGTGGGTAAGAGATTGAAGCCGTTAACAGAGTCAAGACCAAAGGTGTTAATGCCTGTTGCAGGTAAGCCTGTTATTTACTATCCCTTAAAGATGCTGAGCTTATTAAATGTAAATGATGTGTATGTTGTTGTATCGTATATGAGGGAAGCTGTTGAGGATGTTGTTAAAAGGCTTGGGGATGAGCTTTTACTTAACATTCATTTTGTCGCTCAAGAAAAAGAGTTAGGCACGGCCCATGCGGTTAAGGTGGCTATTGAAAAGGTCTTGGATTACGCCATTGTGGTTTATGGAGATCTTTATATAGATTCTGAGGTTGTTGCAAAAGCGCTGAAACCTGCTGTTGTGAAGGGTCTCAATGCTCTTACAGCTGTTGAAGTTCCTGACGTTACTAAGTATGGAAAGCTTGTGGTTTCTGGTAATAGTGTTTTAAAGATAGTTGAAAAACCTTCTGAAGGGGGTGGAGGTCTTGCAAACGCTGGTATATATGCGATTAGGGCTAGCACTCTCAATATTCTCAATGAGGTTAGACCTTCTGTAAGGGGAGAGTATGAATTGACAGATATCGTTGAAATGGCTAGCAGTCGAGGTGAGGAATTTAAGTATGTGGTGATAGGCTCTGAGCATTGGCAAGACATAGGCTATCCATGGGATTTGTTGAAAGCGAATAAAATGGCTTTAGAAAAGCTGAGGCAGAAAGTAGTGTTAGGCGATGTAGATGTACATACAACTATTAAGGGCATGGTGTATATAGATTATGGAGCCATGGTAAAAGGGTGTTCATACATAGAGGGGCCTGTTTACATAGGTCGTGAAGCAGTGATAGGGCCAAATGCTTACATAAGACCTTATACAACTATAATGAATAAGGCACGCATAGGTTTCTCGGTAGAAGCTAAGGAAAGCATAGTAATGGAAAATACACATGCAGAGCACCTTACATACATAGGCGATAGTATAATAGCAGAAAACGTGAATCTAGGGGCAGGCACACTCTTAGCCAATTTGAGATTTGATGAAGCTAATGTAAAAATCTATGTAGAGGGTAAAAAAATAGATAGCGGAAGAAGAAAATTTGGAGCAGTGATAGGGAGTCACGCAAAGACAGGAGTAAACGTGTCAATAATGCCAGGTGTAAAAATAGGGTCCTACTCAGTAATATACCCAGGAGTTACCGTATATAAAGATGTGCCACCAAAAACAGTTGTCACAAAGGATTGGCTCTAAAAGTAAAACTTTATAACCCGTGCACAAGAACTAGAAAACAGTTGCATGCGGCGGTCGTCTAGCCTGGTCTAGGACGCCGGCCTGCCGAGCCGGAGATCCCGGGTTCAAATCCCGGCCGCCGCATAAACAATTGAAAATTGCTACATGTCTCCATTCACCCCCTTCTCAATGAATTGCCCTGACCATTGCATGTGATGAATATCAGGCATGCAATGGTGATGTTCATTGAAACTGCTCATTGACCTGAAGTATATCAGCTGTTAGTCTTCTGCATGTTAGAGGAATAGACAAGTTCATGTAACTTCTCAAGATATTTGGGGTAGTAGTGTTCATCGGCTTTAGTTAAAAGTTCTTCGTACATGGCCTGAGCTCTTTAGCCGTTCACCCGAGAGCGGTTGTTTATGGTGTTTTAAGGTTGTTTAGTGCCACCCTCGGGCTCCTCACGGTCTCCCCAGGCCCCTCACCGCCCTTCTGGAGCGGTTCTCGGAAACCTGGGGTCACCAACAATTTTATAAGGGTCTAGGGGTTTATAAAGATAAGTTCCCGAGAGCACGACGATGCGATGAGAAAATATAGACTAGGCAGGCACACGGCATCAGCATATCTCATAGCCCTAAAAGGACTTAAACAACCCTAGCTCGCCCTATTTACGGAAACAGCCCAGGTCTTGACTATATGAATCTAGCGACCTCTCTAGGCATTGCAGTAGCATCATTTGTGCTACATAAATTGTTATAGCTATGCAGTCACTGTGGCAAAGTTGCTCAGTTCATGTTTAGGTGTTAAGCGTCCAGTGCCAATGGCTTCACCAGATTACGCAATAACTGTGTATAACCCTCAACAAGTACCCAACTTGGTGAGTATCTTTGCTATGTATCCTGACGTAAAGTTTGATATAATGATTGCTGATCCACTATTCTCCCACCAATTCACTGTTGTGGCTAAGAACTACCAAAACGTGTTTCTAAATAGCTACTGGTGGTACTCAATGTACCCAGAAATAATTAGGAGCTACCTCAAGCTACGACTACAAATGCTACCCTACAACAAGATAGGAGGATTCTTCAGTTATGCATACACAGTTGAATGAGTTTACGGAAAAGCTGCTCTTGCCAAGAAAGAGCTTGCATATGTATTAGCAGAGATGGTATACCTAGACTACATCGATAGAGATACAGCAATCGACATAGCCAAAGCAGTACTAGACGAAAACACCGTCAAGCTATACAAGATTTAAAACAATGACAACGCCTCACCTGAAGGAGAAGTAAAATAATAAAAAGAGTTTTTGTTTTATCCAAACACTGCTTAACGCATTAACCTTCTCAAGTAGCATGCTATCAAAGCTACGCTAGCAACTGTAGCAATAGCAAGAATAGGTGTAGCTCTTTGCTCTATTGATGTATTGTTCTGCGGCATTGTTACGACTGGTCGAAGCCTAGAATCAAATGCCGTAGTTGAGGATAGGGTTGAGGGTCCTGTGAAGACTTATGATTACGTAACCAGGGATGGGTTTATATTACTAAACGATGCACTACTTAGCAAACTGCATACTGTGATGCTTGACCTCTTTGAGGATATGTAGTGTTTTGGGATGAGCTTAACAAGTGGGAGAGGGTAACCTCTTTTTAACCTCCCTTCATGCTTCGTGGAACAATATCTAATCAATCACTGAAACGCGCTTCTTAAATTTGCTTAAAGGTGTTGTTAACCAAGTAGACGTTGGTTAAGGCTTATTTGATGTTGATTTAGCTGAGCTAATCCTTAAGTCATATGCCCTCCTCATGGATTCCATAGTCAATACCCCAATGAGTTTCCCGCTCTTCACTACGGGCACCCATGTGGTGCCTTCGCGGCTCATCACTTCCCAGGCATCGTAAAGCGTTGAGTCAGGTTGCACGTAGCTACCCACAGCCTTAACGTACATGCCTATGGCCCCCCTCTTACCTAGTACGTCTAGTAAGTGCACTACACCAACTAGATTGCCATCGTGATTCACGACTGGTAATGATGTGTAACGGTGCTGGAGCATCACATTCACTGCGTTATTAACGCTTTCATCAATCTTAACCACAGGCCCCTTATTCAGTTCGCAATCACTAACCTTAATCTCCATGAGTACTGGTACGCTGTACTCACCCACGTGAGCTGGTGAATCCCTCCTTGTGGGTACCTGGGCCCTGTAGATTGTATTGTTTCCAGAAACTAAGTAAGCTGTAGCCACGGCAATCATTGCTGCAGGTAGCAATTGATAACTACCAGTCATCTCCACGACCATGAACATGACGGCTAATGGCGCTTTAGCCGCGGCGCCAAATAGGGCAAGCATACTTACGATTACGAAGGGGGCTGCATCTGGTACTAGTGATGGGAGTAGGTAGTGAAAGAGTAACCCCATGTCAAGGCCTACTAGAGCCCCTATGACTATCCCAGGGGCAAACACACCACCACTACCCCCTGATCCTATTGTGAATGATGTGGCTAAGACCTTCAGGAATGGTAAAGCCACCAGTAGCACAATGGGTGGAAGCACTGGCGATGTGAATAGGCTTAGCTTCTCGAACTCAGCTAGATTAACCCAACCGTAACTAGTACCAAGCACCTCAGGGGCCATTAGGCCTATTAAGCCAGCTAATAAACCGCCTACCACAGGCTTCGCATAGTTGCTAATACGCCACTTCTTAAACGAATCGTGGATTGCATAGAATGTCTTGACATATAGCACTGCAAATAGCCCATCGATGATGCCAAGCACCACGTAGAGGGATAGCCTTGCTGGGTTGAATATGCCCGTGTAGTAGCCGAATATGGGGGTGAAGCCCACAATGGAACCAAATATCGAGTAACCCACGGCCGACGCCACCAGGGCTGGGAAGAGGACCTCAGACTCAATATCTCTCATGTAGAGCACTTCGGCTGCTAATATTGCACCGCCGATCGGTGCCTTGAATATTGAGCCAACGCCAGCCCCAATACCAACAGCTACCGCTCTCCTCCTGTCATCAGGCGATAGCCTAAGAAGGTCAGCTATGGCTGAAGCAATGCCAGCGCTGAGCTGGGCCGTAGGCCCCTCCCTACCGGCACTACCCCCTGACCCTATGGTTATAGCTGACGCCACCAACTTTATTAAAGGGATCCTCCTCCTTATCTTACCCTGTAGCCTATGGTAGGCATTTATGGCAGCATCAGTGCCGTGCCCTTCGGCCTCCGGGGCCCAGGTATAGACTATTAAACCTGATAGTAAGCCCCCGAGGGTTGTTGATACAGGTATTAGCCAGTAGTTAACAACCCTAAATCCACTTGCCAATGAACCACCCTCACCAATTGGTTCAGGAACCGATACACCAACGATTAGGCCTAGGAAAAGGTGCTCCATGAGCTTCAACGTGAAGTAGAAGGCTAGGGCGGAGATGCCTGCAACAACGCCTATTACTGCCCCCAGTATGAACCACTTAACATAGTAGTTAGATATCCATGCAGTTCTCCACACTTTAGGTGGCTTTAAGTCTACTAAGGCATTGAGCTCTTCATCATTACTTTTTATAATGTTCACTGGTAATCCCCTTATGTATTATATAACGATGTTCTTAAAGCCTATAGAGCTTACCTAATGGGTTGCAAATTTAAAAATTCTTCAGCATCAGCTTTAACCGATGGTGAACACCGAAAATGTGATAGTCAATGGTGAATGCCTTTGGAAGTACTTCGGTAGCTTAACGGTCAATGAATGCATAAGTATTAATATCCATGAGGGTAAGGTGGTTTCAATCCTTCTGTGGTGGATTAAGGCTGGACAGCGACCTAGTTACCGTAATGGAGCTTAACCTGAGGGAGGCTAAGGAGAGGGAATAATGGATGTTGTATTCAGAAGGCAACCCCATTCAACCTACTTAAGATTCACGAGCACGTGGAGATGTTTGTTAGGTTAAGGGGTGTCTAGGGGCAGGGTTAGGAATTGGATTAAGGACTTCAAGAAGCTTCTAGAGGAGGTTGAGAAGAACAAGTGAAATGTCTAGAACTATTATTGTGTTGAATATTAGGCTTACTGAGAAGAGGTTTGAGGTGTTTAGAGAGCTTAAAGAACTCTATAGGTAGGTTCTCTTGAAGATTGTGAGATATGGTTTTAAAAATAATATTGATTCGTTCACTAGGTTGAAGAGAGACAAGTATCGTGAGTTACATAAGAAATACTCGCAGTTGCCAAGTTGCTACATTCACACAGTATGTCAAGATGCATCAACTAGGATTAAGAATTTCAACAAATTCAGAAAGAAGGGTTTGACGAAGTTAGAGAAATCAGGAATCAGTTAAGGTTAGTATTTGACTAGATGACTACTTGTGAAGGTGTATAGGGTGCGTAATTATCCTCATTTGCACTCACAGAGACTGGAGTGTCTGTAGGGCCAGCTCCTCATAAACTCTACCAGAAGTACATTAATAATGGATGAGCTCTGAGAACACAACCAAAAAATTAGAATTGACTATGAGCATAGGAGATTACTATTGTACTTTGCCTTGCCAAAAACATTGATATCAATAAAGATAGCATTAAACGCATTATCTTCGTTGATGATAATGAGAATAATGTGGCTGTTAAGATTCTTAATAAGGTGTTTGTCTCTGAAACAAACGTTAAGAGTATTACTGTTGGATATGCTGGGATGGAGAGGTTGTGCAGAATGTTAAGAGCAATGAGCATGTTGAGAGGGTTATTCATGGTAGAGGGTGTAAGAGGAAGAGGTATATTAGGTTAAAATTGCAAACGTTGTTACTAATCAAGAATCTTAATGCAATAGTTATTTTAGAAAAGCTACCAAAGCAGTGTTCAAGGAATGTGATTAGAGATATTAAGGACTCTATACTAAAACACAGAATACACCAAGCAGGATTCAAAAGCATTATTGGCTGTTGAAGATAGGTGCTTAGAGAAGTCCTCGTAGTGAAAATCAATCCAAGAAACATGTCCTCCACGTGCCTACTCTGCAGCTCAAGCTGATGAGGGCTATACTCCAAGGCATTTAAAGTGCCCTAGGTGTGTGGGTTTGAATCTGGGAGAGATGTAATAGCTATGCTAAACCTTGAGAAAAGTATCTAACTTCCAAGGGGCTCGCGTCGCTAGCTCCAATGCCCATTGAACCTTCTCTGGAGGTGGCAGTGTTATTTATGAAGAGGTGGGTGAGAAGAATGTCCTTGGATGAGACCCTGAGAACCCTAAAATGATAGGGATAACCATCCAGAGACAAAGGGTTTAGCTAATGTTTCTAGGAGTAGCTTTAGGGGTTCATAATTAAGAGGTTTGGTCTACGTTAATGATGTATTCAGATTAAACTAGGCATATTACAACTGAAAGCCCCGTTCTTTAGGGTGGGGTGGAGGTCAATTGTTGCAGTGTAACTCTATTAATATTCTTCTTATGTGATTGTATACAGGTCTTGTTTCCAGAAGATATATCTCTTCACCATAATTCAGCACTGGTTCGCTATTTATAATAGGTATGGCTAGGTTTGTTGAAATAAGTGTTGATGTTAGATGGGCATAGGCATTGCCATGCCTCCAAGTAGTAAAAGGTATAATTTTCGTTATGTACTCTATAAATGCTTTTTCCATGCCTTTTTGTAGAATTAAAAGTGCAGGTGTAGCTCCTTCAACAGAGAGCCATATAATGCCATCTGCTGAGCAATTCTCTTTCACGATTTTTCTAACAATGTTTGTTATTGGATGAAATTCCATAGGACCATAGGTACGGATATCAATTATCTTTGAAAACACCTTCAAGAACCATCACCAAGGATTTCTCACCAGATTTTTTCGATGTATCAACAAGGACTACTTTTTTAAACTGACCTAAAAACAGATTACCATTAATCACTGGGATAACAATGCTTCTGCTTAACACTACATCACATAGAGCTGTTTCTATACAACCAAGCTTTTTAAGGAGGTCCTCTAAATCAGCCAAGAGATTTGGCTCATACTCTATTTCAGTCACAGAACAACCTCTTTCATTAGTATAAACAACTACTATACCTCTATCCATCTTCAATTCAACCACTACACCCCTTACACTCTCTGTTAAATCGATAACAGTATATCCAGGGCTTTCAATAAACACCCTCACAATTTTTAAACTAAGACCAGACAAACACAAGACACCTTCACAATACCTGCAATATTAATACAACACTGCTACAAATTTTAAACAATTTTAAGCAATCTTCAACAGAATTGCCAAGATACTTAGCTAACAACAGTATAACTGCTCTCGACACAATAACGGTTTATAGTGTACTCCAAGCAGAACTCTGCAAGCACTCACAAAGCTTTGTGAGCTACGAGTATCTGTAAATAGTTGGCGAGCAATTTAACACACCTCCTCCAAGCCCCTCACTACAGCGGTTCATCACCAGTTGCCTAGCAACTCACAACCCTACGGATCTCAGGAGCTTGATATAATCAAGATCTTGCAATTTTCCAAAGCTGAACCCCTTTACCATACCCCACAGTGCTGAAAATCATTAAAAACATTTCAAGTATTTACAAACCACTTCAAACCTGTAACAGCCTTGTACTCCTCAATAAACCTCTTAACATCATTTGCTATCTCCCTCTAACCAAAGAAGCACCTCCTTTCAACGCATAAACTAGTTGTTCTCCCAAGCTGGCAATAGATGCAGCTATAGCTAGGTCTTGTTAAGGAATATTATTCATGCAGACTCAAACCAAGCCTAGACCTAACAGGATCAAAACATGCCTAGCCAATTTACCCCCTTTCACAGTCAATACCTAAGGAAAAGTATTTTATTTGCTTGCCACAACCATTACACCAAGTCACAGTATCTAAAGTAATAAGATATGATTGAGGAATAGAACATTAAAGCTGCTCAGTTCCCATAAAAACATTCAGCCATAGTAAAGCGTCAAAGATTATGAACAAGCGTTTTCATTTACATTGATGAGCTAGAGGCGACTAGGATCATAAAGCTTGGGTAAAGATAGGTAATAATTAAGACAAACTATTTTTATGTTATATACGCTTTTTTGCATTGAGTGAAGGAGAGGAGAAAAGAAATAGATAAAAAGAGGTTGTATTACGTGGCGCCTGGAGGAGCTGAAATATAGCCTATTTCAACTATGTACTCTACGCATAGTGGCATTTTATTGATTTGATAATATGCATCAACCTTGTTCTCTAAGGTAAGCTTCTCTATGGTGATTGGGGCTGCATATGAATCGCTAGACTCTCTATAGACACTGAAGAAGTATGCAGAGGCTGATTGATATATAGTGATATCTGTGAAGCTGATGAAGTTTATTATGAATCCTCCAAGCTTAGCTAAAACTGTATCCTCTATCCACGTCTCAACAGCTTTCTCAAACAGCATGCTTAGCAGATCTGTGGAGACTCCAAAGGCTGTTGCCGCAAGAGGATAATTACTACCGACATAGGTTTGACTTGTTCGCGATTCATCGATGAGATTCCATGTCTCTACAGGTAGTTGATAGTAGAAACCGCTCCACAGCACATACTCCTCCACATTAATGCTCCTCAAAACATTGGATAAATAGCTCACTATATTGCTTACATACTTGCAAGTCCCTACACAGTTACCATATACATCAAAGTAGTTCATGTCCCAAGCTTCTCGCGGGTACTCAAAGTCTTCTATGTAGTACGGAATTATTGTTGCTATTGGTATAGCTATCCAGTAATCATTGTTATAGCTCCTAATATCATATGTTAGTAGAAGTACATCACCATAGTAATACATTTCTGAAGGTATTATCATCGCTGCATAGCGATAACCATTGTTATAGTGTTGAGGTAAGGTGAAGAATATAGATCCTGAATTTTCTTGCACCCATAACTTGCTATAACCCCATATAAGTGCTCCCATAAATGTTACCCCCACCTGGTCATAACCGCCACTTGCACTGCCATAATCAAAATCTATGTCCATGTTGGGAGGTGTTGTTGTGGCAACTATGGATATGACGTATGGTTTGTAGGATGTAAAGTATGTGCTGGGGTTTAGTGTGTGGATCCAGTTCAATGTGTAGGATCCTGGGTTTAGGCAGTAGTTTAAAGCGAAGTACATGCTTTTCGCCCCTTCATGGAAGCATTCACCACTAGTTGCACCATTTAGGAAGCTTCTTACGGAATCTGGTGTTGGGAACTTGCTTTTGCTGAATAGGTATGCTGAGCCGTATAGAGATATGAAGTACTGCCATGTCCAGTAATCAATATAGTCTTCGCCAACACCTTGGGTCACAACAGTTACTCTATCCATCCAGAATTGTGGTGGTGTAGTGGGATAGAGCCAGTAGTTGTAGATATAGCCATCAGGATCTATATAAGCTCCAGAACTAGCTATGTTGAAACGCGGCTTTGGAGAAACCTCTAGAACCCTATTTGTTAAGTTTAACTGCTTCTCAATCTTTTCAACAATGAGTGTAATGTTGAATCTTGCTAGATATGGATACAGCTTGTCTATTGGTGGTATAGATATGGTTACACCCTCTCTGACAATAGCCATTGGATCCTTTAGGCTATGCTTAAATGCGTCTATGTATCTAAGCCCTTTACTCATGTAGAAGTGTATTGATGAAATTGTTGCTGTGTATACATAGCTAAACCCTTTGCTGTCGTACATCCATAGCGTTACCGAAACCGTTGGTATGGCTATGCTAGCATATTTCCTGCCAAGTCTTGAGACAACATCATCTGCACTTAGCCCCTCTACAAACCCCTTATCACTTAAATCTGTACTTACATTCCTATAGATCTCCCTCAACCTAGCCAACTCCCTCCTAACACCCTCACTGAAACATATAGTAGCTCTACCACCCTGCTTAACAACATCGTTTAAGTGAATCGATTTGAACTCACCACCAAAACCAATTATTATGTGTCCTGAGAACATCGTACCATTAAGCAAGAAGCTTGAACTCCTCAACTCTATAGTTATACAGTTTGGCGCACTACCAGCCCCAACCTCTAGAGAACCAACTTGAATAGGTTTGGGAGCTAACACAACACTTATTGCTGTACCAGCTAATGCAGCCACTGCAATAGCTAACACAAGAGCTGTAGCGATACTGGCTTGACTCAATCTAAGCACACCCATTTTAGAGACACCCAGAAAAACTAGTTAAAAATTCGGCTTTTTTTTTTTTACGGTTAAGAAACAGTTGAATGCTGTAGAAGTATATTTCGCATCAGCATATATTACACCTCTTATAGCAGGTAATTAGCTGTGGCTGGGCTAGTGGCTAATGGTATCCCTATAGATGTCCTAGTCAATGTTTTAACAACTGTTGTTGTGTCTGTGGCTAGCTTAGCCTACTGAATGGGGAGGAAGTTTCCTGAGACAGATAATAAGTTTAGGTTGCTTGAGGATAGAATTGCGGATCTAAAGCTGTATGTAAATACGAGGTTTATTGAGATTGACAAGAAGTTTGAAGGTATTGATAAGAGGTTCAAGGGTCTGAGAAGAGGTTTAATGATGTGGATGGGGGTTTGTGGAGGTTAAGAAGAGAGTTAGTAATAAGATTGAAAGGTTTGCACTAGCTTTTACTGGTTACCAAGAGTTCTTTGTTAAGTTCTTATCTCGTGAGGGCATGATTAGGGCTAATGCCTAAGGATCTCCTGGTTAAGGAGGCACACAGAATGGCTAGGCTTGCTATAGTCAATAAGGAGGAGTGGGAAATGATGCTGAAGTATATGGGAAGAGTCCTGGGGAGTTTATGCTTGAGGAAGTAGAGGAGTTGGTGAGAGTAGTGGTGCTAGGGTATGGGAATTATTCAGAGGCTTGAAAACTACACCTACTGGCAGCAATAACACTTGGGTTTGTCTTTAGGAGGTATAGGGAAAGGGATGAGGAAGAGAAGTCATCAGAAGAGCGGAAGAAAGTACACGTGGAGAGCAAGCTTTGCTTGTTAATTGTCTAAAGTTTTTGCATTATTGCTTAAACACTTAACCAATTGGAGTAGGGTATTTGAATACAGCTTTATGGTTAGATGTAGCAATGTATTGTAGGTGTTTGTAGAACGGGTGCTGAAATGCATAGAGTGCTTGTCGATAGAATTAAGGGTGTTGACTATGGCTATAAAGCTGAGGATAAGAGTTAGCAATAGAGTTATTAACACACTTACACTATAACAGTTTTGAAACCCAACACCTATAGACATAGCAAAACCCCTTAATCTGCAGCCTCCTGAAGACACCTATGAAGTGTTTTTAGAGACAGCAAGAGAACTTCCTCAGACATAGCTCTACTCTAGAAAGGCTTTGGTCAAGGTCGTGACAGGGGATGTTGAGTCTAGAGAGGTTTTAACAGACATTGTTGTCTTAACCCTATTGTAGATGAGCCGCTGATAAGCGGTGTGCTTGCTGGTGAATTTGAGATTGTTGTAGAGGGCTTTGGCAAGGGTTTGTGGAGATGTAGGTGGGAGCGAAAGCTGAGGAGAAGTGAGAGGGGATAGCATTCACATCTTCATGAGAACTACGTAGCGCTTTGCATATTCTTTATTAAGCACCTCAAGTTTTCTCATACTTTATTAGTTCAAGGTGTGTAGATATATATGGTTTATAAACTTGTAGACAAATACAGTATACTTTGATGAGTAGCTATGAGTGTTGTTATTAGCGTTAGAGTTCCTGAAGAGGTTAAGAAGATTTTGGAGGAAAATGGTGTTGATATAGCTGAAGAAGTTAGAAAGCATTTAGAGGAACTCGCTTGGAAAATCAAGATCAGGAAGTTTGTTGAGAAGTGGGATGAGATTTTAAAGAATGTTAAGCCTAGTGAGCCCGGTTTTGCGGTTAAGTCTATAAGGGAGGATCGTGAGAATCACTGACTCTTCAGCACTTGTAAAGTACTATGTTCGTGAACCTAGCTGGGAAAGGGTAAGAAAAGTAGTTCTAGAGGATGTGGTAACACTAGAACTTGCTGTTATAGAAGTTGCAAATGCTCTTTGGAAAAAGGTTTTGAGGAGTGAAATGAGCTTTGATTTTGCTAGAGAAATTGTTGAGGACTTGACTATTAGAAGAGCTTTTCTTCTAGTTGTAAACCATATATTGCAGAAGCCCTTAGAATTGCTGTTGAACATAGGCTTACAGTTTATGATGGTCTTTTCATTGTCTTTGCTTTGAAAAAGGCTTGGAGCTTGTTACAGCTGATGGTAAGCAGGCTGAGATTGCTGAAAAGCTTGGTGTTAAAGCTCTTCTCATTGATTAATAGAGTTAGCTTACAAGCCTGTTTGTGTAGCTATGGCTTTTTCCAGCTTAAATGAGTTGTAATAGGTTTAAAGTTGGTGGCGCTCCTAGGTTTACTTAGAATACCTGTACTTGAGGATGTAGCCATATGCTTGTTGATGGTGTTGTGAATCTTGTTCACGCTTTCAGTGTTTTTGTTCTAAGGTTTTGAAAAGGTTTGGGGAGATTGTAGGTTTTTCTGTAGTGCCAATACCTTTTGGTGTTAACAGGTATGTTAATGCAAGAGCTGTGGACTCTATATACACTGTTCTTAGGGAGCTTGGGGCTGTTAATAGGCTTGACATTATGCTTTTCTGCTCTGGTGGTGATATTGTTGAGGCCTACCTGCTTGTAACATACCTCCAGAGGGTTCCTCCGAGGCATTTATCTGTGAATAGCTGTAATTAGTTTTAAGTGCTTTACCCCGGGGTTCCCCGCATTGGGTCGTGTTCTCACACCCCCATCTGCAGGGCTATCAGGGCTCAACAAAATCCTTGAGCCCCTCACACGCTTTAATCCCCCTTAGCGCTATGTTCCAAGACGCAACAACATCTCTAGATGTTATTATGTTTCCTAGTTTAACGAATCTGTAGTTTATGAAACTCAGCTTTTCGCCGTTAGGTGATTTCCTAGATGTCTTAAATGGGTTTACATAAACTGTTTTAATTCCGTGAAAAATGGCTTTGCACTCTGTGAACATCTGCACCCTCCTATAGCACCACAAGGATTTTTCCCATGAGAGTCTGTAATTGTTATTGCTATTCTCTTTAAGCCTCTCCAAATCCTCAAAAACAATCAATGCTTTATGCTCACTAGCTATCTCCACAACTCTTTTAGATAATCTATGGGCTGAATCCATCAATATGTTCCTCGCTCTGCTAAGCCACCTACCCCTAGCCCTTCTAACCCATTTTATGAATCTCCAAGAATTTAGGTACCTCCTCTGCAAATCTTCAGAAAGCTTCTTTAGGTGTAGAGCCCTCCTCAATCCCCTAAACGGTATAACACCAAATGTGATTAGAACTCCACTCAAGTCTATGACAGTGTATGTAACATTGTTGAAGTTTATGTCTGCACCTACAACAGCTTTGAAGGCAATGAGCTCAACACCTCTATGAAATGCTATGTAAACAAATATCTTATTATTTCTATAGCTAATCAACATCTCCCCAGATCTCCAAGAACCATCGAGATACTTATCTAAATACTTATACCACTTGAGCTTTAGCTTAACTCACTGATCATTTAGAACAGCTATCTTTAGCGTCTTTGCATTGAAGTCAATTCTATAGTCTAGCTGATGTATTCTAGCAGTTAACCTTCTCAATACAGGTTTAGAGCCATTATTCCTCTTAGCACCCTCAATAACCTCCCTAGCCCTCTTATCTCAGATACGTGATGAGCTCTAAAACCAAACCTCTTTAATTCTTCATAAAACATTTTATGCAACTTCTCTTCAGATAGAGCATCATCCAAAAGCCAAATCCTGTTAACTATGTGCTGAACAACATCTCTATAAATCTTTAGGAACTGGATTAGTATAGTCTCACCTCCCTCGGGGGCAACAGCCTCAATCTTGGCAGTTACCAAAACCCTCATAGAGAGGCTAATAAGCATCATAACAATTAATTTTGCTATCAAAGTTTATAAATCTTCTATTTTATATCTCTGGTGGTTTCATGAGCCTTGTCTACATTTTGAAGCATCAGTATCGAAGTACTCTGGAAACAGAATTGCTCTCTACCCGCCTAATCAGGAGAGACTCAGGAAGTTCCATGGGGAGAGGGTTGAGGTGCTGATAGTTATAGAAGGTGATTAAGCTAAGTATCTACAGTTGATGTAGACCCGACTACGGCTTGCTAGAGAGAAGCTTGTTATTTATGTGTCTAGGTTTACTAAAAGTGCTGGAACACTCCTAGCTCTTGCAGGTGACGAGCTTGTAATGCTTCCTATAGCTGAGCCCATAGACCCAGTTATCTACGATTTGAAGACAGAGCGCTACATACCGTTGCAATCAATTCTAGAAATTCTCAACATCTTGAGCAGCAGAGTTCCAAGAGATGTTGTTAACGCTATTCTAGAAAGGCTGCCTGTCATTGAACTTGGCGACTATAAGAGAGCTGTAGAGCATAATGCAGAGCTTTGTGCAAAGGGTTTTAGCAAGTAGAATGCTTAAGGGAGAGCATGAGAAGGCTAGGCAAATTGCCGAGAAGCTTGTTAGTTATAAACAGAAAGCATAGCTATAGCGACTAAAGATGCTACAGACCTGGGGCTGAGGGTCAGGGAGGCTAGTGGTGAAGAAGCAGAGCTTTTCTGGAGTTTTCACAGACTTTGGGTAGAGTACATAATAGAATACGTAAGCTCTACAGCCACAGGAGATTGTTGAGCCCATCGAGTTCAGATTTAGTAAAGGGGTTGCATTGACAATAGCACCTAGAGAGGTAATTAATGAGGCGAGAAGGGTAAGGTAGCTAGCTTCAAATTCAATAGAAATAGCTTTATATATGTAGAGTTCTAAATAACTGTGCTTGGTGCTGAACTGTAATTGAAATTATGGGGGTCTCTAAGAGGTTTGAAAGAGTTATGGCACTACACAGAATGTCTTTTGAGGTTAGAAATGGTGAAGTTGCTGGCTATGTTGAACCTAATGGCACTGGCAAGACTAACACAATTAGAATTGCTGTTGGCGTTCTACCTTCAGATGCTGGCGATGTTTATATAGATGGCTACCCTGTGCCAAGGGAAAAGGCCTGGCCTCTTCTAGAATTGGATGGGTTCCTATCTCTCATTTTTGAACAGGAGTTTAAGATCCTGGACTACTTCATGTATTTAGCAACTTGCAAAGGGCTTTCACTTTCTGATGCTAGGAGGCTTGGTAGAGGGCTTCTTGAGGAGGTTGGTCTTGGAGATGCTGCAAACAGAAAGCTCTCCACATTTTTCCCAAGGTATGAAGAAGAAAGATCTCTCAAGCGAAGCAGATAACTATTACCCCAAGTACCTCGAGAAGCTACGCAAACTTGTCCATTCCTTTCACATACCAGAAAGCCGTGAGTGATATACTTCAAGTCAATGAACAGAATCAATGACTTTCATCATTGCATATCTGATATTCATCACATGCAATATGAAATCAGTTTAATGATAAGAAGTTGAAAATGAGCTCCTTTAACATTCTATTGTGTGGCGGGCCCGCGGGGATTTGAACCCCGGGCCACCGGCTTAGAAGGCCGGCGCTCTATCCTGGCTGAGCTACGGGCCCATTCTGTTAACGTGATGTGGTGGCCTTAAGCAAAAGATATTTTATTGTGTAGGGTTTTTATTTTTGTTTGCTTTTTGATTCTATTATCTCTTTAATAGTGTTTCTAATAATGTTTTCAACATCTTTTTCAGTGTTCTCTATTATACCTGTTACGTGGTCTTTCTTCCCGCCTGCCTTTATCTTTACATGTTTTGAGAATTCTTTTATTATATCTCTTGAATCGATGTATTGCTGAGCCTCGGATCCTAACGATATTTCTAGATATGTTTTTTGTTCTCTTGGTTGTAGTACTACAAGTACTAGTTTGGGAACAATGTTTATAGCTTTTAGAGCAATGTTTCTCAGTACTTCTTCATCTTGTATGCTGGCTCTTAGTATATAGAGCTTTACCCTCCCCAGATCCTCAGAATATTTTATTACCTGTTCTAGCAATAACTCTTGGTAAAACCCTCTATAACCCTTAAGCATGTTTCTCATGCTTTCTAACTCTTTAGCTATTCCATCAATTCTCTTATCAACTTCTTCAAAGCTTGAGCCCAGCGTATTAGCAATTCTAGCAATCCTATTCTCAATCTGCTTGATGTAATCTACTGTAGCTGTTCCTGCAGCAAATTCGAATCTTATAACACCATCAGCGATTTTATCTACCTTAACAATCTTCAACACACCAACCTCTCTAGTATTCCTCACATGCGTGCCAAAGCATGCTTCAGCATCCCACTGCGGTATTTCCACAACACGCACTATTGGAGTCATCGGCACTCCACCTTGATACAGCACAAACCCATATCTCTTTTCAGCTTCATTTCTGTGCATATAAGTGATGTTTACATCGAGCCCCATATCAACTACATTATTTGCCAACGCCTCTATTTTTTCTATTTCCTCTCTCACAGGCATCTTATAGTGAGTTACGTCAAGCCTAGCTTTATACTCAGTTTTTTCTGCACCAGCTTGCCACACATGCTCTCCCAACACCCTTCTAATTGCTCCAAGTAGAATATGTGTAGCAGTGTGGTGCCTCATCCTTCTATACCTCACATTCCAGTCTATCTCACCTATAACCTCCTCACCCTCTTTCAACCCCATAGAATTTTCAACAACATGTATAACAGTATTCCCAACTTTCTTCGTATCAATAACTCTAAAAGTCACCCCATCTACTTTAAGATAGCCTCTATCACCAAGCTGGCCACCGCCTTCAGGGTAAAATGCTGTCGCATCTAACACAACAAAATTTCCATACACACCTTGTACCTTAGCTTTAAACACCCTCATATATGGATCTTCATGAAAGAGCCTTCTAGTCTCAGGCAATTTACTAGCCCACTCTATGACATCCTTAGGTAGTGATGCCTCCTCCTCTAACTCCTTTAAGACCTTTGGCTTGCTATGGCGAGACGCCACTAAAGAGTAAAAGTTATTCGGGACATCGAATTTAATGCCATATCTTTTTTCAAGTTCCTGCTGAAGTACATCAGGTGGAATTCCTTGAGAATCATAGAGTTGTATTAATTCCTCTGCTGATGGAATCTTTCTAGAGTATCGCACAGCAATTGTTGATACTTTAGAAAGCAACTCTCTAAACTTATCCTCCTCCAAATCAACTATTTCTAGAATTATGTTTCTATGCTTTACCATGTTTGGAAACATATCACCCCAAAAACTTATTTGCCTGGATATAAGCTCGCCTAACTTTACATCAACACCCAACCTACTCAATCTCCTCAACGTCCTCCTTATAACAAGCCTAGCCAGATAACCTTCACCACTATTTGAAGGAACTACACCATCAGCTAACATAAGGGCAATGCTTTTTGTATGATCGAGCACAGCATAAACATCAAACACCTTCCTCAGTAACTCTTTTAACTCTACGCTACCTAGCTTCAACTCCTTTGCTACAAGATCCACAACAGTGTTAAACTCTTTTGGATCAGATAGATTGTATCTACCAGATTTTTCAACTAATGCATATAGAACACTCTTTTCAGGTTCAGGAACATTTAGCAGCTTGTGGAATTCTCTTACAAGATCCCCATAAACAGCATGAAATGCTGTAGGCGTTTTTTGAGTAAACCAGGCAATTCTTTCTATGCCATAACCCGTATCAACAATTTTCAGTGGCAGCTCTATATAACTTGCACCATCAACTCTATACATCATGAAAACTAGGGTTGCTAATTCAAGACCTCCCACAGCTACTTCAAACGAGGGGCCTGCATTGCCTCCCCCCTCCCACCATGATTCCTTAAACACTAGCTCCTCTTCTGGAATTCCAAGCTCTTCTACAAAGAATTTTCTTGCAAAATCCACTGTTTCATTAACCCAATAAACATGTTTATCAGGATAATTGAATGCATGGTGGCCTCCCATAATGAAATTAGTGAGATGCCTGCCCAGAGTAAGCCCAACAGAGTCTATGTCCTCAAGTCTTATACATGGCTGAGCTATTACTAGAGGATTTGCAGGAGGTTCAACAATACCTGAAGTAACATGAGGTTGAAAAACAACGATGCTTGCTATGGTGAGATAAAGATCCTCCCTCCACCTAGCAACAACAGGTCTAGGCTCTATTACTTCATGTCCTCTCTTTC
Organism: Ignisphaera sp.; assembly: GCA_028275825.1. Taxonomy (GTDB): domain Archaea; phylum Thermoproteota; class Thermoprotei_A; order Sulfolobales; family Ignisphaeraceae; genus Ignisphaera. Next base: position 3,030 of record JAPWTX010000001.1, on the reverse strand, counting down.
TGAAGAACTCTAGAAACATATTTCTAACTTCTCTATAGCTAAGCACTCTTTTAGCAGGAATGGCAAAAAACGTATAGTCTGCGCAAGGTGCATCACCACAGTTCTCCCTATCTACGGCACTCCAAAAATAGGCTTTACAATACCTACATTGAGCTCTCTTATACCCTCTTTCGCTGAACATATTCACAGCATAAATAGATTCATCAATAGCTCTTGACATGCCAAACTTCCACTTCTCATAATATTTATAAATGGATAGACGTGTCTAGCTAGGGACTCAAAAAGAGATTTCAAATTTAGCTTTACACTAAGTAGTGTCTCGGCAATTATCCAAATAATGCTGCAAGTCCTTCAGCTAGCTGCTCTTCTGAAACTCCCTCCTTTTTCTCCTCTTCCTTCTTCTCCTCAGCCTTTGGAGCTGCCTGCTGTTGCTGAGCAGCAGTAGCTGTGGTTATAGGTGTACTTACTGGTGCGACAGGCATGGCAAATGAGGATTTCAGCACCTCATCAATATTTATTTCCTTGACTGCTGCAACTAATGCTTTTAACCTTATATCATCTACAGCTATTCCTGCAGCTTCTAAAACCTTTCTTACACTATCCTCTGAAACGTCTTTCTTTGCTGTATGGAGTAGGAGTACTGCATATACATACTCCATATTATAACACCCAAACTTAACATTGACTTTTGACTTATATTTTGTGCAGCACTCTTATAAATTTAAATAAGCCTAAATACCGTCAACTCGGTATTATTGTATTGAAGCTGGAAGTACTACAGAGCGAACTCCAAGGTGTTCTTTCACATAAGATGCAAATATGTGTGCATGCTCACTTCTATACCCATCCACAATGAGGATATCAGGTCTTGAGACATCGACGTAGTACACCAAGTCATTAAAGTCAGCATGGCCGCTTATTCCAACAATCCAAACATTAGCTGTATTCATTCTCAAAATTGATTTTAAGAGCCTCCCTGTTAGAATAACATGTGAATTTATATCAATGTCATATGATGGAATATTTGCTGTGTGACGCACCTCCAAATACCACTTAGATTTCTTTATCTCTTCAGCCTCTCTAGAGCTTAAGAGAAAGGTGTCTTCAACTCTATACCCATATTTTTCAAGAACTTTGTATACTCTCCACTGCGATGATGTGAGGAGAAATGGTGCATCAATGCCCCATTCCCTCAGCTTCAGCATAATATCTTGTGCTTTACCATAATAAGCGTAGAGAGCTACTGAACCTCGCATAAGCAGCTTCTTTAAAAGCTCTACAAATTTACTCCATATCACTTCTTCTTTTTCTCTCACATGTTTTGGATTACCATAGGTAGCGTCAATAACCAGTACATGAGGTTGTTCAATAATTTTAGTTCTTGTACCAGGGTTTTTAAAATCGCTAGTGTAAGCTAGCGATAACCCATCATGTTCGACAACGACCTGTGCAGATCCTGGAATGTGATCTGCAAACTCAAATCTCACTTTGTATTCATCTAGAGTAGTGATTTCGCTATATCCTAAGGGAATTTGTTTGTTCTTTGGAATAGCATGCCCTAACGTATCTAGTAAATCTAGTGTGGTAGGAGTCCCTGCTATGTATTTACAATACGTAATGCTTTTATTCAGATGCAAAGTGTGATCGCTATGAATATGTGTCACAATTCTTGCAAAACATCCATTAACATGCCCATCTATGCAGAGCTTTGCAAGAAACTGTATTGCACCATTTCTATCTATCCGGGCAAGCTCTGGTAACATAATGGCTCAGCTTCTCTATCTGGCTTTATGCTGCACATATTATATTCCTCAGCGAATGGGTATAAAACCTATGGTGCTTCACTACTCCCATACTCTCCAGAGTTCTCATCACCAGCATCAATATCACGCCAGGTGACTGGAGGATTACCATATCTTATAACAGGGCTGTCTAAAGTTGATAATAAGACTACTCTGCTTGGCACGCTTTCTGATACAAGGCTATATCCAAGTCTTTTTGCCAGGATCTCAGCAATTTTCCTCACTTCTGCATGGCTAGGCATATCACTTCTAGATAGCCTGGTTATCGAAAGACCTATGTGCATATAAGCCTTAATCTCTATAAAAGTTGGTTGCGCTATTTTTAGGATTCTTGCCCATGACTCGACAGCCTCTTCATTCATGTTGAAGCTTTTAACAAGAGTTATTCTAACTACTGTTGGCGCAGAAAAGCTAGGCAACATCTCTAAGGTCTCTAGGGTTTTTCTCCATAGATTACTTGATATTGGATTATTGAATTTAGTGTAGCTAGCTAAATCATATGCCTCTAGAGATACATATAGCTGCGTAGGTTCTTCATCCAGATTCGCCAAAACCTCTGGTCTAACTCCTCTTGTAACAAGAAATGTTGTAATGCCCTTCCTATGGAACTCCTTAATGAGCTCACCTAGGCGTGGATATAGTGTTGGCTCGCCCGTGAGACTTATAGCTACATGCCTAGGGTTTAATGCCTCCTCATACATTTTCTTGTCTACATTAGGATACTTCTTATAGCCACTTACAGTTCTCCTATGTTCTTTTATTGCCATTTCTACCAAGAACCTTGGATCATCTACACCTTCTGGAAACTGAAACCATATGTCACTCCACTGATCTTTTGACCTATATCGCCAGCAATGAAGACAGTAGTTCCAACACCAGAGAATAGAAGGTGAGAATTGTATACAGCGATGAGATTCTATACCATAGAACTTAGCTTTATAGCAGAACATTTTCTCAGTAAGTGCTTTATGAACCCAGTAACACTTCTTTACAGCACTGTGAGAGCCTATTACATGATATTTCTGCTTTTTGAGTACTTCAAGCGCCTTTATGATGGGATTTATACTCAGGTTCTCTACATAAATCATTAAGCATCATCTGAAAACTAATGCTCTCAAGTTATGTTAGTATCTAGCTAAGGCTATATCTTTATGCGAATTCTATAGGTTTTGAGCTATGAATCACTTATAAATTTTCTTTGCTAAGTCTAATGTTTGAAGAGAATGCT
>JAPWTX010000011.1 GCA_028275825.1 Ignisphaera sp. | reverse complement strand
TCAACATGAAACCTAACTCCATAACGCTTCCAACGACAGCACCAACGCCTAGGCATAGACAAACACCTAACTAAGTTCACTAATGTATCTCTCCTAGCTGGGTATAAAACAGCGTTTGCCAACATCCTGGCGGGAAGATATATAATGCTACAAAGAGATGCCGAGACCACGCCATGCACTAGGATCAATTGGAAGTTGGGTTCATAAGCCCTAGGGTTGCCATGAGCATTTCACAGCTCTAGCCAAGGGTTTTTAAGCTTCATAAGCACAAGAACCTCCGTATTGATAGCTTAGTAGGATTAGCCATATAAGGCCTAGAGACTTGGCAAGGCTCTTAAGGTAAAGAGTTTGGGTGTTGGAGTAAGAGTCAAATAAGGTATGGAGATAAAGTGCCAGAAACAACTGCACCTGTGAACACAAGTTTTGAAACTCCAAATCCTCAAATACTTCCACCTGTAAAAGCTACCGAGAAACTGGCTCTCTGACTAGACCTCCCTAGAGATACCTTTGTAGAAATCTATGACACTGCTGAAGGTACTGTAAGAGTGTATAGAATTAGAAATGATGCAAGAGTTGAAAAATACTAGGGAAGGGATTTCTGTTGCTACAAACACTGTTATTTCTCATATAGAGGTAGAGGTATAGATAAGCAATAAGCTAGCTGATGAACTTATGATAGTTATTGAAAAGCCTTGAGAGCTGCTAAACCAGTTTGCCGGGAACACTGCCTCTCATCAACAGCTAATAAGCAGAGCCAGAGATTATAAATATAACTCCTAAACATCAGCCACGAAACAGCCCCATGTTTCTCAAGAAACTTACTCCATGTGCTTAGACCACCTATAGGTTCTATAATCTCGAGAACAATATTATTCAAATTAAAGAAAGCTAGCTTAGCTCTACCTTGCGAAGGAGAGCCTCTAAACATCATCCTAGTTTTCATAACTCTCTGTTTCAACAATAGCCGAAGGTTTTAAACCTAGAACCTCACTCCAATAATCTACAGCTTTATTCAAATCTCTAACAACAATAGCAACCTGAACCACAGTTCTAAACAGATCTACATGACGGATCTACATGTATACAAAACCTCTACAGAAAGTTGTTGATTTTAACTATGAAAGTTTATAGCAGTTTTTCAAAAACTTTTACAACTGAAAGCCCTGCTCTCCAGGGTGAGAAGGGGGGTCAGATAACTTGTAGATATGGTGTAGAAGTTTTTATCCTAACATCACTATAGCAATTCCTACAACTAACCCTTATTTCAAACATAAAAACTATTAGAAGCATTTGAATAACCTCGCTTAATAAACTTGGCATAGAATTTCACTAGAAAGAGCTCAACTATTAATATACTCTAAATAAGTAAATTACCGCTTAGAAGTGATACACCCTGGAACTAGATTTCAAAAACCTAATACTTCTAATAATACAATAGTAATGTAGATGGCGAGCATGTATGTTGAATTTTTTGCATTGTTTGTATACTATATCTTGCTGCAAATATGTTAAGGTGTTTTAAAGCTATGCAATCTGTCAATGTATTTGCATCTAGAATTATATTTCTGGGCTTTAGTAAAAGTAGTTGGTGAGGCTGGGATGCCCATAGTCCATGTATATATGTGGAGTGGTGTTTCTAAAGAAGCTAAACAGAAAATAGTTAAGGGGGTAACCAAGGTATTTGAAGAACTTGGAATACCTCCACAAGCAGTTGAGGTAGTAATCCACGAAATACCAAAAGAGAACTGGGGGGTTGGAGGAGAACTAGCAAGCGAGAAACTCAAAGAAGTTAAACCACCATAGTAACTCCGCCCAAAGAACACAATATCAGAATACTCCTCAAAATGCGATCCGCTTTTCATCATGCTGGATACAATGTAGGCAGAAATATGTAAGAAACAGTATATGACACAGTTGCTGGGTAGTGAAAAAGGGTTTTATGGTGGGAGCTCAGGGAGTTTTTTCTCAAGCCACTCCTTAATGAGCTTCGCGTTCTCCATAGTCTTTGGAATGAACATTGCATATGGCTGGGCTCTTCTATACATCTCTTCAAAAGTTTTTATCGCCTCTTGAGCTTTTTGCCTATTCAAATCTCCTAACATAGCCTTCAACCTCTCTAAGTACTCTATAGCCGACCTCGCCTCAGAAGAAAACATTTTAAAGCGGTTCAACTCCTGAATACACTCATCAATTTTCCTCTTAATCACCTCAACATCAGCACTCATCCCAAACCCCACCTATACAGCAAAACAGTGGTTTGAAGAGTTTTATAAAGCTTGTGGAGCTAAATCCCTAGAAGAGGTGGTTATATTGTTCTCACATCAAATATACAAGTATTTCCCTGTTAATGACACTTAACAGTATTTGCAAATACCTGTGGTTCTGTTAACAGGGTTGTAACTGAAAGCCCCACTTTTCAAGGCGGGGATGATAAAAGATTATAAGTCATGTATTCTCTAGTGCTCCTTGGTGATGAATGTTTAGGCTTTGTAAGCCCCAGGCAATGATGATTGGAATAGCCATAATCCGAGCCTGAGAGGGGTAGGGGTAGTGGGCATTATAAATATTAGCATAACTTCAACAAATAACAACATAAAAAGTTAGAGAGCTGACAAACAAGAATAGATCGGAAAGCAGAGAATAGAAGTAGATAAGGTAAAACTTATCTTGTTTTATATCTGAAAAGCTGTTGAGATATGGTGCAATAACTTTAAAAGGTTTTCACAAAACATATTAATTTACTAGTGGTTTTGGGGCCGTAGTTTAGCTTGGTAGAATGCGGGGCTTGGGCCCCCGTGGTCCGGGGTTCAAATCCCCGCGGCCCCATGTAGTATATATTAGTGGTTTTTGTGGTTAAGGGTGTTGCTGATGATGTGCTTAGGTTGGGTTGAGGGGATGAATGATGAGGTTTGCTATCAATTTTTGTAGCGTTATGTTCTTAATGCAGTTTTATGCTTAATAGTTTTTGTAATGAGTTTTTGGTGGTTTGTTTGGGGGGAAAGCTTCATCCTGATGTGTTGAAGAGGTATGTGTTTGGCAGAGTTGGTGTTAGAGATTCTAGTGTTGTTGTTGGGCCTGGTGTGGGTGAGGATGCAGCTATAATAGATGTTGGTGGGGATAGGGTTATAGTAGTTCACTCAGATCCGATAACAGGGGCTGTAGAGCATTTGGGTTGGCTTGCTGTTCATATAGCATCAAATGATATAGCTGTTAGAGGGGTTAGGCCAAGGTGGTTGTTGCCAGTTTTATTTCTGCATGAAAATGCTGGTGAAGATGTTGTTGATTTGATAACGAGGCAGATAGATGAGGCTGCTAAGGAGATTGGTGCAATGGTTGTTGGGGGCCATTCAGAGTTTACCCCTGGACTCGCAAGACCATTAATATCAGTGACTGCCATTGGCTTGGGTGAGAGGGGTAGGTATGTTACGAGTTCTGGGGCTTTAGCTGACGACCTGGTTATAATGACTAAGACTGTAGGTGTAGAGGGCACAGCGATACTGGCTACAGACTTCAAGGATGTGCTTCTAAAGCATGGTGTTCCAGTTGATGTTATTGAGAGGGGTAGGGGGTTTCTGAAGATGGTGAGCGTTTTGAGGGAAGCTCTAGCACTAGCTGAAGCAGGGCTGGCAACAGCAATGCATGACCCTACAGAGGGTGGGCTCATAGGAGGGGTTGTGGAAATAGCGTATGCATCCAATAAAACCATTGAGATATGGGAAGATAGAATACCCATAGCAGAAGAAACAGCAACAATATGCAAAGCACTTGCCATAGACCCCCTAAAGCTAATAAGCTCAGGAGTTCTCATAGCAACAATACCTAGGCATAGTGTTGAAAAAGCATTAAAAACGCTGGAAAAACAAGGAATAAGAGCAAGCATAATAGGGAAAGTAGCAGAGTTCTCAGGACACTACACAATACTACATAGAAAGAACGGCTCTATCGAGAAATTTGAAGAACCCTACATCAAAGATGAGCTTAGCAGTATATGGGAAAAAGCACAGGAAATAGACAAGCCGTAGCGGGATCTGCATAGGTTTTAATTAGTTTTAATTAGCTGTAGATGAATTGATCTAGCAACTCAACACTTTCACCAACCCCTCATAGAGAGGCTCATAGGCTATCAGCAACAACTAGGTTTTGCTAGCAATGTTTATAAATTTTTCTAGTTCTTATATCTTTGGTGGTTTCATGAGCATTGTCTACATTTTTGAAGCATCAGTATCGAAATACTCTGGAAACAGAATTGCTCTACCCACCTAAGGATTATCAGGAGAGGCTCAGGAAGTTCCATGGGAAGAGGGTTAAGGTGTTAGTAGTCATAGAAGGTGATTAGCCCAAGTATTTACAGCTAATCACAAGTGATTACAGCTGATGCAGACCCCACTACGGCTATAGATAGGTTTGTTAGGGATAGGGAGAGATACCTAGACTGGTACTCAGCAATAGTAAGGGTAGATGTATCAGTGCTTAAGAACGCACTTAAAGAGTACAGCTATAGTCCTGATTTAAGTATGAAGGTTGTTGATAAAGTAGTTGATGCTCTTGGTATAGAGGTGCCTAGCAGAATGTCCTTGAGAAAGACTTTCCTTCTAGATGTGCACTAAGTACCTACAGTAATGCTCTCCTCTTCCACAAGCTCCTTAAGCAACTGCACAGCTGAGAGTGCTGCTAAGTAGCTTGTTCTTGGGTTTCTTGGGTGCGGAACATTCTCAACTCTAATGCTGATTGTTGATGCCTTTCCTTCAACAACTATCTCATGGATGTTCTTCTCTAGCTTGGGATCAGCGTACACCTCTACCCATGGTATCTGCCCAGCTGCTAAAGCTAGCGTTGCAACAACATTTACATTCGCCGGGAATAGCTTAGCTGCTACATCTCCTCTGCCCTCAAATATCTTTATCCTCTCCCTCACCTCGCCAAAGCCTAGCTTCCTCAAGGTCTCTGAATCAAAAGCCCTGATATTCTTGTAAGTCCTTAGCACAACTCTATTAATCCCCGCATTAGCAAGAGCCTTTACAGCGTCTAGACATGCTATAGCTCCCGAAGGTATGTAGACCCTTGCTTTACCAGCTCTAGAAGCCCCCTTAACAGCTTTGAGAATATCCTCATCAAGTAGTGCACCAACGCTTAGCACAACAACGCTTATCCCATGACTAAGGACTCTAGAAACATATTCCTTTACAGCTTGCTGAGAAGCTGCTTCAACAACTAGCTGAGGCTTCACATTCAGTAAGCATTCTAGATCCCTACATATAGCGATGTTGAGGGATTCCCTGCAGAAGCTCTTTGCAAGGTTCTCGCACTTCTCTGAGTAGATATCCATTAGCGCTACTAGCCCAGCCTTTATAGATTCTCTACATATAGCCTCTACAAGGACAGAGCCTATAGCTCCACAACCTATTATAGCTACCCTCACCTCCTAATCACCTCAACAACCTCGAGACTCATGTCAAGAGCTCTAGCAGATAGTGTTATGTATCCACAGCTAATGACATCTATATCGAGCTTTGCGTACTCAGCTATGTTCTCAGCTGTTATGCCTCCAGAAACCTCTATAACTACCCTATCCCTTAAGCCTCTCTTCCTAAGCTCCTCAACAACCTTGGCAACCTCCTGAGGAGACATGTTATCAAGCATTATTATGTCTGCACCAGCCTCAGCCGCTCTGAGGGCACCTTCAACTGTTGATACCTCGACCTCTACCTTATGAGCAAAGCTTGCCTTCGCCTTAGTAAGCTTCACAGCCTCCTCAACACTCCCAACAATCCTTAGATGATTATCCTTAATAAGGATAGCATCCGATAGTGATAGCCTATGAGTATCTCCACCACCTATAGCAACAGCCTTCTTCTCAAAGTATCTAAGCCCAGGTAGTGTCTTTCTTGTTGCTGCTACCCTAACCCTTGGGTTAACCCTTCTAACAATATCAACAAGTTTCCTAACCTCTGTAGCAACACCACTACAATGCATCAATATATTGATAATTGTTCTCTCAACAGCTAGCATAGTCCTAGCATCACCAACTATCTCAAGCACTGGTGTACCCCTATCAACTATGTCCCCATCTCTAACAAGCTCCTTAACCCCTAGACCAAGCCTCTTAAGAAAGTGAGCAACATCCTCTACACAAACAACAACACCACTCTGCTTAGCTATTACCTGAGCCCTTACAGCAATGTTTCTAGGTATCACAGCCTCTGTTGTTGCGTCCCAGAAAGGTATGTCCTCCTCTAGAAACTCTAGGAACTTCCTAAAGATTATCTCCTCGACCATGGAGGCTCCCTTCCGAGAACTCTAAACGTGTTCTCTATAGCTCTCTTCACCTTCTCAGCCACCTCCCTAGGCACCTCAACCCTGTAGACACCATCCCTAAGGCTTCTGTACACCTTCTCAAGAGTTATCCTCTTCATATTTGTGCAGATAGCGCTTGTTGATGCCGGTATGAACACCTTGTTTGGGTTCTCCCTAGCAAGCCTATGTATTATACCAACCTCTGTACCTACAATCACCTGCCTACAGCTATCACAGCTCTTAACAAACTTGATCATCTGACTTGTGCTACCAACAAAGCTTGCTAATGACCTTACCTCTGCAGGGCACTCAGGATGAGCAATGAATACAGCGTCTCTATATAGAGACTTTAGGATCCTTACCTCATCAGCTCTAAACCTTACATGAACTGGGCAGTGACCGTTTGGCGGTATTGGGATAACGATCTTGCCTGTCTTCTCAGCAACGTACTCAGCTAAGTGCCTATCAGGACCAAAGATAATAATGTCGCTCTCTACAGCCTTAACAACATCTACAGCATTAGCGCTTGTAACAACATAGTCAGCCTCAGCCTTAACAACAGCGGGGCTATTAACATAGATAACAACTGGTACTCTTGGGAATAGCTTCCTAGCTCTACGAATATCATCAACGCTTATCATTGCAGCCATAGGGCACCTAGCATCTGGATCAGGGTGAAGAACAGTTGCAAAATCGTTTATCACAGCAGCCTGCTCAGCCATGAAATCAACTCCGCAGAAAACAATTAGCTTAGCACCAACCTCAGCAGCCTTAATAGAGAGCTCGAGGCTATCACCAACAAAATCAGCTACATCCTGAACCTCTGGAAGCTGATAGTTGTGCGCAAGGATTACAGCTCCACGTTCCCTCTTCAACCTACGAACCTCATCAACAAGACTCAACAAAAATCATCACAAACAAAAGTATTTCAGAGCCTAGGTATCTACACTAGAGGTGGAACCTTTTAAGCTTTAAACAAACGTTTAATATAGATACAATGAACATTCACGAACATTGAAAGAAATCAGCAAAGCAACGTTCTCACAATAACCACGCCAAGCCCTAAACGCTTACTCACTCCTAGCGATCTAAAGCTGTGAGGTACATACAGTTAATATCCTAGACAAGCAAATTACTGTACTGAATGCAGAGAGTAGGTACTTAGCAATGAGCTTAAGAGAGCTTGGTAAGTTAGCGGAGCTTGAGAGGATTTGGATAAGGAATTTCAAGTCACTTAAAGACTTTGAGCTCTCAGCACCAACAAAGCTACTGATTGTTGTAGGCATGAACGGGTCTGGAAAACAGCTCTTGTAGAATTTTTGAGCTACTCACGCAAATACTTGAATGGGTTCGTGGATTAAATCCAAATCTCTTCCACAGGTGGTGGGGTTACGACAAGGTTGTGTGGAGTCATGATGAGGATCTCCCAATAGTTATAGGGCTCAAACTAAGACTTAGTAATGCAGAGAGCAGAACCCTGGACACCGAATCAAAGTATGTGAAGATATTGCTAGATAGGTTTAAGAACTTGGCTAAAGACATGAGCATAACTTACGAGATTAGCGTCTCTGGAAAAGGTGGAGGATTCAATGTAATGAAAGAAATACTCGAAACCATAGCTAAGGATCTGCAACTAAGCATTGATACAGTAAAAGGCGTGACAAGTCTAGAGATCGACATAACCAAAGAATTCAATGATATTGCTGAGTCTATGAAGGAGCCTGAAGCAGAAAGCAGAGGAAAGTTTGTAGAGAGAGGTAAAGGTGAATACATAGAGCTACCTCAGTCTCTAATCCTCGAGCTTTCCAAAGCCTTATCAGACATTATCGATCTTACTAAGGAGGTTTTCACCTCTAAACCCATTGGAGCAAATATAGCGGCTCTTGAGCTACTATTAAATGCCTCAGAGATATTCAGGCTAGCATCACCTAGTGTTAGGGTTAAGTGTAGGCTTCGAGAATCCCGCCCCCTACTCACAATAGTACCAATTATAGAGAGGGATATCGAGGTAGACATATCTGACGCCCTGCGTCGTTTGGAAGGTTTTGTTGAGAATGCTGTGTTTGGGGATGAATGTAGGAATTACATAGCCAAGGCCATCGGTAATGTGATAGTTGTTAATAGTGCTTTGCCGAGGTATAGAGAGCTTGTTGGAGCGGTACCAGTTGCTTCTGGGGTTCAGCTCTTATATAGATTCATATTGCTTTATGGTCATAGCCTCATCTCCATTCCCCCGCACCGCTCCTTGGATCTGCATCCGCCTTAGGGGCGTTCAGAGCCACCCCGGAGACCCCACACCTTGGGTTGCTGCCCTTGGGGAGAGCCCTTGCAGGCTCTTCGCCCCTCACAGGGAATCTCATCAAGATGTTTAATAGTGTCAAACCTTATAAACCTGTGTGAAACTAGAAACAGCTGCAAAAGGCATCGTTATCTTCTCTCTATACAGATTCATATATAGAACTACTTAGAATCATGGATACTGTTAATTGTTGCTGTGTTCTTCATATCTATGGTAAGAGTTTTGATTTATTAGCGATTATGTGTTAAAATTGGAGATCTGCTGAAGAAGCTTAATATATAGTTATTTTGTTTAGATTGTAGACATTGATATGGGTGTTGGATATGAAGGATGTTATTGTTGGAGCTGTTGTAGAGGCTGTCAAGAAGGCTGTAATCTATTTACCGCCTGATGTTAAGGAGGCTCTTAAGAAAGTTTATGGTGAAGAGGATAACCCTATAGCTAAGGTTCATCTCGATGCTATTCTGAAGAATATAGAGTTGGCTGAGAAGCTAGGGGTTCCTGTATGTCAGGATACAGGTCTGCTTATTTTCTATGTTAAGCTTGGGGCTAGATTTCCATGGATAGATCTGGTAGAGGGGTTATTGGTTGAGGCTACGAAGATTGCTACAAAGGTTATACCTTTGAGACCGAATACTGTTAATCCTTTTACAGGGTTTAATCCAGGGGATAATACTGGTAGGTATATACCTGTAATCGCGTGGGATAGTGTGGATCCTAGTAGTGATGTTCTAGAGGTAACTGTTGTTCCTAAAGGTGGTGGCTCTGAGTATGTATCTACCCTTAGGATGGTTTCTCCAGGGGAAGGGTTTGAGAAGATTAAGGAAGTTGTTCTAGATGCTGTTATAGATGCAGGTGCAAAACCGTGTCCACCTGTTATAATTGGGGTGGGTATTGCTGGTCTTGCTGATCAAGCTATGTATTTAGCGAAGAAAGCTGCTACGATTAGGAGGATAGGTTCTAGACATCCAGAGCCTATGGTTGCTGATCTAGAGGTAGAGTTGCTGAGAACCATCAATTCCCTGGGTATAGGTGTTATGGGTATGGGTGGGAAGATCTATGCACTAGATGTACATATAGAGTATGCGTATAGACATCCAGCTACATATGCAATAGCTATAGCTTTCCAATGCTGGGCAGCTAGAAGAGCTAAAGCTATAGTTAAACCCAATGGAAGTTATATTGTTGAGCAGTGAGGGAAGCATATGGAGGTATATAAGCTTAGAACACCTCTATCTAGAGAAGATGTGGAGAAGCTTAGGGTAGGGGATATAGTATACATCTCCGGAACTCTATACACAGCTAGAGATCAAGCACATAAAAGAATTGTCCAGTACCTAAGAGAAGGAAAACCTCTACCATTCAACCCCAGGGATTCAGCTATATATCACTGCGGACCTGTGGTCATTAAGAAAGGTAGTGAATGGAATGTAATCTCAGCAGGGCCAACAACGAGTACCAGGATGGAGGTATACGAATACGAAGTTATTGAGAAGCTAGGGGTTAGAATGGTTATAGGGAAAGGAGGCATGGGACCTAGAACAGCAGAAGCATGCAGAAAATTCGGTGCAGTATACGTTACGTTCACGGGTGGTGTAGGAGTTCTAGCAGCACAAACAATTAAACGTGTTGTAGATGCCCACTGGCTCGACCTCGGGATACCAGAAGCTATATGGATTCTAGAAGTAGAGAACTTCGGACCACTGATAGTAGCTATAGATACAACAGGAAGAAATCTACACGAAGAAATAATGATGAGAGCTAGACTAAGAAAAGAAACAGCTCTACACAACCAAGAATACCGGACAAATCTTTAGCTCTCCTTAGACTCTCAACACATGTTTAAACCATTGCCTAGTACTTACCGCTTGCTAAGTATTTAAAAAATATTTACAGCTATTCACAAATTATTGTCTCGGGGAAACCCCTCTACAAGTTATCCCTATGTATGAGGCTCTTCTATTCCTAGTATTCTTAGTTTCTCCTTCATATCTTTAAGCTCCATAAAACTTACTGAAATTATGTAAAACAATTTCTTTCTATCTCTAACAATAATCTTGATACCTTCAACAAGAGCTTTAAATCTTATGAGTGGTGGTGCATCGTTGAGTATTACAAGGTCTACTGGGATATTTAACGTTTGTTCTAGAGTTGAAGCAACTTCATTGAATTCTTTAAAACTTATCTCTCTATCAACAACTAGACCTACGTCGATATCTCTAATAAAGTTTCTTCTAAGAATAGAACCGAATAGAACAGCTATCTCGATAAACTCGAATCTCTCTAAAACCTCTTTAACAATCTTAACAACTCTATCTACATCATCAACCTCGTAATACTCTATACTCATATCTTCACCAACTTCTTTATTTTCTCAATGAATTCATTAACACATCTAAAATCTGTTTTAACATTGTTGTACACAATATCATCTCTTACAACCCAGTATCTGTGAACAAGTAGATTTCTAAGTCTTGCTAAAGCCTCTAGATCTCTGTAACACTCTACACCAAGTCTTCGAGAAACCTCTCTAAAGCATTCAGTATAAGATTTTGGTCTTAAACCAAAATGATCAACAGCTATATGTAAACATATAGATGCCAAGGCTTCTACAAGAACTATTACATTGTACTTCATGGAGTTAATCTCATCAATACTCATCTCAGTAAAACTCTTAGATGTAAGTCTCTTAAGCTCGTTAATAACCTCTACAACATCTCTTATCCTTGATTCAATAACATCTATATCTATAGGCATAGCTCATCACAACAATCTATATAGCTAAATAATTAACATGTCTAAGTTCACGTTTAATAGGATCAACTTCAAGACCAAGAGTCTCAAGAGCTACAACACCAAGAACCTCAGTATCACCTTTCTCGGCAAAGACAATCTCTACATAATCTTCAAACCTTTTGTAGCTTATAGTAGCTATACCAATAACTCTCCCAACAACTCCACCATCAACAGTTTCAAATAATCTAGCCTTAGATTTGATATCTATCTCTTCAAGAACTTCCTTACTAACCCAAGTAAATATAGAATCTGTGTCAACAAGAAGTTCAACTTCTTTACTAATAGCTGTTTCAGTATTTCTAACAGTTATCTTAACTCCTACCAATCCCATAAAGTAAAACCTTTTAAATTATTCTCTAAGAGCTTTCACCTCGTCATTCAAATTATATCCTAAGTTTATATCTACATATAAATTTCTTGAACTGAGTACAAGAGTTTTACGAGGTGATACATAACTGAAAATGCTTATACAAAGCTACACAGAAAAACTTGACTATTAAAAGGAATTACATATCTCTTGGTTTAATGTTAAAAATAAAATCAATTCAAACAAATAAATCGTCAACTTAACTACTTTGGCCTTCTTCTACATCCAGAGCTCTTCTTCTGTTTCATGGAATTTTCTTTCTTTTCCTCTTTACTCATTATAACACCAAAGTATACTAAGCATGGTAAGAGGTATTTTAGTTGTAAGGTATTTGGTATCATGAAAAGTCTAAACCTATTTCGGGATAATCTTGTAACTATCTCTGTATTTATGATGAATTAGCTATTGATTTCATGAATATATTTTATTCGTAGCATGGAATTTCATTATTTAGAGTAGAGAAGATTAAACTCATCAAAATCTGTTTTAAATTGTCCTTTTTAACTACTAGTGGTTTAAAATCTGCAGCTTTATAATAGTTAATTTCGTTTCAATGATTAGTCTTTTGATTGAGTTAAATAATTTATTATCAATCTCTTTATAGCTCTTCTAAGGGTTTCACTTAGCGCAGAAGGCGACATATCAAGTATTTTTGCTAATTCTTCTAGAGTTATTCTGTGTGGATAATCGAAATACCCCAAGTCGAATACTAGTGACAAGATGTATTCTTGTCTAGGCGTCAATACTGCGTTGTTTTCGTTAAGTATTTCTATAGAGTGTTCAAATTTATTTGCCTCGAAAATATCTCTAATTCTTTTCAATGTATATTCATCACATGTAAAGATGTAGCTAACAATAGCAGGTTTGCTCGCTCTCGCTTTGATCATATACACGTTCTCATCTCTCAATATTCTACATATAGAACAAGGAGATTTCCATACATCAATTATACAGAATTTCTCATCTTTATCTATCTTAATAACATTGAATTTATTAAATGGATGTGAAACAAGCTCACTTCTTATAAGGTTTACAGGTATTTTAATAAGATGTCTTACATTATCTTCATTAATAAATCTGACGTCTAGTATCTCAATTACTTGTTCTCTTGATGCAAACTTAATGATTTCACAATCTGTTTTAATTTTTATACAGACTTTGTATAAAGCCATAGTTAACCGATATACTGTAGGCACTGCTCAGTAAATTCTTATCTTATCGTTATAGATCGAGTAACTCTATTTAATATTAAGATTTTGATTCTCTATACTTCTTCACAAGATTTATGAGATTATCTGCAACATCTTCAGATATAACCTTTAATTCTTTAAGATTTTTAATACAATCAATAGCTGCATTACACCAGAATATACATGATTCAGAAGGATTTCTTCTAACAGTTCTTCCACAATGCCAACACGTAATCTCTGTTTCATACTCAAAGAACTCAATCTCACCACCACAATGAGGGCACTTTGTTATTATTATTCTTGGATTAACAATAGACCTAGCCCCAGGGCAGTATTTAAACATAGTGAGCGCCAGGATATGTCAACGGTTTTAGAATATAAAAAATTTTCCCCGAAAATATTAGGGAAGCAAAATATAGAAACTTGTCATCTAGTCAAAGCTTAGTGTATAGCCCGTTATTTTTCTCGATGTCAGTCTAAATTTCTCTATCCAATCACTTAGCTTTACATTTAACAATATACTCCAGTCAAATTCCTCAGCTTCTCTAAGTGTTAAAGATATTGCATTATGAGGACATGCAGCTATACATGATCCAAATCCATCACATCTCTTTTCGTCTACTAGTTTCGCTTTTCCATTAACTAATGCTAGTGCACCTGTTAAACAAGCTTTTACACATCTACCACAGCCAACACATCTACTTAGATCTACTGATACTATAAGCCTACACTTCTTCATCGTTCAAGCCTTTGTGAGCAATTCTTTCAAGTTCTATCATAGATTCATCAACTTGGCCATGTCTCCATTCCTCAACTTCTTTTGTAAATATCCTAACAATCTTATGGGTAAACCTATGTTTAAGATTATTCTCTGAAGCTATTTGCTTAACCATCATATGAAGAGCTTGACAGCATGGAACTTCCATAGTAATAACATCCACATCTTTCACATTATCTGTACCTAATATAAGCTTCAACTTATTTATCGTAGCATCCGGGTCTTCAAGTAATGGACATCCTATCAAGATAGGAACACCCTCATCATATAGCTTAGCTATTTCTGGTCTCATTAAAACAACGCAATCTGCTACAATAACTATCCTATTTTCTGCTAAGAAAGGTGCTTGAGGATGTACTAACAGTATTTTTAAAGGCCATTGAACGAACTTCATTTTACCACAAAACTTACTATTGATAATATTTAAAATAAAATTTATCCCGAAAATTTTCGGATAGGTTTTAGGAATTATTGGAGGGGCTTTCTCAACATTATCTCTCATAATATCTAAGTACTTCGATATAAAGACACGGATATTTCAAGTAGAAATTCTTAATCTTTACCAAAACACTATATTTTCATGTAAGAAATATTTATAACTTTACGAAGTATAACAGTGTTATCGGTGAATAAAATGAGTACTAGAATACCATTGCCCTATAGTCCTAAGGTACTTGAAATATTTCGTAATCCTAAGAACCTTGGTCCATTAGAAGATGCTACTATTGTTGAAAGCGCCGGTAGTCCAGCTTGTGGAGACATGATTAGGCTTTACCTAAAGATTGTAAATATTGATGGTCAAGATATTGTAGAGAGAGCTACTTTTGAAAGCTATGGATGTGCAGCTAATATTGCTGCTGCGAGTATATTAACTGAGATGATAAAAGGTAAAAGAGTTGAAGATGCATGGCGAATTTCGTGGAAAATGCTATCAGATGAACTTGGGGGGTTACCACCGATAAAATATCACTGTAGTATTTTAGCTGTAGGAGCTTTGAAGAGGGGTGTAAGGGCTTATTATAAGAAAATTGGGAAGCATCCTGAGTGGCTACCAAAAGATTTAACAATTGAGGAGAAACAAGTGTTTGAAGAAGAGGAGATGATGGAGAGGTACTATAAATCTATGAAAGCTCTAGGTGAGGTTAGATGAAGGTTAAGGAATTAGATCTTAGATATATTTCTGCTGGTTGTACTTCTCATCCAATTATAAAAATTAGTAATTTACTACCTTCAGTAGCATCTGAAGGTTTTGATGAAATTAAGATAATTTTTAGAGAAGAGGATATACCTGAAAATGCATTGAAACTATTTCTATCTAAATACAATTACTTTGCAGAGAAAGTTGAGAAAATCAGTGAAGGAATTATACTAATGATAGCTAGGAAAAGGGGTTAGCTATGTCTAGGAAAGTTAAAGAACTACTAGAGTCTCATGGAACACCTCAAAAGGAGATCTATTTTGATCTAGAGAATAGTGGTTTCATTCCTGATGAAGTTGTAGAGGCAATGATGCCTTATTTCAATAAAAAAGGATTTGGACATCCCTCGATAACCCATAGAATTGGTTGGGAGTCGCTAGAAATCGTTTATGAAACTAAAGAGCTTATAGCAAAAACTCTTGGTATTCGTAACCCGGAAAATATTGTGTTTACGCATAGCGGTACAGAAGCAAATAACCTGGCAATACTTGGTTTTCTACTCAAGAATAGAGATAAAGGTAAAGGAAAAAAAGTAGTTGTATCAGCTATAGAACACCTAAGTGTAATTTTTCCAGCGAGATTTGCATCTGAACTTTTTGGTTTTAAAGTAGTTCTTGTTCCTGTAGATAGAGAGGGTTTTGTAGATCCAGAGATGCTAAAGTACTACATAGATAAAGATACTATATTGGTTAGTATCCAAACAGTTAATCACGAGATAGGAACTATTCAGAAAATAAAAGATCTTATTGATATTGTGAAATCTGCTAACCCCAATGCTGTGTTCCACACAGATGCTGCTGATGCTTATTCATGGATTCCTATCGATGTAGAGAAACTTAATATTGACATGTTAACGATAAGTGGGCATAAAGTTCACGGACCTAGAGGAGTAGGAGCTCTATATGTTAAAGAAGGTGTAGAATTAGAATCACCATTGAAAGGACAACTAAGCGTTGAGAAGCTTTGGCCAGGCGTTGAAAATGTACCACTTATAGCAGGGTTTAAGAAAGCTGTTGAAATAATGTTTAGTAATTTCAATTATAGAGTTAACTATGTGAAGAACCTCAGAGATAAACTTATGAAAGGTATTTTGGATAGAGTACCAGAAGTACTTGTAAACGGACCAGTAGGGGGTATGAGAGTTGATAATAATGCTAATATGAGTTTCCTTCGAGTTGAAGGAGAGGCTCTCACAGTAGAGCTAAGTCTTCATGGAATTTATGTTTCAAGTGGAAGTGCTTGTAGTAGCAGAGTTTTAGAGCCTAGCCACGTTTTATTAGCTATTGGTAGAAAACATGAAGAAGCACATGGCAGCATACTATTTAAATTATCTCACTACCACAGAGAAGAGGATATAGATTATACCTTAGATGTTATTCCAAAAGCTGTTGAAAGGCTTAGGAAGATAAGTGCATGGAGATAACAATGAAGCGTTTAGACTTTAGAAACGAGGAATGCCCAGGACCTTTGGTGAAAACTATAACAGTTTTGTCAAAGTTAAGGAAAGGCGAAAAACTTGTGGTTTTAACAACATCAAAAGATTGCGTAAAGATGCTGAAACAAACAATAGAGGTTTTTGAAATAGCCAAAATCGAGGTATATAATGTAGATAACTACTACGAAATATATTTAGAGAAAACAGTAGATAGTTTAGAGGTGTAGTAAAATGATAACTAAATCTTTTTGCGAAGTATTTATAAAGAATTATTCAACTACTGTGAGAATCGCTATAGCTTTAGACCTCATGAAAAGATATGGCTTGTCTCAATTCCAAGTAGCAAAATTAACTAAATTACCACAACCATTAATTAACTATGTTATACAAGGAAGAAGGAAAATTAGGGGTCTTGAAAAAATATTGAATAATACTGAAATGTACAAAGTAATAAGAGAATTCTCAGATGAATTAATGCAGGGAAAATCTATAGAGATGTGCGAAATATGTATGAGAATAAGACCACATATAAAAATACAAATACCATGAAATAATAATCAAAACAAGTAATAGTGGTGTATTATCAAGGAAAAGAAAATGCTATTTTTAAATACAGATAGATAGAAGAGGTTTATGTAATGGCTAAAAACTTTTTTGTCCAGAATATCGAATCTCCAATAAATGAAAGGAGCGTAGTATTAATACTATTCTCAGGTGGTATAGATTCACCCGTAACAACATGGCTTTTAGTGAGAAAAGGATTAGAGGTTCACATGCTATTGTTTAACTTAGGTGGAGATAGGCATATTTATGGCGCTATTAGAGTAGCGAAAGTTTTAGCAGATAAATGGATTTCTAAGTATAGACCAAAGCTCTATGTCATAGATTTAAGACCATTAATACCGAGAATAGCATTATATGTGAAAGAAGATCATATGATGATTTTGTTGAGAAGAGCTATGATGAGAATTGCGAGTAGATTCGCAAGAAAAATAGGTGCAAAAGCTCTTGCAACAGGAGAAAGTTTAGGACAGGTCGCTTCACAAACGCTGCACAATCTCTTTGTAATCAATAAAGCTACAGAAATTCCCATACTTAGACCTTTAATAGGTTTTGATAAAGAGGAAATAATAAGATATGCAAAGTTTATAGGGACATATGAATACTCTATAAAAGTTGGTGAGTTTTGTCCTATAGGAGCTTCAAAGATTGCAACAAAAGCTAACATCAAATATATTGAAAGCATAGAAAATAAAATATTAAATGACGAATTTATAGAAAAACTCATTTCAAATTCATTAGAATTTGACTTAAAATCCCTTGACAAAAATTTCATTGAGAGAAAGTTTACAGAAATATTGAGTCAACAAAGTTGCAAAACACAATAAGTATGATGTTTTCATCACAAGAATAAAGTATACTTATTGGTGTCTAATATCATATATTAGAAAGGATAATAGAAATCTTGAGATTTTAACAAAGATAAATTGTTTTATATTTCATTGTAGGCAAGTTTATTAATTTTAGTATATTAAAGAATTCTAGGGATGTCTATGAGATCTATAGAGATTTTGATGAGTGAACATAGAATTATTGAAAGAGCTTTATCATTGCTTGAACTAGCAGTAACAAGAATAGAAAGAGGTGAGGATGTACCCTTAGAAGTTCTCAATAAGCTTTTGGAATTCTTTCAAATATTTGCTGATAAATGTTATCATGGAAAAGAAGAGAACGTTTTATTCCCATTACTAGAACAAAGAGGTATTCCTAGAGAGGGAGGACCTATAGGGGTTATGTTATATGAACATGATTTAGGTAGAGGTTATATAAGAGAAATGAGAGAATCTCTAGAAGTTTTCAATAAGCCTATCGAAGCTAAAGATAAATTCAAAAATAATGCATTGAGTTACATATCGTTGCTTAGAGACCATATATACAAGGAGGATAATATATTGTTTAAAATGGCTTTAATGGTGTTAACTAGAGATGATGATGAAGAGCTTTTAAGAGAATTTGAAGAGATAGAGAAGAAAATGGGGGCTGGGGTTCATGAGCAATTGATTAAGAACTTAGATAACATTGAGAACATCTTAAGATAAAATCCATACTATTTTTATAATCAAAATCAAATTCATACTTATTCTATTTAATAATAATAAAAATTTATTAAGGGTATTCTGAAAATTCGTTTTGTTATTCATCTATATCTATATTTATATTCTAAATAGTGTATGAATAGTGTGTAGAGCACTACAAATATTATCATGAAGATAAATGCTTGAATCCATCCTATTGAATACGGTATAAATATCTTTGGATTATTAGCTACATATGGTCTTATTAATTGAGAGAATATTGGGTATGCTAGTACTGTTGTCAATAATGCTATCCACGCTTTGACATGCCCTTCACCACTACGCCATAAAACTCCTGATGCGCAACCACCAGCTAGAACTGATCCGAATATGAATACCAGTCCTCCTAGAATATTTATTATGTGAACCGGGGCTACACCTATATCCTCTTTAACCATACCCATGAACTTTAAGGCAAACACCCCTATAGAGCCTGTTAAAATAGCTATAGCTATACCTTTATGTATATCTAGCGCTCTAGCATTTTCAGGTCCA
Source organism: Ignisphaera sp. (assembly GCA_028275825.1). Taxonomy (GTDB): domain Archaea; phylum Thermoproteota; class Thermoprotei_A; order Sulfolobales; family Ignisphaeraceae; genus Ignisphaera. Next base: position 27,984 of record JAPWTX010000011.1, on the reverse strand, counting down.
TTGAATAGATCCCTGAATGCTGTTGCAAAACAAAATCTTGCCCTTTGGAGAAGTATACCGATAGCTATACCTATGAACAACCCTCCTACCATTGGGCTACCAATACTAGCGTAGTAAGCAATTAACAGTGTTAGTATGATTATAGCTATCGCCAATGCCATATATTTGCCTAAACCTTTCCTAGCATTACTAACATTAAGGATCTGGGTAAACTCTTCACTGCTGCTACTTACTATTTTTATTATTCTCTCAGCTTTCCAAGCTACGTACCTAAGTCCTAAATAGCCTCCGATAATAGCTCCTACTAGAAATGCAAATCCATGTAAACTCCATGATGTTATAGCTGATAGGAATCCTCCCCAGTTACATCCAAAAGCTAATGCAACTCCTAAAGCCATTAAAACGCCTCCAGCTATAGCTTCAAAAACCTCTACCTTATTACTAACCCTCCTAACAGCAAATTCATTAGCAAGAGTTGCTGCAATCATAGCTCCTATAATTGCACCGATATCCCCAGCACTAGTAGGTTCAAGTAACGGTATAAGCTTTGGTGCTCCAGCAATACTACTTAACCCAATTAAGCTATATATATGCTGACCCCAGTTTAGGAGCCCTGTATACACTGTAAATGGCTTCTTAACCCAAATATATGACATTATATTTACTAGGCCTATTAATATACCAGCTATTATACTGTTCCAACCTTTACTCCCAAAAATCTTTTCCAATTTCTGTCTTATGAAATCCTTAAAACCCATTTCTTTAGATGTCATATCGCTCACCCTTAATTATATTATCTATAACATAGTTATTGATTTAAGCATTAATAGTATAACTTGAAATAGTAATAAGATGATCTGTGTCCCTAGAGTTAAGTTTTTAAGTACTGTTCGTTTACTAGTATAATAACAAAGTTATAGAGGAATGCATATGGTGAAATTTGTAAAAATTAATGAAGGGAGATATTTATTAGACGTAAGAGGGTATACATGTCCATATCCAGTAATCTATACAAAGAAAGTGTTAGCTAAACTTAACAATGGTGAGGTGCTGGAAGTATTAACGGACAATCCACCATCCTGTGAGAATGTGCCTAGAGCTGTTAAAGAAGATGGTCATGAAGTTCTCTCGGTTGAAAATATCGAGAGAGGTGTGTGGAGAATAACTATTGTGAAGAGGTGAGAGTATTGTTTGAAGACATTTTGGAGAGAATAAAGTATTATAAAGATCTTGGTTTAAATCCTTTAGCATTGGCTACTGGTTGTGCTGTTAAGGTTGATCTTTTAAGAGTTGTTTACCCATCTATAAAAGTGCTTAGAGAAGAACTCAAAGGATTGAATCTTTATATAGCTCCAAGAGAAGATGCTCTAATTATTCCTGGCGATATTGATGAAGTGTATAGAAGGATATACTCTTTGGGTAGCGATAGAGATGTTTCTTTAGAAGACTTAGAATCTATATCTAAAGGTAGAAATTTATACGCTATAACAGTTATTCAGGTATTTCAAAGGTATGCAGATTCCCCGGAGGGTTTTCTAGAAAAAATAGCACCAATATATAAAGCTTTATCCCGATCTAAAAACTCCATAACTATTGGTAAAGGACACTCAATATTAACACCATTTCCAGAAGACGAATTTGCACTATTTGACTTTATACCTCATATTAGTAGTAGAGAAGGAGTTGTAGCAGTAAATAATGATACTATACATATAATTGATCCTTCCCAAGAACCTGGCGATATAAAGCAGATAAGCGGAGCTATAAGTAATTCACTCAACGATATATTTGTCCTAGGTGTACATAAAAAACTAAGGATGATCCCTGTATTAAATGCTCCAACAGGAGAACTATTAGAAAAACTATGGAGAAATGCTGAGTTTTTTGCTAAACAATATAATGTGGAGATAATTAATGAAGTACTGCCAAAGCGGGGAAGACTCTTGATGGGGGGAACAGTTATGGGTTACAGTGATAGAAAGCCGCCTATGTTTGAAGATAGAGTTGAGCCTGGGATGAAGCTTATTATAACAAGACCTATGGGTGAACTCGCCCCTATAAATCTCTACCTATCCTCTATAATTGATGAAAGCATAATTAAAGATTTAGAGAGCTACGGCATCTCATTCGATGAAGTTGAGAAAGCTAAAAATAGAGCAGTAGAGTTAATATCTAAACCAAATATTGAAGCAGCTATAGCTATATACAAGTATCTCCCAGATATTTCTGAAGAGTTTAAAGAAGAAGAACATATAGCTGTAACAACAGATGTTACAGGCCCTGGAATATTTGTTGTCAGGGAATTAGCTGAGAGAACAGGTACAAAAATAAGGTTGTTCGAGGTACCACTCTTATTCCCAGAGATATCTAGGATAGATACAAAACTTTATATAATTCCTAATGCTATAGCTGGTACAAACGGTCCATTTATAATAATCGCATCAGATGGCATTGTAGATGACTTAGTTAAAGAGCTTAAATCAAGAGGATTAGAACCTTCAGTAATAGGAGAAGTTATTGAAAAAGGTAAACCAGAGGTTATAGCACCGAAGAAACTTAGGGAATACATTGCTGATCAGAAAATATTATCTCAATTCAAATTAGTGTGAAACCATGACACAGCAAACAGTTTTTAAGAATAAAGCTCTACTCATTACATTATGTGGAGAAGTTAAAGGTGTAGGTTTTAGAAGATATGTTTGGAGAATAGCAAAAACTTTAAATTTAAAAGGTTATGTAGAGAATATTCAAGGTAAAGATTGTGTAAATATATACGTTGAAGGCGAGAAATCTGTTATAGACGAATTTGCGAACAGGATTATGATGAATAAAGTTTATAGAATAGACTATGTAAAAATGCTAGAAAAAATGTATACAGGGATATATAACGACTTTACTATAATTAAATGTCTAGGAGAAGAAGATTTATAAGAGTTGATATATATGGCTCGCTGTCTAGGTCATACCATGAATAAACGGTTTTTCATGAAAATAGTTTTAGCTATTCTCGTAACGATTTTAATTCTAAGTGGTGTAATCTATTATAGACAATATAAGGAGGAGGTAGAGATAGTAGCTACAGTTTATGCTGAAGAGAATTGTGGTTGTTGTTTAGCATACATTGATTATCTTAAAAGTAAAGGTGTAATCGTCAACATTACTTATGTAGCTGAGGAAAAGCTTGCAGAGATAAAGAAACAGCTAGGTATACCTCCAAACCTATATTCTTGTCATACAAGTATAGTTCAAGGATATGTTATCGAAGGTCATGTACCATTCCGTATTATTACTAAACTTGTGAAAGAGAAACCAAATATACTTGGAATAGCATTGCCTGGAATGCCTCCAGGATCCCCTGGAATGCAAGGAAAATTAAAAGAACCCCTTACAATATATGCTTTTACTAAAGATACAGCATACGTATATGAACAAACTATGCAAACAAACTAGATTTTAATTTTCATTATTTTGGTTTAACTATTTATTACTTAGGTAGCAAATTCATAGGTATCTCTGTAAATTATACTTTATTATGAATGAAAGTTAATTATGGTTTAGGGCTTTATAAGCAACATTTTAGCTTTTCTTTTATAGAAACTATAACTTTGTTATAGATATAAGTGTTATATTGAATATACTTAAATTGTTGAGATACTACTCAAGGTAAAGCTATTTATGACAAGGTGATAGATATGTTAAAATTGGATCTTATATCTAAGTTCAAGGATGATCATAGGAAAGTTAGAGATATGCTATTCGAGCTTATAGATGCTATAAGTAGGAGAGATTCACAGAAAGCACTAAAAATGTTAAGTGATTTAGATAGGTTCGTAGGACCTCATTTTAGATGGGAGGAAGAAAGTCTTTATCTTATGTTTGAAAATTCTTCGGTAGAAAATATCTTGAGTATCTACTTGGTGTACATGATCGAATAGTTAAAAGAGCAAAAGAATTAGTGGAAATCTTAAGTAAGGGGGAGATTACAGATGAACAAGCTAAAAAGCTTGTAGATGTAGTTCGGTTTGAAATTCTATCACATCCTATTGAATGTGATGGTATTACTCTCTTTGCGGATAAATTAACTCAAGAAGAGCTAAAGAAGTTAGTAGAAGATCTTGAGAGAGTTGAAAGAGAGAATATTCCGTTATTAGAATGGGCTGAAAGAATAAAAGATGCTGCAAGAAAAGAACGAGGATTAAAAGCAAAGGTCTTAGCATAATGATGAATACTGATTTAAAGACAAAGAAAGTTGCTCTAATTATCAATACTGACTCCTACGAATGTGTTTCATTTGCTTTAGCTCTTGCAACATCATATCTATCACTAGGATTTGAGGTATCCATATTCTTTACCTATAAAGGAGTTTTAAGATTAAGGAAAGGATATGAAGATGATGATTGGATGAAAAATTACCAAAAATATCAGAACAACTTGAAATCTTTCATAATGAAGGAGGTAAAATATACGTATGTCCAGCAACTATGGCCTTTCACAATTTAACTATAAACGATTTAACTAGCAATATGGATGGAATACGTGGATTAGTTGAATTTTTAGCTCAAGATGCAAAGGACGCAATACTAATATATGTTTAAAGAGCCTTCAAATCTTGATCTAAACCTTAAAACATAAGAATACAAAATAGTTAAAATAAAATTCTTTGCTTAGCCCTTTTCTTAAATAGTATTACTAATTATTGCAATATTAATTAATGTATATATCTGCACATCATTAAAAGATAATTCAAGAAAGTTTATTTGTAGAGATTTATAAGATGGTTTTATATTATGTTATATCCTTTAGTAGAAACATATGTTGTAAGTTGCTTTTGTAATTCTTCTTGTATTACTTAGAATTATGAATGATTTGCTCAAATTGTTTTTCATAAGATGTATCATTATTCAAGGTATAATAATAAACTGATTTTCATATAAGGTGTTTGTTTGCTATATATGTTTAAAGTTGTGAGTTTTAGGGATGAAGTTTTCTTAAAGGTCTTCTACCAATGTTTTGACTTCTATTAATTATTTGATCTTGATTCTTTACCCACTCAGATAACCATTTGTTTAGACATTCACGACTGCATAGAATAACTGGTTTATTCATACAGCATGTTTTATATATTATTGGTTGTAGATGTTAGTTTTCCACATACTTCACATCTATATACAGCATTCGTAATAACGTTTCTAACTTCTAAAGGCATGTTAAACACTATGCTTACTATATTTTATAACAGATTATAAATTTTTGCGTAGAATTTTGATTGATATAATTTCTTCAAATCCCGAAAATTTATATATCCAAACACAATCTACTTTGTAATCTTTGGATCTATTATGAAGACTCTTGAAGAAAGGATAACTAGGGCTATTTGGAGGTATACTGCTAAAGATTGGTTAGAAATGTCTAGAGTAGATGTTGTTATTGTTGGTGCTGGTCCCGCTGGTATGACTGCTGCTAAGTACTTGGCTGATAAAGGGTTTAAGGTTGTTGTTTTTGAGAGGAGGCTTAGTTTTGGTGGTGGTATTGGTGGAGGTGGTATGCTTTTACACAAAATAGTTGTTGACAAGAATGTTATACCTATACTGAAGGATTTCAACATTAGGTATTCTCACGATGATGAAGAGGATCTCTATATTGTTGATGCTTCAGAGCTTATGGCAAAACTAGCTGTAGGTGCTATAGATTCTGGGGCTAAGATTATCACCGGAATCCATATTGAAGATGTTATATATAGAGATGCTCCGCTTAGAATAGAAGGTGTAGTTATACAGTGGAGCGCAGTAATAATGTCTGGGCTTCACGTAGATCCGCTCTTCGTATTAAGTAGAGCGATAGTCGATGCTACAGGTCACGATGCAGAGGTATTACAGATTATAGCTAGGAAACTACCTGAATCAAAAATTATGTTAGCAGGAGAGAAATCTGCATATTCAGAACTATCAGAAAACGTTGTTGTTGAATACACTGGAAAAGTCTTACCAGGACTGTACATAGCTGGAATGGCTGTAGCAGCACTCTACGGACTTCCAAGAATGGGACCTATATTTAGCTCAATGCTGTTATCAGGTAGAAAAGTAGCTGATATAATAGCTAAAGACCTAGCAACAACATCTCATGATCAGCACTAACACTAACCACTACGTATATTTATTTAAGAAGTTCCTTGGAGAATTTTGTCTTAGTATTAAAAATCTAGACGATGCTGCAATATTTATATCTATGAAAAACGATAACCTTTCTTTTATCTCTTAGGTTTAGAATATATTTTTAACAAAATGATTACGCCAAGTATCTGGTATGATATTTGAGCAACGAATCTAAGTAACTCCATTTTTGTAGCATATCCAAACATTAAAGCTAATATAGCTCCTACAATGTTCTTGTCATATAGAACATTACTTCTGTCTATTGGTAACTTATATGCATATTCTCTCCAAATACCAAGCTCATAACTATTCTTTTCCAGATACTCTATGAATTCATGTACACCGTAACCCAATATACCGCCAGCTATTAAAACTAAAAGAATAGATGTTATAACGAAAAATATTCGTAAACTTAGTTTTAAAGCACCACGATAAAATAGGTAGCCAATAGCTAAAGCAATTATTAAGCCAAGTAGGATGCCTATGAAGGTGCTTACAATATCACGAAGTGCATAAGGCTGCGTTAACAAAACTGTTTCAAGACCTTCTCTAAATACGAACACAAATGCGGTAAATACAACTCCTACAACACCTCCAGCAATAGCTTTAGTAACACCTTTATATATCACCTCCCTACCTTTAGTAGCCATCCAGTAAACAACGCTAGTAATAACTGGAACAGCAATGAATGACGCAATTGCTTCAGCTAAGTCCAAATCTATTGATATATACAGCAAGTATAGAGTGACCCCAGCAGTAACGCTGATTACAGCACCCAGCGAGCCCCCCATGTAAGCAGGTTTTATTAAGAATACTTCATCTGTTTTCTTCAAATATGATATCAGTATAACCATTAGTAGTATTGCTTCAAAAGCTTCACGAAATGTTACCAAAAAACTTGAAAATATTATTGCTAGCGACACACTTTGAAGATCCATTTTATCGGACACCAAATGTTTCTATAACAATGTTATTGTTATAAGCATTAAGTTGCTGAGTAAAGGATGTTAAAAAGAGTTTTATGTCATGTAGTGAAAATTTATATAACGCTATATTATTCAATGTGGTGAATTGTGTAGATCTAGTATGAGTAGATTTAAGCTTGTGTTTGAGAAGATTAAGAATAAATATGATTGTATTGTTGTTGGTGCTGGACCTGCTGGTTTAACAGCTGCACTCTATTTAGCTAGATTTAATATTGATACTGTTATTGTTAGTAAAGATATTGGCGGTAAAATGGCTATAGCACCTCTAGTTGATGATTACCCTGGGATAGCTGATGTCCCAGGGGCTAAGCTTGCTGAACTCTTTACTACTCATGTTAAGAAGCATGGAGTTCCTATGATCGTTGGCGAAGCTGTAATAAAAGTTAAGAGGGAAGGAGATATGTGGTGTATAGAAACAGAAGGGGGTAGAAAGCTTTGTGCATACGCTATTATCCTAGCTATTGGTGTTGAGAAGAGGAGGCTTAGTGTACCAGGTGAAGACAAATTTATCGGTAGAGGTGTATCTTATTGTGCTGTTTGCGATGGTATGTTCTTTAAGGATAAAGTTGTAGCTGTTGTTGGTGGAGGAGATTCAGCTTTCTCAAGCGCTCTCCACCTTTCTACAATAGCTAGAAAAGTGTATCTAATTCATAGAAGAGAAACATTTAAAGCTATGCCTCATTATATAGAGAAAGCAAAGAAAAACCCGAAAATAGAGATAATTACAAATACTGTAATCACAGAGATTCTCGGCGATAAGAAGGTATCCAAAGTAAAAGTAAAGAATATGGTAACAAATGAAGAAAAGATTCTCAATGTAGATGGAGTTTTCATAGAGATAGGCTCTGAGCCGCCAATAAAATTCCTTAAATCAATAGGCTTAGAACTCGATGAAAATGGCTATATAGCGGTAAATCCCGATATGAGTACGAATCTACCAGGGATATTTGCTTGCGGAGATATTGCAGGAGGTAGATGTAGATATAGATTTGAACAAATAATAACAGCTGCAGCAGAAGGTGCTATAGCTGCTAAATCCGCATATGAATATATCATAAGGGTAAAAATAAAGTGAAGAACAATTCATTAAAATAGTTAAAAAGATTTTAATGTAAAACATAAAATTATTCATTAGAATAATGGCTTACTGATTTAAATCTTCCATGTTTTCATTCCTTTATCTTTTGTGCTATTTTAGTTGTTAATTCTCTAACTCTTTTTATATCATTATCAGTTGGAGTTACATTGATATTAACTGTATCCATTATTTCTACTCCTAATTCTTTTAAGGCATTGACTAGCTGTTTATCAGCATTTGTCCCCCATGCATAAAGTGTTATAAGTCCTACGTATTTTACTGGTGGTTTCAATAGCTTTGCTATGTACATGGCTAGCATTGTTAATGGATGTGCAAACCCTATCACTGTAGGTGTGGCAATTATTAATGCTTTAGAATCTGCAAGATCCTTAGCTATATCACCTATATCTACATAAGCTAAGTTATAGACTACTGTATGGATTCCTTGTTTAATCAATTCGCTCTCTATTAATTTAACTACTTTTTCTGTGTATCCCCACATACTTGTATAGATTATTGTTACTTTCTCTTTTGCTATTCCTTGTGCCCATTCAAAGTATTTGGACAAAATCTTCTTCGGATTTCTATATATAGGTCCATGCGACGGTGCTATAATTCTTACATCAAGGTTCGATATCTTCTCAAGTGCTTTTAAAGCGCTAAATCTAAAGGGCATCATTATCTCTGCCCAATACCTCTGAGCATGAATCAAAATATCCTCTACTTCATCATCAAACATCCCTTCCGCTAAATGTGCACCAAAGAAATCACATGTAAATAAGATGCCATCTTCCTCTAGATATGTAAACATTGTCTCAGGCCAATGAAGCATCGGTGCTTCTATAAACCTCAAAGTCTTGGAACCAAGAGATATTTTATCACCATCTTTAACTACAAATATCCTCTCAATAGGTACGCCATAGAATATCTCAGCCATTTTTAAACCTATTGAAGTTGTGATGAGCTTTGCTTTTGATGCAATACCAAGGATATAGGGTATAGCTCCAGCGTGATCTGGTTCAGCGTGATTCATAATAACATAATCTATATCTCTAGGCTCCACAACATCTCTTATCTTATCCTCTAAAGCTTTTTCAAACCCTGGGTTAACAGTATCTATAAGAGCTATTTTTTCTGAACCTATAACTAGATAAGCATTGTATGATGTCCCTTTTGGAAGTGGTATTAGAGAATCGAAAAGTCTTCTACTCCAATCTTTTGCACCAACCCAAAAAACATTATCAATAATTTTAAATGCTTTTATTCCGGATATCTGTACCACCTTTTAAACAACTACTTAGACCATTATTTATATGTTTTTATTATTTGATGTTGAATATCGTTGGACATACATTACATCTTCCTGGGTCTATACCATCGAGTTCTCTATGAAATTTACATCCATATCTTTTCTCCATGAAGTATGCTGCAAGTTTATGGAGATCGCTGTATATTTGTATAGGGTCTAGTTTTTTCTCAGCTATTTGTCTAGCTAAATATTTTATCTTTAGATCTAGGTCCTTAAACTGTTTAATATCTATAGTGGTACCTCTTTCACCCCTATTATATCTAGATATCAAAGGTTGAGATACTGAGAGCATCTCTGCAACATCTCTTTCTGTGAAGCCTAGCAGCTGAAGCTCTTCTGCAAGCCTCTTCTTAATTGCTGGTAATACATATCTATATAAAATTTCGTAGACACTCTTCATCAAAGCACCATTATCTTCTTCTTAATCTCCTCAGGTTTGTTAAGTATCTCAGTCATATCTTCAACAATCTCTACTGTGCCCAAGTACTCTCCATTAGCTCCCCTCACAGGGACTATAAGGACCCTTATTATGGAGTCTCCAAGTTTTGTCCAGAACTCTCTATAGGGTTCCTTACCCTGCTTTAGCTCGTCAACAGTTTGTCTAACTAGCTTCTCTAGCCTTGGTGGATGGCAAAACTCTATCCTCCTACCAAGGATCGTCTTCGTCCTTACAAAACCTCTGCCAAGCTTGCTCTCGCTAAAGAACCTCACCCTATCATTGATATCAGCATATGTGGTCTCTAGAGGTAGAGACCTGAATATAGCGTCAACCTCATTAGGTTTTAGGAAACCTGTTGAAAGCTCTATATCGTTATCTCTCTTAACTACATAGTTATCAGGTTCAACACCTTTAGCTAAAGCCATTGACCTAAACTCTTGTGGCAATGCCTCAATTTGTTGAAGTGAGATCCTTCCATCTATTTCATATGGTAGTACAGGTTTTGCACTAGGTTTCCACTCAACTTCCCCGATATCTATCAGCCAGCCCATCTCGTTAGCTATCTCAGCTATAGCGACCCACTCACCCTCACTAAACAGTGCATATACTGCTGGGTACAGAATCTTGTTTTCTCTGAACACAAGCTCGCTAACCTCTTTAGCAATCTCTAAAGCTTTTTCAGACACTAGTTTAGCTGAAGACGTATCAACAATATTAATTTTAGGTAATAGTTCTAATAATTGCCTGATCTTCACCATTGCCTGATCTTCTCTACCCCATAAAACTCTTGGAACGGCAGCTATTCCTCTCCTCTCAAGGTATGGAAATACAAGCATCTGTATCTTTCTATAGTGAAGCCTAATCTTTTTAAGCTCAGACAATATCTTCTTCACCACTTCAAAGTAACTCTTTCTAGAATTCTCATCAGTTGTATTAGCAAATGCAGATACATATAGTGAAAGAGCCTCAGCTTGTTTCAAAATCCACTCATTCTCCCTCATAAACAGGTCTACTGGATGACCTTTAGGAACCCCCCTAAGCTCACGAGACTGCAGAAACTCTCTAAAGAGCTCTACATGAAGATCGCAAAGCTTTAAGATATCATCTATTCTAATACCCTCTCTAACAAGCTGCTGCTCAATCAAAGGTATCTCGATGGGTGATATCTGCGTTAATATATCGCTGTACTTCTTCTTCAATTCTTCGACACTTACCCCTCTATGTATAGATTTCAATAGTTCTTTAACTAGATCTATTTTTCTACTCATATCCAAATATGACACGAGTTATCACCGAGCAACTAGTAGAATGCGACTCAAAATATAAGGATACCTATAGTAAAATCTATGGAGTTCATCAATAAAGTGTCTATAAACCTCTCTATAAAAATCTTTAGCATTGAGTACAAAATAAAGGTAGAATATTATAACAAAGTATGGAGAGTGTTGTTTACGTCATTAAGTAAACCAATTTATTCCATATCTTAAATAGCAAAGATATTAGTTTTAAGCGTTTTGTTGGAATAACTTTGTTATAAGTGTTAGGATTATAAACTCAGCCTATGATGTAGTTATGTGGTTGAGGGTTTGGCTATGGAGATTAAAGAAATCTCAATTAATTATTCAATACTTGGAGATGAGTTGAAGAACAAATTTGATAAACTTATAGAATGGTTTAAAACAGTTGGAGAACCCATTATAATCTCTTTCTCAGGAGGTGTTGATAGCTCTGTTGTTTTAGTTACAGCTGTTCATGCGCTTAATAGAGAAAATGTTATTGCTGTTACAGCTATATCTCCCACCTATCCAGAAGAAGATCTTTATTGGGCAAAAGAAATTGTAAAAATTTTCGATGTTAAACATATTCTTATTGAAAGCGATGAACTAGAAAATCCAAACTTCGTTTCCAATCCTTTCAATAGGTGTTATTACTGTAAGAAATCTCTTGCAAAAGCATTACTGGACATTGCAAAGAAATTGAATGCAAAAGCAATAGTTGATGGCACAAATGCATCAGATCTCAATACACATAGACCAGGGTATTTAGCATTCAAAGAAAAAGGTGTTAGAAGTCCTTTAGCAGAAGTTGGTGTAACGAAAGACGAAGTTAGGTTGCTAGCAAAAGCTCTTGGTCTTCCGAACTGGGATAAACCCCCCATGGCTTGTTTAGCATCTAGAATACCATATGGAGAAACTATAACTGTTGAAAAATTGAAGAGAATAGCTGAAGCAGAGAAAATAGTGAAAAAATTAACGGAAGTATCACTGGTTAGAGTTCGTGATCACGGTTATATAGCTAGAATAGAGGTTTATCCAAACGAGAGAAGAAAATTTTTCGACGAAAAAGTAATGGATAGCATAGCGCTTGAATTACAAAAACTTGGATACAAATATGTTACATTAGATCTACTTGGATACAGAAGTGGAAGCTTAGATGAGCTACTTCCTAAAAAAGTTATACCTACACTAGAATCAATAAATACTTAAAGCATTTTATACCTCTATCTTCTTTCCTAAAACTAGTAATTCAATAAAGGACTTTGAAGATAACTAAAAAGGTTATATCTACAGGTCGTATTAGAAACGTTGCTCAAGAATTGCATGGTTCATTCTTTGTCAATACTCCTTGATATCTGTTCTACATATTTAAAACCTATATCGGGGAAGATCAGAATGTAATCTCCTTCACCAAGCCTTTCATCTTTCACCATTTTCTTAAACGCTGTATATACAGCTCCACTACTTAATCCAACAAATATACCTTCATTCCTGACAATCTCTAGAACACCTTCTATAGCCTCTTCTGGCGTAATCTCTATTATATTGTCTAACTCTACGAAGTGAATCCATTTCATTCCTGTTTCAACTCTTCTTATACCTTGTATAGATGTGCTAGGTGCAGGTACAACACCATAGATTTTAACTCCTTTGAATCTATTCTTGAAGTAGAATGATATAGCTGATATATGTCCAGATGTCCCTAGACCACCAACAATAGCTTTAGGCTTTATCCCTGCTTCTCTAATCTGTAACTCTAATTCTTTAGCTGTATATCTTAAATGAACTTCGAAATTAGCATCATTATAGAACTGATTTAAATGGATAGCACCTTCCTTTTTAGCTATTTCTTCAACATCATTTATAAGTTCAACTGTTAAAAGTTTTGGGGATCTTATAACTTCAGCACCAAAAATTTTCAATAATATCTCACCAGTTTTAGAAACTGTTGATGGTACAAATGCTTTCAACTTTGATTTATTGATAGCAGACATAGCAGCTATAGCCAAACCTGTATTCGTTGATGTAGCTTCTACAAGTAAACTAACTCTATCTTTACCTAATTTCTCAATAGCTTCTCTATACATATACCAACCAATTCTATCCTTTACACTCATGCTCCACGGATTAAACCCCTCTAGCTTAGCCCAAATAGTTCTATCACTACTTGATAAATTTTTCAATCTTACTAAAGGTGTTGGCCAATTCTTATAGAGAAGCTCCTCCGTATCCATGAAAACTCTATATTTACTAGGTTTAATGTCTTCAAAAAAGCCCATATCTTCTAACGATACAAATACTTTCTCTAAATCTTTATGCGATACAGGTATGAATTTAACACCAATTCTCTTCAATGCTGTACAAAGCTTATTATTATTAATAACATGTCTGCTCTCTTCATCAATAACTATAGTTACATCCACACCTCCTTTCCTGAAAATATCGCTAACTATAGCTAAAAACTCTTCAAAACCTATATCATCATTGCATACAATCCTATCTACATCTTCTAAATACGTAGATAATTCACCAATAACATATTTAATGAAGAAGTAATATAAACTTTTGGATACAATACATTTATCTATAACTATGTTATAGTTTTATAAAAAGAAAATTTAAAAGGTTTTCAATAATATGGATTATTAAAACACTAGGTGAAAACTATGGGTAGGGGAAGGCTTTCCACAGATGCCATTCATGGACATGAGCATAAAGATTCGCTAGGTTCTCATATACCACCAATTTATCTGGGTGTTGTCTATGAATACATAGATTATGAAATTGGTGAAGCTATATTTATTGATAGAGGGAATTATCTTCGCTATGGTAGAGAAGAGAATCCAACTACAAGAGCTTTAGAAAGAGTTGTTACAAAGCTGGAGAATGCCGAGGATGCTCTTGCCTTTAACAGTGGTATGGCAGCAATTTCGACTACACTTCTAAACTATCTGAAGCCAGGTGGAAAAATAGTTGTACCTATGGAGCTTTACAGTTCAACTTTTGCTCTTTTAGATAACCTATCTCCTAAGCTTAGTGTAAAAGTTGAAAAAGTTTGGCCATCAGCTGAATCAATTGTTAAAGCAGTGGATAGCAGTACTTCTATTATTTTTGTAGAGGTTATAACAAACCCTACGAACAAGGTTATAGATCTTGAATACTTACACAAACATCTAGATTTACTAGATAAAGTAGTTCTTGTAGTTGATAATACATTTACAACACCGATACTAATAAAACCTATTGAATATGGTGCTAAACTTGTTGTTCACAGCATGACGAAGTACTTTGGCGGTCATAATGATGTTGTTGGAGGTATTATTGCTGGTTATAGAAACATTACAAGTGCTCTATGGGAGTGGAGAAGAATGCTTGGAGGTATCCTGCAGCCATTTGAAGCATACATGATTCTAAGAGGAGTTAAAACACTTGAGGTAAGATTTGAGAAACAAAGTAGAGGTGCACAAGCAGTTGCAGAGTATCTAGCTGAGCATCCAAAAGTTGAAGAAGTTATGTACCCAGGGCTTACAAAGAATCCTTACTACGACATTGCAAAGAAATTATTCGAGAGACCTCTATTTGGAGGAGTACTAAGCTTTAGATTAAAAGGTAGCTATAACGATGTCATAATGTTTATGAAGAGTCTTAAACTGATTAAAAGGTGCCCAAGCCTCGGAGGGACAGAGTCTATGGCTGTAATACCGTCGAAAGCAGCTGCAAAATTTATAGACCCAGAACATAGGCCAAAGCTTGGGATAACAGATAATCTTGTACGGATATCTATAGGATTAGAAGATGTTGAAGACATTATAGAGGATTTAGCTCAAGCACTTAATTTTTAAACCTTGATGTAGAGAGGCTGCTACTTTATAGAGGTTCTTTGCATAGAGCTAAAGTTTATTAGCCTTATACATCTAGTTATCTATAAATAACAATGTTATAGAGGAATGTATAGATGGAACTAGCCAGCTTTGTTGAGAGATATTCAAGGCAGATAATATTAAGAGAAATTGGTGTGAAAGGACAGACTAAACTCTTTAAGAGCAGGGTTATTGTAATCGGTTGTGGCGCTACAGGTACTGCCGTAGCAGAGCTCTTAGCTCGAGCTGGCGTTGGTTTTATAAGGGTTGTAGATAGAGATGTTGTTGAATTAAGTAATCTGCACAGAACCCATCTTTTTAGAGAATCAGATGCTTTAGAAAATCTACCAAAAGCATATTCCTGTGCAAAGAGATTACGTGAGATTAATAGTTCAATTAGTGTAGAGTATATAGTTGATAGTGTTTCTGCTGATAACATTGAGAAACTCATTAGCGATGTCGATCTTGTAATTGATGGTAGTGATAATATTGAGACAAGGTTATTAATAAACGAAGCTTGTATTGTTCTTAACAAACATTGGATTATGATGGGTGTTGAAAGATGGTATGGTATGACGAAATTTATTAATGCTAGTAAAGGTGCTTGTTATCAATGTCTAGTTAGTAGAAGATATAGAAGAAGAGAAAATGTATGTGAGGTAATTGGGGTATCAAATGCTATTGTTTCACTAGTAACATCTATTGCATCAACTTTAGCTTTAAAGTACTTACTAGAATTACCTGTTGAAGAAGATCTTTTTGTAGTTGATGCACTGGACTTAACTATTAGTAAGATAAAATTGAATAGAAATCCTGAATGCCCCGCTTGCGTTAAAAAAGAATTTATTTTTCTGAATAAGAGAGAAGGTGAAAGAATTAGATATGCTTGTGGATCGAATATAATTGAAGTTTTTCCTGAGAAAATTCTCAAGATAGATTTTTCTAAGTTGAGAGAAAACAATAGTTTTAGGTATATCAAGGTATTTGATGATAAAGTTGCTTATATTAAGATTGGTGATATTGATATAATGCTTTTAGATAATGGAAAAGCACTTATTAGAAATATTAGAGAATTTTCTAAATCAGAAGACCTTTACAATAATATATTAAAAGAGTTGAATAATCTTGGTGCTATATACTATCTCTAAATAGAACTCTACATAGTGTAGGTGATTGTTATTCCAAACAGTGTTCTATATGCAAAAATACTTCTAAACTTAGTGAGAACTGGATGGCTATTAAGAGGAGTTCCAACTCCTTTGGCAGAGACAGTAGCTGAGCATAGCTTTTTATCAGCATTTATCTGTATAGAGATTGGCAGTAGAATACAAGGAATAGATATAGGTAAGGTAGCTCTCTACACACTTGTACACGATATAGGAGAGGCTTTTACAGGCGATATTACAAAACCTATAGGTTTAAAACTAGGGGAATTGAAAAACCGTATTGAAGAAGATTACGTGTTGAGGTACATAGATAATGAGATAATTAAAGAGCTTTACAAAAGATATGTAAACCAAGAGGATTTTGAGGCAAAGTTTACTAGGTTATGTAATTACATAGCAACGCTATTGATAGGTATAGACTATAAGAAACTTGGTTATAAAGTAGATGAAATAGTTCGCAACACAAACAATGAAATAGAGGAGTTATCTAAGGAGTTGAATGTTAAAGATATTGTTAAGAACTTGCTTACAGAGCTTATGACTGAAGCTTAATTATCTCAATTTAAAATAATTGAGAGTAGTAAAAGTAGTGTTTTAGCTAGAAACCAACATATTTTTCTTTAGCTGCACCGCAGACAGGGCATTTTTCTGGCGGTTCAGTACCAACATATGTATGTCCACATACTGGGCATATCCATATCTTACCCTCAATGGGGTAATCTTGACCTTTATCAACATAGTTTTTAGCTTCTCTATATAGCTGTGCATGGATTTGCTCAGCTCTATAAGCATAGGTAAAACTAAGTTCAGCCTCTTTCTCACCTTGATATCTGGCAATCTCTAGGTATGCTGGATACATCTCTTTGATCTCAAACTCCTCACCTCTTATAGCTAACTCTAGATTCTTACTAGTGTTCCCAGGACCTATAGGAGCACCTGCAACAATTTTAGCATCCTCATTATACTCCCTCAAAGCTCTATAATGATTAGTTGCGTGAACTTGTTCAGCAAATGCAATTGCTCTAAAGAGCCTTGCAACATTTTTGAAACCTTCTTTCTCAGCAATCTCGGCAAATATGAGATACCTCATGTGAGCCATAGACTCTCCTCCAAAAGCTGACAACAAAGTGTCTTTAGTCATGGGTCTAACCATATAGATACCCAAAGCCTATTATATATGGATTAAAAATTAAACTTTTCCTTAATGACAGCAATTTGAGTGACAATATTTTTCTTTTTTGCATCTTAAGAATATTCCAAAAGATAATGTTACTAAAGCAATCATTATGATTAAGAAAACAAACCTAAATATTGGGTATGAACAATATAGCATATTGGCGTACCGCATGTTAACATCTTTTTATCAAGTAACGAATTCATTGTGAAATGTATTGAATTCCCTAGAAAATTGCTAGGTTCCGATATCAATACTTAGTTTGGTTTAATATAGAATCCTTAATTTATGGTTGAATTTTCTGGTTTACTATGGAAAACTTTTTATTTTAACTCAGTAACGAGTTTTGTGGTGTGATCTTGGTTAAGTATCGTATTGTTATAGATAGGGTTGCATGTATTGCTTGTGGAGCAGCTCCAGCTACATGTCCTGAAGTATATGAGCTTGGTCTTGATAATGGGAAGAATAAAGTTGTTGATAGGTATAGTGTGAAGACAGATGATAATATATCTATTGGGGAAATACCTGAAGAACTATATGGATGTGCTAAAGCTGGTGCTGATGTATGTCCTGTTAATGCTATAAAGATTGAGAAGGTCGAGGAGTAGTAATTTATGAATAGAAAGAGCTGCATTCATTGCATATACTTTAAACCAAATATCCATAATCCATATCTAGGTTTATGTGATTTGAAGATAGAAGCAGGATCTGTTGTAGAAACTGTAGAGATCTGTGATAAGTTTAGAGAGGTTTCTTTAGATGAGCTTAAGCATGTTTTAAAGCAACAGGGATGGTTATATTGTTTGACATGTAGGAAAACCATTGTTGATGAAGAAGAACTAGAGAAGCATTTTAAAGAGCATATAGTTGTAAGTGGTGTTGTTATTGATGAATCTGTTGCTGAAGAAGCACCTATAGGAGATTAGATTAGGTGTTTATATTGAAGGAGATTGGGATTATACTTGGTGGGCCTCAGGGAGCTGGGTTAGAGACATCTATGGCTATTCTTGGAAGAGCGTTGACTAGGAAAGGTTATGGTGTTATAGCTGATAGAGAGTACTTCTCTAATATCACAGGTAGACATAGCTATATCCACATGCTTATATCATCAACTAAGTTACCGAGATCCCTTGGATACCCAGTGGAAATTCTTGCATCAATAGATGCAGAGACAGTTTTTACACATTTCAAAGATGTTGCAGAAAAAGGTGTTGTGATATACGATAAAAACCAGCTGGATAAAAACATAGACAATGTACCGAGTATGGAGGATTATACCAGGGAGAGGATTAAAATTATTTTAGCAAGGTTAGGAGTTAATCCAACTATAGAAAACATCGTCAGTTATTTAGAGAAGGAAAGAAATGTTGTACCAATAGAAATAGACTTTATTTCAATTATTAGAAAAATAACTGAAAGATTTAAGATAGATCCTCGGCAAGCATCGAGATATGTTAGTGGTTTAATTGTATCAGCTATATCGATTGTCATAGGTTTAGAGGAGAAGTTTGTTAGATATGGGTTTGAGCAGCAATTTAGAGAAAGAAGACATTTGATTGAACATAATATGGCTTTATACGAGCTTGTCTATGACTCCATAGCAACGTTTAGAAACATTGTTAAAGTTGATGCACCTAGAATAGCGTTGAACAAGTTAATGATATTAACAGGTAATGATGCTATTGCAATAGCTAAAATAATAGCTGGTGTAAGATATCAGAGCTACTACCCTATAACACCTGCAGCTGATGAAAGTTTCACAATAGAGAAATACGAATATAACGAGGTTAATGGAAAAGCTGTTGGTCCTATAGTTGTTATGCAAACAGAAGATGAAATAGCTGCAATATGTTCTGCTATAGGAGCCTCGTTAAGTGGTGCAAGAAGTTCTACAGCTACAAGTGGCCCTGGCTTTGATTTAATGGTTGAGGGAATTTCATTTGCGGGTGCAAATGAGGTTCCAGTTGTTATAACGTATTATCAGAGAGGAGGTCCTAGTACTGGGCAGCCAACACGTGGAAGCCAAAGTGATTTAATGAACGCTGTTTTTGCTGCTCACGGAGAATTTGCAAGAGTTGTATTATCGTCTGGCGATCATGTTGAAGCATTCCACGATACCGTTGAGGCGTTTAACATTGCTGAGAAGTATCAAGTACCAGTTATACATCTTTTAGACAAGTTCTTAGCAAACATGATTGCCTCTGTACCTGTTCCAGACATAGATAGGGTAAAGATTGAGAGAGGTAAGATAGTGTTTAGTAGATCTAACTATAAGAGATTTGACTTAAGCAACTTGATATCGCCTAGAGCATATCTAGGTGCAGACAACATAGTTATGTGGCATTCAGGTGACGAACATGATGAATATGGGCATATAGTTGAAGACCCTGAAAACAGATTAAAGATGTATTCAAAGAGAATAGAGAAAATGAAACTTGTTTTAGAGGAGACACCATCTGATATCAAGATGGGTGTTTATGGAGATAAAAACCCTGATTATATAATTGTTGGTTGGGGTTCTGTAAAAGGTGTAGCTTTAGATGCTATAGAAATGCTAGGTGATAGAATTAAACTGTGTTACATAAACATGAAGCTTTTGTGGCCATTTCCACAAAAAGAATTTCTAGAGATAGTTAAGGATATCCCCAGAGATAGAATTATAGCTGTTGAACATAGCCATGGAGTGAACATAGCCTCTTTAATAGCAATGTCTACAGGGATTACCATAGACAGGAAAATAGCGAAGTTTACTGGTAGACCAATAACGTTAAACGAATTTATTGAAGCAATAGAAAAAATTGTTTATAGAAATGAGAAACGTATGGTGCTAGCCTATGGAGCGTAAATGGGATTACAAAACAAGTTTATGGGTTGATTGGTGCCCTGGCTGTGGAAACTTTGGGATTTTAACAGCTGTTGTAAAAGCATTTGAAGAACTTGGTTTAGACCCATCAAAAACTGTTATTGTCTCTGGAATTGGCTGTTCAAGCAAAATACCGCACTTTGTCAATGTTAACGGTGTTCACACTCTCCATGGAAGAGCAATACCATTTGCAATGGGTATTAAGCTTGCTAACCCAGAGCTCACAGTTATTGTCCATGGAGGTGATGGAGATCTCCTTGGCATAGGGGCTGGGCACTTTGTTGCTTTAGGTAGGAGAAATCTCGATATAGTTGTTATAATGCATAACAACGGTGTCTACGGCTTAACAAAAGGCCAAGCTTCACCAACTCTTCCACTAGGAGTAAAAACAAAAGCATTAGCGAAACCAAATATTCAACAAGCTGTTAACCCAATACTACTAGCTTTAGCCTCTGGCTATACTTTTGTTGCTAGGGGTTATGCATTTGAAAGCACACACCTAAAGAACTTGATCAAGATGGCTATAAAGCATAGAGGAGCAGCGTTTATAGACGTTCTACAGCCATGTATAACATTTAATGATGTATTTACAGCAGAATTCTATAGGAAAGCTATATACAAGCTAGATGATGATCCTAGCTGGGATCCTGTAGTTCGTAAACCAGAGGAAGCTAGAGAAAAACTTTTAAAATCAATTGAAAAAAGTTTGGAATGGGGTGACAGGATACCTATTGGTGTATTCTATGTAAACGAGTATGTATTGACATTTGAAGAAAGGTTGAATAAAAGGCTTTACAAATACCCAGCTATAAACCCGTCAAATGCCACCATAGAGATTAATGGAAAGTCAATTCTATCTCAACAAGAGTTTGAAGAACTGTTTAAAGATTATATAGTTGTCGTAGAGAGGTAGATGAGTCATGGGAGAAATATGGTATGTAGTGATGTTTTCAATGCTGTAAAAGATTTTGATGTAAAAACAGTTAAGAAAGGTGGGAGATTTCCAGAGGAAAAGAATATAGAGTTCTACATAGAGTATAGAAATACTTGGTACAGATTACTAGTTATAAAGATCTTTGAAGGTAGACCCCCGTTCTATAGGAAATGGATAGAGGTATTCTCTATAGTACCTGAGATAAGTTTTGACGATAAGGTTTTCGTATTCTATAACACCGATATAGAGAAAAACTTAATTAAATGCTTATCAAGCTCTATTGGAGCAGGGGAAAGACTATTTATTGAGTATATCTATGATAAAGAAACTTGGAAAGCACTAGAAATTGGTGTTCCACCACATTTAACGAGAATAGGATTCATGTTGCTTGAGAATGGTTTTACATGGTTTAAAGACTGGTACTACCCTGAAGGGTTTATGGAGGGGAATCCAAAGCTTCAAGCTGAAAAGCCTATAAATGATGAAGTTAAGCAAGAACATGTGAAGAATCTTTGTAGAGAAACAGCTCTATTTACTGAGAGAATTAAAGCCTTTATTGAAAGCAATATCCATAGAGAGATCTTCGAAAACATGTATAAGAGGATAGAAAAGATTTTGAACTCACTATGCAGAAAAATTTAACAAAATGAGTAGCTATGTCTTTCTAGGTATTGTTTTAGATAGATATTCTTGAAATATGGTTAGAGATAAGATGGGGTGCATAGACAAAGACTAACATTGCTTCTCAATTTAACAAAGCATTGAGCATAACATCGTAGCCTCTCTCATATTGCAAAGATTTTGTTAACTTTATAAGAAAGAGCTGCTCAAAACCTTAGACGTAAAGTTTCCTTTTCGAGAGATGTAACCCAGAATCCTATATCTCATCAAATACATGCTGAACAACACCTCTAATAAACCTTTACAATTGAAAGCCTCGCCTTTCAAGGCGGGGATGATAAAAGTTTATAAATTCTCTTTGTTTAACTGATCTTGGTGATGAGTGTTAAACTCTTTGAGCCAATGGCGATGATAAGCAGCTTATCCATAGCCCCGAGTCCCGAGAGGGATAGGGGTAACGGGCTGGAGACCAGGCCCGGGATTGAACCCTCGGGAAGAGGGAATGTAGTCCCAAACCTCCTCGCTCTAGGGGAACCCTCGCACTTCAGGGCGGGGAGGAGGTCAGAGCACTAGGTTATAGATCTTCGTCATATCTAGAATTAGTCTCAGCTTCTCCATCGAGAGATTGTCATGTTATTAGCAACTTAATTTGTTAACAAATTTCACATAGTTTCATTGATTATCATAATCTCGATAAATTCATGAAAATAGAGTTCAATGTAAATAATTGAGATATTTGAGTTCAGGTATATAATGTGTTGCAGAAAAAGGTAAGTAGTTATTACAGAGGGTGCTTTAAGAGAAAAATCTTATGGCTGTCTAAATCTTATCATGTTGATGCATAGTACCTATAGGATAGAGATCTATTGCTTAACCTCCTGGTGTTCCATGCCAAGGGCTATTTCTCCAAATAGCGTTCCAGATATCCTCTTCAGATAGTGTTTCTGCCTTAGCTAAATTCTCCTTCACATCAATAAGAAGTCTGTGATGTTCAACTTCATCGCTATATATAGCAGAGAGCACAAGTTTAACTCTAGGATCATCAACTTTTCTAAGCATTTCACTAACTAGTTTCACCATTCTGACCTCAGTTTCAATATGTTTATCAATCTCTTTGGAAATTAATCGTAATTCTTCTTGAGATAGAACGGATTGAACAGAAGACACTAATTCTACTAAAGCTTCGTAAAAACGTGAATGCTTTAGACTGTCATTAGCGATTCCAGCAAGAATTGATCTCAAAACTGGGTGATGGATCTTCTCACTAAGCTCTATAAGAGCTTCAGCATAGACTTTCTCTTTCTCAACCATTTCCTTAAAGATATCTGTAAGATTTTTAGACAATGAATATCACCTCTAGGATGTTTCGTATCCCTAGTTTAAAATTTTAACTGTTATTTTTCAGATCCTTAAAGCTTGTATTGCTTTAAAATATGGTTATTCTACTATTGGTAATAAATTTGCTTTGTTTAGCTCGCACTACAATCTTAAAATAGGTGTCACACTGGTAATGTTTTTAACTTTAGGGATATCTCTTAAAGTAGGTATACTGCGTTATGAATGCTATAGATCCTGTTTGTGGTATGGAGGTAGATCCTCAGAAGACTAGGTATAAATCTATCTATAGAGGTAAAGTATATTACTTTTGTAGTCATTATTGTAAAAAAGCTTTTGATGAGGATCCAGAATACTATTTAACTCATGGCCCTAGAAAAGAGTTTATGGAGAGAACAAGGTGAAGAATGCTCATCTAAATCTCTTATCTTTTGCTATTCTTAGTAACCTCTATATAATAGCAATCTGCTTAAGCTGGGGGTACCTTTTTGAGTAAAGTTGTTGAGAGATTGAAAATTATAGGCGTTGATTGCCCTTCGTGTATCTATGGTATTGAGAGAAAGGTTGTAGGTATTAAGGGGGTTTTAAGTTTTAGAGCCGATTATATTTCAAGTGAAGCTATTGTAGAGTATGATTATGCATATGCTTCTCTTAATGAAATTGTTAAGGCTATTAGAGAAGCTGGGTATGATGTTGTAAAAGAATATCTCGAGGTTTTCATAGATGTTGAAGGTGAAGAGATTCACTCATTGGAGAGTAGGTTTAAGAAGATCCCAGGGGTTATAGATTGCAGGATATCTCCTGTATCAAGCATCATGAGAATTGTGTATAATCCCTACACAGTTTCCCGCGAGAAGCTAGAGAATTATTTGAAGAAATTTGGGATTGAACCTTCTAGAGAGGTGGTTAAGAGAATTGGTTTTGAAGTTTCTCACAATGTTCAGAAATATACAAGGTTTACGGCATTTGTTTTAGCTTTAATTGCCATTGCATATCATAATCTCGGTGTTTTAACAAAGATTTCTCTACCTCTTTGGATTTACAGAGATTTTCTATTCTTCTCGATATCAACAATTGTTGTTCTACTCAATATAGATATAGTTTTGAAAGGGCTGAGGTCCTTAGCAAGGTTTAGCCCTTCAATGGAATCTTTAATAGCGTTATCATCTCTATCTTCATACTTATTTAGCACAGCTATAATGTTGGGATTTCTAAAGAGCTCAGAGACTTTCTTTGAAGCCTCTGCAGGGGTTCTTGGTTTTGTTGGGTTGGGCAAGTTTATCGAGTCGAGGATTAGAGGTAGAGTTGCTGAAGAGATTGAGAGACTTGGAGGGTTTTTGAAGGGGAAGGTTAGGGTGGTTAGAGATAGTGCTGTTGAGGAGGTTGATATCGAGAATGTTTCTGTTGGCGATATTGTTGAATTTAAGGCAGGTGAGAAAATACTTGTAGATGGTGTTGTTATAGATGGGTGGGGTTATGTAGATGAATCTGCTTTTACTGGGGAATCCATGCCAAAGCTTAAGAAAGCAGAGAGTAGAGACCCTGTTTTCGCTGGTACAATTCTTGTGAATGGATATATCAAGGTGAGAGCTACTAGAGTAAGTAGAGATACAGTTCTTTCCCATATAGTTGAAACTGTTAAAGAATCGCTTTTTACCAAACCAAGAACCCAGGTAATAGCGGATAAAATTGTTGGCTACATGACCTGGATAATAATTATACTTAGTTTAGCAACTTTCATCTACTGGTTTACTAGAGATAGTGTTGAAAATGCTGTTCTATTCATGGCATCTGTACTAGCGGTTACATGTCCATGCCCATTAGGCATAGCTATACCAATGGTCTACGCAATTGCAGTATACAAACTCACTAAATTCGGTCTACTCGTTAGAAGGGGTGATGTATTTGAAAGGGCTTTAGCCATAGATATTGCTATGTTTGATAAAACAGGCACTCTAACTATTGGAAAACCCGCTGTTGATAGAGTGATAGTGTTTAATGGTTCCGAGGAAGAGGTTATGAGAGTTGTGTGTAGCGCAGAGAGTAGAAGTGAACATCCTCTAGCCTCAGCAATCCTAAAGTACTGTAGAGATAATGGATATATATACAATGAACCAAGTAAGTACGACCACATCCCTGGTCTAGGCATAATAGCTGAGGCGAGCAACTCCGAAGTTGTCATAGGTTCTGAGAAACTGGTTACCGAGATGGGTATAGCTATACCTGAAGACATTAAGAATCTCGTAGCAGGGTATAGAAAGTATGGATACACAGTTATTTTCATCGGAGTGAACAAAGTTTTGTCAGGAATAGTACTTCTAAGAGATAACGTTAAAGAAGATGCTATAGATGTGATTGATTTCCTGAGAAAGATGGGTATAAAGACTGTTATAGCTTCTGGAGATAGTAGAGAAACTGTTGAAGTAGTTGCAAAGAATCTTAAAATTAACGAATTCTATTCAGAGCTTACACCAGGCGATAAGATAGAACTTGTAGAAGAGCTGCAGAGGAAAGGTTTCAAAGTGCTATTCGTAGGCGATGGCATTAACGATGCTGGTGCAATTAGTAAAGCATTCCTCGGTATGGCTATGGGTAGCGGCTCTGATATAGCTAAGATAGCTGGGGATGTAGTTATAATGAACGAGAAGCTAAAAAGTGTAAAGATCATGATGTTGTTTAGCGATAAAGTTAGAAGAAAATCTATTGAGAATTTAATCTGGGCATTTATATACAACTTGATTTTAGTTCCAATAGCTATGGGGGCTCTACACAGCATTGGTATAACTTTAAGACCTGAAATAGCTGCTGTAGCAATGATACTAAGCGATGTCTCAGTCATATTAAACTCCTTAACGCTGGCTAGAAGCAAGATTATGTAATTCAATCCAATTAAACATGTTTAGCAGACCTATGAGAAATGCTAACTTTTATGCAATAAAATTAAAATTTTTGTTGTAAGAAGAATAGCTTAAGAGAGTATTGTTTTGTGTTAGAATAGATTGATTGAAAGGCGCTAAGGGTGTTGTTATTAAAAGTTTTTGCAAAGTACAGTGGGGAAATTGCCAAATGTATCTAGCTTGATGTTTTAGGGCTGTTTTCTTAAGTATAGGATGGTTTGCATTGTGGGAGAATCGTGTGGATATTCTTATGGTTTAGATGTGTTGGGAATTATTGAAATACAATGACAGGTTTTATGTAGAATTTCCTGGGTTTTCCTCTTAGAATGTCTAGAGCTTCTTCGAGATCTATCTTATCAACTATGCTGTTTAGCTCTATAACATTTCTTAGGATATTTACTGCTCTGTGCATTGTGTATGGGTTTACGTATGATCCTAGAATCTTCACCTCTTTTCTGTATATTAGGAAGGGCTCAACTTCAACTTTTTTATTTGGTGGTGCTACGCCGAATAGTAGCACTTTTCCTGCTGGTGCTATAATATCTAGCTTGAGTATTCTAGATACTGCATCTATGCTACCTGTAGCGTCTATAATTATATCGAAATCTTTTCCATTTGTAACTTCTTTAGCTACCTTGGCAAGGTCAATGTTTAGAGGGTTTTCAGCTACATCTGCACCAAGTTTTCTAGCCGCGTCTAGCCTATGACTTGAAATTTCGAAGACAGCTATCTTTGCAGATGTGAACCTCTTTAGAAGCAATAGAAATATGAGCCCTATGGGGCCAGCACCAAATATAGCTATATTTTGGGCATTGTAAGGAGATACAAGGTCTATCCCATGGAGAATACACGATAGGGGCTCTGCTAAAGCTGCTACCTCAAACGGTACATCTTTAGATATTTTGTAGATAGCTTTAGCTGGTACAGCCACTTTCTCAGCCATACCACCATTTCTAGTAACACCTATACCCTCCCACTTCTCACAGAAATGAACAAGACCCATCCTACAGTAGTAACAAGAACCACAGTAAATATTGGGATCCACAACAACGTGATCACCAATAGAAACACCTTCAACACCACCCCCAACATCTAAAACTATGCCCGAAAACTCGTGACCAGGTATAACAGGGTAACGAACCCTGGGCTCCTCACCCCTATAAATATGGATATCAGTACCACAAACACCACAAGCCCTAACACCAACAATAACCTCGCCAAAACCAGGCCTAGGATCCTCAACCTCCTTCACAGACCCCTCAAAAGGCTTACTTATAACAAGAGCCTTCATTTTAAGACCCCTAAATCTATAATGTTAAACCTATATTTATAACCTATTTGGCGGGTTTTGACTATTACTATAACGCAAGTTCGATGCATATGCATAAAACGAAGTATGGAAATAGCTTCGCATCATTTAATCTCTACTTTATACAATACAAAATAAGATGAAATGCTTTAACTAATTCAACAATTTCTGTAAAATAGCAATTTATATTAATGTCTCTGAACAGCTTTTCCCTAGTTTTAATGTTATTATTTCATGTAGTTATGAATAGCGAGTTAGAACCATAATGTTTAAAATATGAATTCATATTAAAAAGCTGGTTATATAGGCTAGTTTAATGGGTAATATTATGTCTTTGGAAGAGTCTTTAAATGAATTGAGAAATATCTCTTTTAGAAAGTTATTTGATTTGAGTGGTAAGAAAGCTGTTGTCACTGGTGGTGGAGGTGGTATATGTAGTGCTATTGCCTATGGGCTGGCAGAGTTTGGTGCAGATATTGCGCTAATGGATTTGAGCGCTGAAAATCTTGAGAAGGTGAAGAACTTCCTTAAGGAGAGGTTCCCTGAGAGAAAGGTGATAGCTTTTGTAGTTGATGTGTGTAACT
>JAPWTX010000010.1 GCA_028275825.1 Ignisphaera sp. | reverse complement strand
TTACATTATTGGCTACATAATTTAGTACCTCTCTAATCTGTTCAATTGTATTCATTGATACTTCTCCAAGGAATCTTATAGTTAAATGAATATTCTCATTCTCAACAAACTTTGCATCAAGTTCTAGATTCTCTAATTCATGTTTCAATTCAATAATGTTCTTCAAAGTCGCTTCATTTTCTATTTCTATAGCTATAAAGGATCTAATGAAACTCATGCCTAACCCTATACAAGGATTCTTATACAACATTATTAAAGCTTATGATTGAAAGCCGTGTTTTTGGGGTGGGGATGGGTTCTGTAATGGTTTTTGATGTAGTTATTCTTGGCAATGAGTATTAAAATCTTTGAGTTATGAATGATAATCAATTGCATATCCATAGCCATAAGCCTCGAAGGGGCTGAGGTAATGGATTGGGCTAAACCATTTGGAAGAGGGGTACAGCCCAAACCTCTCATTGACAGAAACCACAATTTAAGATGGAAAAGAGATCAGTTTTCAATACAAGATGAGGTCAGAATATTTAAATGTACTGAAAACTAATCCATAATAATTTGACTGGAATAGTTGAATAAATCAGGTAGATTAATTTTTAAACCTTTGTCTCAAATTTCTATAAACGAAATGGTGTGAGTTATGTCATTTATGCCTGCGGCTATGGGTTATGATAGAGCTTTAACAATATTTTCGCCAGATGGTAAACTTTATCAAGTCGAATATGCTGCTGAAGCTGTTAGAAGGGGTTGGACATCAATAGGGCTAAAGTCGGAATATGGTGTAGTGCTAATAGCTGAAAGGAGAAGGGTTGCACCATTACATAATGTAATGGATCTTGAGAAGGTATTCATAGTTGATGCACATATAGGGGCAACTTTTTCAGGATTAGGACATGATGGGAGAGTGTTAATAGATTATGCAAGGCTTGTAGCGGTGAGACATAGGTTGACGTTTGATGAGGCAATCGACGTTGAATTACTTGCAAGAAGTGTGTGTGATGTTAAGCAAGCCTACACTCAACAGGGAGGGGTAAGACCTTTTGGAGTTTCAATAATATTTGGCGGAATTGATAGAAAAGGCATTGAGTTGATAAAGACAGAGCCAAGTGGTCTCTACTTCAAGTATTATGGTGTTGCAGCTGGTGCAGGAGAACAAACTGTTTCAAGTTACCTTGAGAAGCACTACAATAGCAAGATGGCTGTTGAGGAGCTAGTGATCTTAGGCTTAAGAGCTTTAAGGGCATCGCTTGAAGAACCTCTTAAAGTTGAAAGAGTCGAAATAGGCATCGCAGACGTCTCAACAAAGACATTTAGGAAGCTAGTGACAGAAGAGGTACAGAAGTTTTTAGAAAAAGCAGGTGTTACTTCGTGAGCAAAAAGGAGTATGTTGTTGCGAGGCTTATTGTAAAGGGAAAGAGATTTGAAGTTCTTGTAGACCCCCATAAAGCTTATCGTTTTAGGGAAGGTGAGAAAGTAAGTATCGAAGAGGTAGTAGTGGGAGATTATGTATATAAAGATGTAAAAAAAGGATTGAAAGCATCTCCCTCAGAGCTATTAGAAGTTTTTGGAACTGAAGATATATATAAAATTGCTGCTGAAATTGTAAAGAATGGAGAACTGCAGTTAACTACAGAACAGCGAAGAGAGTTGTTAGAAATGAAGAGAAAGCAAATAATATATGCAATTGCTAAATCAGCTATTGATCCAAAGACCAAAACACCCATTCCCCCAACAAGGATTGAAAAAGCTATGGAAGAGGCTAGAATAAGTGTAGACCTATATAGATCAGTTGAGGAGCAGGTGCCAGAAGTTGTTAAAGCAATATCTAAGGTGATTCCAATTAGAATAGCTAAAGCATTGGTAGAAATTGTTATACCACCTGAATATGCTACAAGGGTATCAGGACAATTAATGAAATTAGGAGAGGTTAAGAAAAACATGTGGCTTGCTGACGGTTCTTTAATATTAGATCTAGAGTTGCCAGCCGGTATGCAGAGTGAATTGATAAATAAAGTAAACGAGCTTACAAGGGGTGCAGCAACAGTTAAGGTGCTAAGTATTGTCTAGCCCAGTAAAGAGGGTAATAGCATTACCAGGAGACCTTATAGTAATAGATAAAAATATTAGCATTGAAGGAACAAACTTGTATAAATTAAGTGAAAATACATACATTGTTACAACAATATCTATACAGGACTATGAAGAGGGTGAGAAAAAGAGAATAAGAGTTGTAAGTTTAAAGGGACGATACATTCCTAAAGAAGGTGATGTAGTGATTGGTATTATTATTGATGTCACCTTATCTTACTGGCTTGCTGACATAAAATCTCCATACCCAGCAATATTAAATGCCTCAGACTACTTGGGAAAATCATTTAATCCTGCATTAGAAAACATTCGTAAATATCTTGATATAGGTGATGTTATAATAGCAAAGGTAGCGCAATTTGATAGATCAAGATTGCCCACTTTAACCGTTCAGGACAAGGGTCTGGGTAAAGTTATTGGAGGATCTCTCGTCGAGATCGAGCCAAGCAAAGTTGGCAGAGTTATTGGTAGAAAGAAATCTATGATCAGTATGCTTACAGAACAAACAAAATGCGAGTTTGTGGTAGGTATAAATGGTAGGATACTCCTCAGATGCCCAAATAGCGATCTTGAATATATAGCCATATTAGCAATAAAGAAAATAGAGGAAGAGGCTCATATAATTGGTTTAACCGAGAGAATCAAGGAATTCATTATAAATGAAAAGGTTAAAAGAGGGTTGATAAGGTATGAGACAGAGTAAGCCTCAACTAATTATTAATGGTAAGAGAATTGATGGAAGAGAGCCGCAAGATCTAAGGCAAATAAAGATGGAGGTCGGGATACTGAAAAATGCTGATGGTTCGGCCTTGGTAGAGATAGGCGGTACAAAAGTCTTAGCAGCAGTTTATGGACCTAGAGAAGTCGTGCCAAGGCATCAAGAACAGGTTGATAGAGCCATAATAAGGTGTAGGTACCGAATGCTATCATTCTCAACACTGGGTGAGAGAAAGAGCCCAGCACCAACTAGACGCGAAATAGAGCTTTCAAAGGTCATTAGAGAGGCTTTAGAGCCTGCGATCTTGAGCACACAGTTTCCTAGAGCAGCAATAGATGTGTTTGTCGAGGTTATAAATGCTGAAGGAGGTACTAGAACAGCAGGAATAACAGCGGCATCCCTAGCACTAGCTGATGCAGGAATACCAATGCTAGATCTGGTGGCTGCTGTAGCTGTTGGAAAAATCGATGGGGTTATAGTACTTGACTTAAATGAGGTTGAAGATATGTATGGTGAAGCAGACATGCCTGTAGCGGCAATGCCATCATTGAAGAGAGTGACAATGCTTCAACTCAACGGTGTTTTAACACCGGATGAATTTAAAAAAGCCTTTGCATTGGCTTTAGAAGGCATTAATAAGATTTACCAGTTCCAAAAAGAGGTCTTAAGGAAGAAATATGTGGAAGTAGAGGAATGAGGATGAGGTTATATGTCTTCAACACCTGAGATCCCCATAATTCCGAAAATAAAACTTGATACAATACTTAACGTTGTAACAAAAGGATTTCATATAGATAAGAGACCATTATTGAACTATAGAAACATTGAAGTGGTTAAGAATGTGGCGCCAAATGCAGATTCATCAGTGCTTGTAAAATTAGGACATACACAAATATTGGTCGGAATAAAGGTTGATGTAGGACAGCCTTTTCCAGATAATCCAGAAGAGGGGGTGTTAATAGTTAATGCAGAGTACATACCTGCAGCCTCACCTAGTTTTGAGCCAGGTCCTCCAGATGAAAATGCAATTGAACTGGCTAGAGTAATAGACAGATCTCTTAGAGAATCCAAAGCTATCGCACTTGACAGGCTTTTGATAATTCCAGGGAAAAAGACCTGGATAATCTGGTTAGACATCTATGTGCTGGATCACGATGGAAATTTAGTGGATGCGGCTATGATAGGTTCTATGCTAGCCTTAGCACAACTAAAAATACCTTACTTCGAAGTAGACCAAGTAACAGGCAGTATTAAGATTGATAAAAGCAGATATACAGGTTCTCTATCAATCAATAGATATGTAGCTACAGTAACAGTCTATAAAGTTGGTGACGTGCTATTAGTAGATCCAACGGCCGAGGAAGAGGCTATAGCATCAGCTAGTATATCGATATCCGTTAGTGAGGAAGGGAACATAGTAGGTATGCAGAAGAGAGGTATGGGTTTCTTTACAGAAAAAGAGATTGAGCAAGCAATTGATATAAGTTTGCATAAAGGTAAGGAATTGATTGAACTTATGAAGAGATTTTCCTCATAATGTAACAAAATGCTTTTAACCTAGAAGTTAAAAGTTTTGTTAGCTGAGGAGAATATCTATGGGCAGAACAAAGGTTGTAAGTATAGCAGGGAGATTTGGAGCCAGATATGGATCTAGCCTGAGAAAGAAGTGGAAAGAAGTAATGGAAAAGAGATATGCTGAATATCAATGCCCGCACTGTGGCAACATTACAAGATTTAAGAGAATCGCTTTCGGGATATGGCAATGCCCAAAGTGTGGAGCTAAATGGGCGGGAGCAGCATATACTCCTTGGACTATAGAGAAGTAGTTATGGTTTCGCATAACATTTTTATAACACAGTAATATAATAAAGTTTCTCACATCTATTGTACAAATGCAGAGAGTTGCAGATGAGAAATAAGTAAGTTAAATATATTAATGTACTTAATACTGGATAAATTCTGCTGTCTGGTATGAGAGAATTCTTCCATAGTAAAATACTGCTCACAACATCGCATCGTCCCTCAAGAAATGCTCGACGCCTAGTCAAGGTATTGGCAAAGCTTATACCAGGATGTACAAAGATAAATAGAGGTAAACTTACCTTCAAGCTTCTAGCTCTACAAGCCCTTGATCTAAATTGTGATAAGCTTATTGTTGTTAGAAATAGGAAGGGCAATCCAGGCTATCTAGACCTCTACGCAGTGAAACCATTTGGCGAGCTAATTAAAGAGTGTACTGTAAAGTTATGTGGATATTCTGTATCAGCTAACTATAATAAAATAGCTACTAGTATTCAAAGAGTTTTGCTGAACTTGATGCCAGCATTGATAAGTAATACAGTGGATATTGATACAGAGTTCAAAATACGAACACTAGAATGCATTATAAAGATATTTAATGCAACAGTAGTCAGCAAGAATATGAATATAGAGAGAAATGAGAATGATGTGTGCATGCATATAACGATACCAAAAATAGGAAAAAAGAGTTGTACTAAAGAGAGAAATCTTATTGAAATCACTTTTACTAGATGTTCTAATGGAGAGAAATTATTATCACTAAATATATGCTACAATAGTTATGGTTAATCTGACCTCCCTCCCAATTCTAAAGAGTGAACTTCGGTATAAGGTGCTAGAAAAAGACCATTAAGTATATTAAGAGAGACCGATAATAACATGTACTGATATAGAATTATGAATGTTGTAAATACCTTGAGTAATAAGGCAGATCTCGTGCTAAATCTTAGTGGCGATGAGTGTAACATGACTGAGATAATCTATAACAGCATCTTTGCTGAAGTCATAAATCCTGCAAATGTAGGCAAAATAATTACGAAAATAACTCTAGATAATTGTTCTATTAAAATCCATGTTGAGGCTGATACAATAAGCCATCTACGAGCCTTTCTAAATTCCATTCTCTACCTAATTAACACATCTATTGGAATCATAAAGATTGGAAAAGAGTTCAAGCAATCCCAGACACAAAAATGAACACCCTTTATAACTGAAAGCCTCGCTTTTCAAGGCGAGGATAAAGGAAAAGATTATGAACTTTCTTTGTTTTGATTGCTTTGATGATGAGTAAGATTAGAGCTGTGGTTTCCTCTAAGCATTTGGATGTGGATTTGGCGACCACATAGACAGGTGTTGTGGGAGGAAGCCCTGGCCCTTCAGGGTGGGGAGGAGATCAGTTTAGCTTGGCTGTGAGTTTTTGATAAACTGAAAATTATAAAATAGATAAGATGATAAGATAATAAAATAGATTAGAGTGTGCATCAAATGATTTAAATGTGTGTTACAATGAGATCCGAAACCATTATAAGGGTGTCTGAATACATAAATTTTATGAGGTTTTAAAAATGGCTGAAACAATACCCCCAGAAGTACAACAACAAGTAATAAAATATCAACAGCTCCAGGCACAGCTAAATCAGGTATTAGCGGAGAAAGGCGTTATTGAACAAGAGCTTAGAGAAATTAATAGAGCTCTTGAAGTATTGAAGAATGTTGCAGATAATGTTGAAATGTATAGAAGTGCTGGTCATCTACTTGTAAGAATAAGTAAAAATGATGCTGAGAAAGAGCTTAGTGAGAGAAAGGAGCTGCTAGAGCTACGCCTAAAGACCTTGTCACGTCAAGAGGCTTTGATAAGACAACAATTGAGTGAAATCCAGTCTAAGTTAACACAGTATGCCTCTTCACTATATAAAAAGCCGACATAGGATTCTATAAATATTTTAAACCATATTTGTTTTGATATATTATGAAAAGCAGCAGGGTATTGAATCTCGATCTAAATAAGATGCGCCTTGAAGATCTGGCACAACTTACACATATAATTGAAGATGAGATGACAAAGCACTTAAATGAAGTTCTAGGACTAAGACTTACTGACTTCAATATAACGATTGGTGCTGAAGTGAAGGAAGAAGAACTTATAATATCAGTTGATGTTGAGGTAAAGGCATATTTTACAGATAACTTGAATCTAGAGGCAATACTAGATAGTGCTTTGAGGAGGGCATTTAATGCAGCTGAGCAATTCCTTGCAAGATATAGAACTAGCAATAAGCATGTTACAGTCAATTCAGAAAGCTGTAATTGTAACTCACGTTAATGCAGATCCAGATGCCCTCTCCTCCGCATGTGCACTATCTAAAGTAATTCAAAGCCTAAACACATTTGCTAATACAAAAATTCTATTGCCTGAAGGCATGAATCAAGAAAGTAAGAGGATCTATGAACTATGCAAAGAGCTTGGCATACAAATTGTTATAGTTAAGAAATACTCGGATATAGAGGAGAAGGAGCCAAACGATATATGTGTAATCGTAGATACAGCATCCTTTGAACAACTAAGGCTTGTTAAAGATTACGTTAAGCAGAACTGTAAAAGCATTTTAATACTCGATCACCATCAATTTCGAGATTTTAAAGAATTAGATACAGCATTGAAAATAGTTTGCATAAGTAGTGAAATAGACTATAGCTCTACATCAGAAATAGCATTCATGTTGTTAGATAGAGTTTCAAATAGAATTGATTCAGAAATATTGAGAAAACTTGCAACAATACTTCTTGCGGGAGTACTATCAGATACAAAGAGATTTCAAAGAATTGCCAAGAATACTTTTTATATAGTGGCCAATATGATAAAATATGGAGCAGATTATGAAAATGCTCTACACATGCTGACGGTGGAAAAATCGCCTACAAGCAGAATTGCTAGAATAAAGTGCGTTTTAAGGCATAGAGGATTTAAAATAAGGATCAAAGGCAGAGAGATCTATGTAGCTATATCAAATGTTGGTGCATTTGAATCCGATTGTGCTACTTTTCTCATTGCGTTGGGATATGATGTAGTATTTGTTTTAACAGAAGATGATAAACTAAAGGCTATTAGACTAATCTATAGAGGTAAAGAAGATATTATCACACAACTAAACATTGACATATTTACTGAATTTGTAAGAAAGCTTATAGATGTATATGGTGGTGGAGGTGGTGGTCATAAAGCAGCAGGAGGTGCAATATTAAGAATATACGATCTTAGAAATGTTGTTACACAATTAATTAAAGTAATGAACTCAGTTAGTGAAGTGAGTGTCATGGAAATTGTGGAGGAAAAACCTAGTTAGGGTGTGGGAAGAATGCCTGTAGTACATGTTGATGAAAGAGAACGCAATTCAAAGGTGCCACAGTTTTTAATGGAGAAAGGGGTGACGGTTATATTCAAGTTTTTAGATGTAGGAGATTATGTTGTTTCTGATAGGATTGGAATAGAGAGGAAAACTGCAATAGATTTCGCAAAATCTATTGTTGATGGAAGGTTGTTTGATCAAGCCTCTAGGTTGCTACAAGCATTTGAAAAAGCTATTATCGTGATAGAGGGTGGCCTTAGAAAAGTAGCGAGAACAACAAATTTGAAGAGATCTGCCATTATAGGGGCATACATAGCTCTAGCTCTAGACATGAACATAACAGTTTTAAACACCAGGGATGAGGAAGAAACTGCGGAGATTATAAAGAGAATTGCACTAAAAGAATTCAGAAGAACACATACTATAGGTTTTAAGAAACCCGTACAAAAGCCTACCACAAGTAATGTAACTGAGTGGCAGTTGTATGTGCTTCAAGCATTTCCCCATATTGGTCCAAAGATAGCTATCAGGATTTTGGAAAGATTTGGGTCTTTAGTTAACTTTTGTAATGCAACACTTTCTGAATTAACTAGAATAGAAGGTTTAAGTGAGAATAAGGCTACTGAGATATACAGAATTTTGCATGCTATGTATAAGGAGTATAAGAAAGAAGTGAAAAGTGAAACACCGAAATCCCTCATGGACTACTTACAACATCAAGAGGAGGAAAAGCAGGAAAAGTAGATACTCCTATAGGAACTCTCTAAATAACTAAAAGTTCTAGTACAAAAAACTAATAAGCTTGAAAGTTGGAAAAGATGTTTAAGGGTAAGCTTAAATGAGGTTTGTAAAGTCAGTAGACCAAATACTAAAGATAATGAATAATCCAGAACATGTCAGAAATGTTGGGATAATAGCTCATGTAGATCATGGAAAAACTACAACAACTGATAGTCTATTAGCAGCCGCAGGGCTAATCTCACCACGTTTAGCTGGACAGTTATTGGCAATGGATTTCCTAGATATTGAGCAAAAAAGGCAGATGACGGTTAAGGCAGCTAACATTAGCCTTTATCACGAATTTGAGGGAAAACCTTATGTCATTAATCTAGTTGATACCCCTGGGCATGTTGACTTCACAGGGAAGGTTACAAGAAGTTTAAGAATGATTGATGGAGCTATAGTGGTTATAGACGCTGTTGAAGGTGTTATGACACAAACAGAAACTGTGCTTAGACAAGCCCTTGAGGAGAGGGTAAGACCGCTTCTATTCATAAATAAGATTGATAGATTGATAAAAGAGCTTAGAATGGGGCCTGAAGATATTAAACAAAGATTTATTGAAATCATTAAAGAGGTTAATAACCTTATTGAGACATATGCAGAACCTGAATTTAAGAAGAAGTGGATTCTTGATCCAGCACAAGGTATGGTAGCTTTTGGCAGTGCAAGAGATGCTATAGGCATTACAGTACCATTGAGCAGAAAGAAAGGTGTGAAGATAGATGATTTAATAGATGTGTATTCAAGGGGAGATAAAGAGGGGATAGAAGAATTCAAAAAGAAGATACCACTTCACGAAGCACTACTAGATATGGTGGTAAAGTTTGTGCCTAATCCACGTGATGCACAGAGATACAGAATACCGAAGATATGGAAAGGGGAAGTAAGTAACGAAATAGGTAAGGCTATGATGGAAGCAGATCCTGACGGCCCTCTAGTCTTTTTCGTATGTGATATGCGCTGGGATCCACATGCAGGTTTTGTTGCTACAGGTAGGCTGTTTTCAGGCACTGTTTATAGCGGGCAAGAAGTATACTTATTGAATACCAGAACTGCGCAGAAGGTGCTACAAGTAGGTATATACATGGGTCCTTATAGAGAGGTTGTTGACAGAATTCCTGCAGGGAATATTGTAGCAGCTTTAGGACTTGACTTGGCGAGGGCAGGAGAAACAGTAGTAGATGTGAGACTAAAAGATGTTATGATACCATTTGAGAGAATGAGGTATATATCAGAGCCTGTTGTAACCATGGCTGTCGAGCCCAAGAAGACAAGTGATTTGACTAAACTCATAGATGCTTTGAAAAAAATGAGTATTGAAGATCCAAACCTGGTTGTTAAGATAAATGAAGAAACTGGTGAATATCTGGTTTCTGGAATGGGACACTTACATCTAGAAATAGTTCTGACTCTACTGAAAGAGAGATTCGGACTAGAGGTCGACACGACTCCACCAACAATAGTGTATAGAGAGACCTCTAGGGAAAAAAGCAAGATTTTTGAAGGAAAGTCTCCGAACAAGCATAATAGGCTGTACATAAGTATTGAACCATTAAATGAAGAGACAATAAAGTTAGTTCATGAAGGGATAGTTACAGAGGATATGGATGCTCATAAAAGAGCTAGGATACTACGTGATCAAGCTGGGTGGGATTATGATGAGGCAAAGAGGATATGGGCAATAGATGAAAATATCGATGTGTTTGTAGACATGACATCTGGTGTGCAGTACCTTAGAGAAATTAGAGATACAATAATTCAAGGTTTCAGACTCGCAATGAGGGAAGGACCTCTTGCTGCAGAGCCTGTGAGAGGATTAAAAGTAATACTTCATGATGCCATTGTTCACGAAGACCCAGCACATAGAGGACCAGCACAGATATACCCAGCCGTTAGAAACCCGATCTTCGCAGCCATACTTACATCAAGGCCAACGCTTTTAGAACCTTTGCAAAAAATTGAAATCAAGTTCCCAATGGATTATCTGGGACCTATATCCTCTATAATATCTAAGAGAAGAGGTAGAATAATAGAAGTAGTTCATATGGTTGGTAACATAGTTAAGATGATTGCTGAAGTGCCTGTTGCAGAATCTGCTGATCTAGCTAATGAGTTGAGGAGTGCTAGTGCTGGAAAAGCATTTTGGGGAATGGAATTCAGTCGCTGGGCTCCAGTGCCAGATTCAATGTTGGTAGACATAGTGAAGAAGATAAGACAAAGAAAGGGGTTAAAGCCAGAGCCGCCTAGTCCAGATGAGTTCATATCTCTCTAACTTTAAGATCTTTGAGGATATCATATATATGGACTTTGTAAAACTTTTTAGATCCAGCAGAAATATATCAAAATCTATCTTAGAGAATATCTATCATTACACCAAAGAGTTGAGTAGTAGAGGTACAAAGGTTATCAACTTTTGTGGCACACATGAATGGACTGTAACGTATTACGGCATTAGGAATATTATGCCTAGAGAGGTAGAATTAGTGGCGGGCCCTGGGTGTCCTGTATGTATAACACCAGCTAGCGCCATAGAAGCGGCAATAAAGCTTGCGTTGGATGGTATTAGGGTGTATACATTTGGCGATTCATTTAAACTACCTACTACTTCACTAAGAGGCCCCAGGTCATTGGCAGAAGCTGCTGGCATGGATGGAAATATTAAGGTTGTTTACAGCTTTGTAGATGCCATAAAAGATGCTGCAGAATACAAAAAAGATGCAGTGTTTCTAGGAATAGGTTTTGAAACAACTGCCCCTTCATACGCTATACTGTTTAAATATGGTAAAGTGCCTAAAAATTTAAAGTTCTTGAGCGTTTTAAGACTAACACCACCTATAATGAGACATACTATAGAAGTGCATTTCAGGAAAAGTTTAATTGATTATATTGGAGTTGTAGCACCTGGGCATGTATCTACAATCATCGGTGCTTCGGCATGGGAATTCCTTCCAAGAGATTACAAAATACCTACTGTTGTTGCTGGATTTGAACCAATAGATGTTATGATAGCAATAGAGAAGATTCTCTACATGATGATCAGCAAAAAACCAGGTATATACATAGAATATTCGCGATCTGTAACATGGAATGGAAATCTTTATGCCAAAGCAATGATGAAAGAAGTATTTAATGTTGTAGACGCTATGTGGAGGGGCATTGGATTTGTACCCCAAAGCGGCTTATCTTTAGCCGATAAGTATAAAGAATGGGATGCTGCTATACAGTATGGATTTTTGGAAAACTCTTTTCAAGCAGTTGCCGAGCCACCTGGATGTAAATGTGGTGAAGTTGTACTAGGTATAGCAAAACCAATACAATGCCCATTATTTATGAAGGTCTGTACTCCAGAAAGACCTTATGGACCTTGTATGGTATCTTCAGAAGGAACATGCCTCATATGGGCTCTGTACGGAGGATATAGCGAGGCATAGCTTACTTCTTTTCCATTCAAGGATAGCGTTTCTTTGAATGCCATAAACTCTCCTTTTATCCTACCTATTAATGATAAGTTTTTAGTTGCAAGTGAGATAATGAAGAGAATTGCCAATTATGTAAAAAGCTTAAAATATCGAAAGGCGTAGTAAGGTAATGTGAATCGCAAGGGCCCGTAGCTCAGCCAGGTAGAGCGGCGGGCTCTTAACCCGTAGACCAGCTATGGGCGGAAGTCCCGGGTTCGAATCCCGGCGGGCCCGCCACATCACAGAATTCATAGGATTTCAATGTTGTGAAAGATCATTACTTCTTTGATATTTTTTTAAGAGCTCTATAGCCTTATCAAATGTTATCTTCCCTTCCTTAATCATCTCATCTACCACTATATCTATCAATTCTCCATGAGCTCCTGCGGCTATTGCCAGGTTCCTAGCATGGAGCTTCATATGGCCTGCTTGAATACCTGTTGTTACTAGCGCTCTTAATGCTGCAAAGTTCTGTGCAAGTCCTACTGCAGCCATAACTTCAGCTAGTTCTTTAGCTGTCTTAATGCCTAGTATTTTGAGGGCTATTTGTGCAACCGGATGTGTCTTTACACTTCCACCAATTATTCCTACCTGTAGTGGCATTTCTAGAACCCCAACTAGGTAACCTTGTACATCTATATCCCATGTACTAAGGGGTTTGTAGGCTCCACTTCTTGAGGCATATGCATGAACCCCTGCCTCGATTGCCCTATGATCTTGAGCTGTGGCTAAAGCTACCGCTATTACGCCATTCATAATCCCTTTATTGTGTGTTACAGCGCGAAATATATCGGCTTCTGCAATTGCACTAGCATCAACTATTTTTTCTGCAACATCTTTACCACCAATGTGCTTTGGATCTATTCTGACCCATGCTTTTGCAATCCTGTAAACAGCGTAGTTAGACACTATTCTAAGCCTAGATTCACCACCAACTATCTTTTCTAGGTAGGGGGCTATAGCCTCTACCATTGTATTAACAGTATTTGCCCCCATAGCGTCAAGTACATCAACTATTAAGTGAACAACTAGACAAACCCCTCTCCCAGTTTCTATAACTCTCACTTCAACATCCTTTGCACCTCCACCAAGTTTAACAAGAGTTTGATTTGTAGAGTTCGCTAACTCTAACAACTCTTCTTTTCTCCTCATAATCTCCATGGCAGCATAGCGTGGTGATGGAACTTTCATTAAGTGCACTTGTCCTATCATTAATTGTCTTGAGGCTTCAGCCCTTATACCATCTCCATCATTAGCTTCACGAAGCATTCTTGCAGCATTGCTTGCAGCTGCAACGACGCTAGGCTCTTCCAATACCATAGGCACTAGATAATCTTTTCCATTGATTCTGAAATTCGTGGCAATGGCGAGAGGATAGCTCATTGCACCAATAACGTTTTCTATCATTGCCTCAGCTATCTTAGGATCTAAATTACCAAAGTTTTTGAGTAAACTTACCTCACCTTCACTTAGATTTGCCCATGACTTAACAATATTTATTCTTTCATCTATCGACAACTTGTAAAAACCTGGCAATCTCGAGCTTTTCACTAAATCAGTCTGCGCCATAACACTACCCATAAGAAGTAATGGTAAGCGCAGAGCATAAATATAGATGTGTTAATTACAGCACTTAGAAGCATTTACTTGACATGTAAAATGAAGGTGATCAAGAATCTAAGAAGAGGTCTATTATAACATTCAATAAAGCTCTTTCAGCTTTTGTAACATCCTCTGAAAAAGAAACCAGAATTGCATCTTTATCGCTTGCAACTAGAAATTCTCTTAATCTCTTTAAGCTACCATATTTCATTTCATTGAGTGAATAATCTGGAGGAATGTATGCTTGTCCATTACTAATAAATACAATTAGCGCTGCTTTAGAGCCATATGCTATAACTCTATCTCTGACGTTAATTATGCCAATTTTTTCTATTAATGGTACTCCATGTCTTATGAGAGAGGCCCAGGCATATCCAGCTAGCCTGAGATCCTCTCCAAGGACCTTTGACACATCGCAGACTTTAGGTACAGTATTTAAGATTTTTGTTGCAACTTCCC
This sequence comes from Ignisphaera sp., assembly GCA_028275825.1. Taxonomy (GTDB): domain Archaea; phylum Thermoproteota; class Thermoprotei_A; order Sulfolobales; family Ignisphaeraceae; genus Ignisphaera. The sequence continues at coordinate 32,962 of JAPWTX010000010.1, read as the reverse complement.
TGCCTCTTTCTGTGAGGTAACAACCTCCAATGACATCCACATTTACTAGGCTCCATTCTCGCATTCTTCGAATCAGAGTCCTAGTAGATGTAATACTTAGTCCCAGCATTTTTGATAAGGTATTTCTCCCCATAGGCTCATTTTCATATAGAATAAGAAATGTCTTAATTACATGCACAGCTTCAAAAGATGGCTTAACACCTTTTCTGCTAGCAGCTATTTCCTGGAGTAGGGCTTTTAATGTAGCCACAAACTTAACCCATACACTTAGCATACTTTAAAGCATATAAATATAAATACTTCTAGAGTTTCAACCTAGTTTAAAATTCATGGTATTTGTTGTGAGATGCTATGACAGAGTTGCTATATCAATATGATAGCTATTTGAAGGAATTCACGGCAAAGATTACAGACATTATTGATGACAAATACATAGTTTTAGATAAAACAGCATTTTACCCAAGGACTGGTGGTTTAGAAAATGACACTGGCTATATAATTAAAGGAAATATTAGATACACTGTAACAGAGGTTCAACTAGAGAAGAATAGCAATAGAGTTCTGCACAGAGTCCAAGAACAAGTTAAGGACTTGATGATAAATGATGATGTTGCTGGGATAATAAACTGGGAGAGGAGGTATAGAATGATGAGACTTCACACAGCATCACATATCATAGCAGCTATAATGTATACAAAATACAATGCTCTTATAACTGGTGGCAACATCACACCAGAATATGCTTATGATGATTACAGCCTTGAAATCTTCGATAAGAAAATATTTGAAGATGCTATTGCTGAAGCAAATAACGTAGTTAGAAGAGGTATTGAGGTCAAGATATATTGGCTCAATCGAGATGAAGCAATGAATATACCAGGCATAGTTAAGCTCGCTTCCAGAATGCCCCCATCAGTATCAAAGCTTAGAATTGTTGAAATACCTAGCGTTGATATACAAGCTGATGGAGGACCTCATGTGAAGAACACTAGTGAAATTGGTGAAATAACACTTATAAAAACTGAGAACAAGGGTAAAAATAGAAAGAGACTATACTTTACTGTAAAGCCTTGAGACAAGAAACAAAGCATCTACATATAGCTGCTCATAGATAGATACTCTGAAAACCCGTAAATAGATAGCAACACATTTAGTGCACATCATTCATTAAGCAACCATAAGCATTACACACATATTTGCAGAACTTGAAAAGCCTAGATTTCTTAGAGTATAGGTTTATATTGAAACTATTTTTATTTTTGACTTTATAACTCTTGGCATCCTCTAGGTAGAGGAATTTACTATTAGGCTTTACAACCGAAAGCTTTACCTTAAAAGGTAAGAAATGGAGAGAGATGCTTAAACTATGTTTTGGTGATGAATGATTGTCTTAAGCATATAAATGCAAAGAATGCAACAAAAACCAGAAAAGATGCAGGGAGCTCTGAATACTCTAAAAATGCTGCTGTGAAGTCAAGGACAGAGATTTTAAAGCTCTAGAACCACAAACTCGTACTTGATCTGGTTTCCTTAAGATTTAAAGTTCTGGGAAAGTTATCTAAGATTAAATTTGTTTTTGCTATTAGAGTAAGATATGATGTATAAAATTACAATAATTAAATTGTCTAATGTGATGCGTTATGAAAGCCGTTATATCCATACCTAAAAACATTAATTATAGTGAGGTTGGGTTGAAGGTAGGGTTAGAAATTCATCAACAGCTAAATACTAGAAACAAGCTTTTTTGCAATTGCCCTCCATCTCTTGTAAGTGATGACATTTTATCCCATTTAATTCCTTATGAGAGGTTTTTGCGTGCTACAAGAAGTGAGCTTGGAGATGTGGATGCAGCTGCTTCATTTGAATTTCAGAGAAAACGCTTATTTAAATATCTGTCGCCATCTGCTGCTTCTTGTCTTGTTGAACTTGATGAAGAGCCTCCACATCTGCTTAATGAAGATGCCCTTGTAACTGCTCTTGCAATTGCCCTGGCCATAGGATCTTTCATAGTTGATGAAGTGCATGTAATGAGAAAGATTGTGATAGATGGTTCTAACACTACAGGATTTCAAAGAACTGCTATCGTGGCTTTAGGAGGACATATAACTGATTATGATGGAGATGTGGGGATACAGAGCATAGCTGTGGAGGAAGATGCCGCCAGGAAGATTGGTGAAGATATTACATCTGTGTCATATAGTCTTGATAGATTGGGTATCCCATTGATTGAGATATCCACAGCACCAGATATCTCAACACCATCACAAGCAAGAAGAGTTGCTGAAAAAATTGGTTTAATGCTTAGATTCACTGGAAGGACTAAGCGTGGCATTGGAACTATAAGACAGGATCTAAATCTATCCATTAAAGGGAGTCCAAAGATAGAGATTAAAGGTGTTCAAAAACTTGAGTTAATACCGAGAGTTATAGAAGAAGAGGTTAGAAGGCTTGTAGGCTTAACTATGATAAAGGACTTGCTCATAGAGAGAGGTGCTTCAAATGAAGAGATAAAGGCACAACATATAGTAGAAGTTACAGATATCTTGTCAAAGAGTTCTAGTAAATTGATCTTGAATGCTATTAGAGAAGGGAGTAAGGCGTATGCTGTAAAGCTACCAAAATTTGCTGGTGTTCTGGGTATAGAGCTGCAGACTGACAGGAGATTTGGAACAGAGCTTGCAGACTATGCAAGACAATGGGCTGGTGTGAAAGGTATTATTCATAGTGATGAGTTGCCTGGCTACGGAATCGATGAGAATGTAGTTTCAGCACTGCGCTCAATACTTGAGGTAAGCGACTTAGACGCATTTGTAATAGTCGTAGATAAGCCAGAGAAAGCAAAAAGAGCCCTTGAGGTAATTAAGGATAGGTGCATCATGGCCATAGCTGGAATACCAAAGGAAACGAGAGCAGCTAATGAAGATGGTACAACTCGATACATGAGACCTCAACCAGGCGCGGCAAGAATGTATCCCGAAACAGATATCCCACCAATAAGGATAACCAGTGAGCTTATTGAAGAAGCTAAAAAGCTTATCCCACCAACTGTAGAGGAGAAGGTAAACTACTTTGTTAAAGTATATAACTTGAGCTCAGAACTTGCAAAACAACTTGTTTACAGTGAGTATATGGCATTATTTGAGCAGCTAGTAAGCACATATGGAGTAAATCCAAGAATCCTTGCCACGCTATTTACATCATTATATGGTGAACTTAAGAAGAATGGAGTAGACATGGATTTGCTTAGTGATAATAGTTATCATAAGATAGCGGCTATTGTGAAGAGCTTAGGTGATGTAGGTAAGGAAGATCTGATAGCAATTACTGAGATTGTTTATAAATATCCACAGCTATCAATCGAAGAAATTGTTTCTAAGATGAAATCCCGAAGATCTGTTGATATAGGTAAATTGCGAGAACTTGTAAGGTCTAAAATAATGGAGTTTTCTGATGAAGTTAAAAAGAGAAGGGAGAAAGCTTTTCAATTCATAATGGGTAAGGTAATGAATGAAGTTAGAGGGTATGCTGATGGAAAAACTGTTGCCAATATTGTCAAAGAAGAGCTGGAGTCTTTCTTAAGAAATGCAAAAACGTAGCATTCTTTTATTTCTCTTCAAAGGGATTTAACGTGTATGTGCCCGAGGTTAATGAGAAATTATGGAGAAGCAAGAGGGAAGAAGCTTATAAAAGATTTTTGGAAGATATTGAAATAGGCTATGTTGATAGAGATGTAAGAGAACTCATAGAATTTGTATTTACTAAAAGAAATGTATTTACTACAAGTTCTTGTAGTGGTAGGGTAACAGTAGTGGATGCTACCTATCCCTGGTTAAGAGAGGAGGCAGATATATTGTTCAAGAAGCATGACTCAATCTCAGTAAGAGAGATTTTACCCATCTTAAATCAAAAAGCCTTACACAGGCTCTGGCTTATTGTAAGCGGGCCTATAATACATTTCAATGCGTTAGACCTCAATACAGCAATAAAGTTATTAACTATTGCAAGAAATGCTGGGTTTAAGCACAGTGGTATTATATCTATTGGTAGTGGAGGTATTGTTGTGGAAATAGTAAGCGGTATATGGGTACCATTCCTATTAAAAGATGGTGATGAAATAATGGTAAAAAATCTTGAACATGTAGTGAATCTAGCTAATAATATGCTCTATGAAGGGAAAGCCAAGTTAGAAAAGCTATTTAAATTTTTAAGAGATGCCAATATTTAAGAGAAGGTATGTCATTGATGAGGTTTTGTTAATATGAGTAGCGATGTTTTGGGAAAGATAAAGCCTCTTACACCTGGACAAGAAGAAATGTATAAAGCTTTGACAGATAAAAACTATGAGGTACTAGGATTTTTCGGGCCAACGGGTACAGGTAAGTCATTATTTAGTTTAGCATATGGAGTTCAATGTGTATTAACAGGAGATTTTAAGAGGTTTATCATAATAAAGCCTGTGATCGACATAACAACAGGCGAAGAGATAACCATTGCTAAGGCAACTACAGCATTTAATGAAGCTGTAAAGAACTATATGCAAGATGTTCTAGGTGGGGTTATTGAATGGAACCAAGTTGAGAACCTGCTTGGCAATAAAGTGGTGATAGCAGATCCTCATTACTTAAGAGGAAGAACATTTGATAACGCTGTTGTATTCATAGATGATATTCAATTACTAAAGCCAGAAACAATTATAGAGGCTATTGTGAGAGTAGGTCAAAATAGTAGACTTATTGTAGCTGGAGACCCTGTTTTTCAAGCGCTAAGGGAAGTCCAGAGCGATCCTGCTGCATTAATTAGAGAAGTTTTGTTAAGTGAGGAAAAATCGCGTGTAGTAGACCTGGGGATCAAAGACATTGTGAGGGAAGGTGCAAAGAGGGGGTTAAGATTTCTATTTGAGTATAAGTTACGTGCTAGGGTAATGAGTGATGAGGAGAAGAAGGTTTATGATTCTGTAAAGGCAAAAGCACCTGATGCAGACATCGTTACTGTGGTTGATGTAACAACGTATAAGCAGAGCTATGAGATATCTTCTGAGCACGTTCCTGATGCACTTGTAGTAACCAAGCAAGGGCATTTGGGAAGAGTTGTTGGGAGGGGTGGTGAGAGAATAAATTCAGCTGAAAAAGAGTTAAACAAAAAGCTTAGAGCAGTAGAATTAAATCTAGATTTCAAAGAGCTCGTTAAGGCGTTGCATCCAACCGCATGGATTTGGAAGCATATTGAAGAGGCAGACTTTGCTGGCCCCAACCTCCAACTAAAAATCTATGAAGATGCTATAGGGGCTGCTGTGGGGCAAAGAGGAGCTTATGTTAGATTCCTAGATGCGGTAATGAAGAAACTCTTGGGTATAGGCGTGAGGATAATAGCAATAGAAAGACCTAGGACAAAGCATGAAAAGAAGAAATCACAAGAGTAAAGCAGTTATGCATCATTGTCTCAGAGTATACTCTTCACCAAAAGTTTATGCTTCATATAGAGCATAGCTCATGAAACTTTAATACTTATAATATTAAATTTTGACTGTTAATATGGGGTTAAATGAGACCATGAAGATTCTCATTGAAGGTCCTAGTATAATTGCTATGAATAAGCAGAAGCCTTTTATCCAAAGTGGTTATATTTACATAGATCGAGGAGTTACTGTAGCATATAATGAAGGAGTACCTCCACCAGAGTTTGAGTTTGCTGAATATGTCATAAATGAGAAGTTTGCTGTCGTGCTACCTGGCTTTACTGTAGGTATAGGTAATATGCTGGAGTACTTATTTCAATTTGATAGAAATTCTAAGGAACTTGTTAACAGTTTGTCAAAATTATCTAGATCAGATCTTGAGGCTTTAATAGAGGTTGCATTAGCTTCACTTACATATAACGGTGTTACTTCGGTTATTTCACTTGTCACAAATCTTGAAGAGAAGGTGATAAGCTCATTAGTAGCTGCAGCTTCAGGAGCTTGGACTAGGCTTAGAGTTGTATTACCATTTTCATCACTATCCTCATCACATGAACTCGAGGGTATTGCAAAGGCTGTGTCGAGAGGAGTTAAGGATATCGAGGCGTTGAATAGAGGTATAATCTCGCTAGGATTATTCATAGAAAATGAGAAGAGGATAAACAGTTTTTCAAGTGAATGGATTGATGTTGTAAATAAGATGAATATATATATCTACACACCTGCACAAGTTTATAAGAGGTATTATAAAGAACTCGTAAACATTAAAAACATTGTGTTGCTAGATCCGGAAGAGGCTGCTACTCCATGTCTATACACTGTGCACACTCTCTGGAAACCACCATGCGGATTCATCTCTTTGGATAGCTCTCTACTTAATCCAAGAAAACTCTTGCCAATGTTTCACAGCCTTGAAAATGGTGATATATATACTCCTGCATACATGTTGGCTCATTTCAATCCTTTAAATAATAATATTGGCATGCATTCCATTAATGAAGGTATGCGAACAGATATCCTCATAATTAGCTTTAAAGACCCTCCTTATGGTCCAATACCTATCTCCGAGCATAGCATCTTTAAAGCACTAAGCAACGCATTTTACAATGTTAAGACAGTGCTAATCGATGGCGAAATTGTTATAGACAACTCTCTTCACCTAAATGTTGGTGAGGAAAAGGTTAGAAAGGTGCGTACACTTATAGAAGAATTGAAATAGAAATATCATAACCAGAGTTCTTGCATTCCATCTGCCCTGAATGACCACATCAGCTAGTCTATGCTCAACTAACATTCTAGAGGTCTACACCTCATCTACAGGAATGTTAAAATCTCTAACGCACAAATTTGTCGTCAAATTGTTGATGTCTATACATAATTTGATGTGCCCTACACTGTATTAATTTCCATTCCAATAATGTTTAATGTAGGGCTAGCAATTATATTGTGTAAAGGTGATGTTTATTGCTTTCAGAGGATGGGTTGTGTTTTAATAGTTTCTGTATGAATATGCTGATAGGCGCTCTTCTTGATTACTATAGACAGCAACTCTATAGTTACAATAGCTTGATTAAGAGGTATAATGTTTACTTAAAGCCTTTACACATAGTTGTAAAGAAGGGTTTAAAAGGTCCAAAGAAGGTTTATTACTATTTTGGTAAATATTGGTATAGGCTCGAAGTATCTAATTCAAAACTTAAATGGATTTATATAGGTAAGGAGAAGCCTTTTGATTATCTTCCAGATCCTCCAATTAATCCATTGCTCATTATAGAGGTGAAGAGGGTTCAAGATAAACCTGACACTTTGTGTGTTTACATAGAAAATTTTGGCGAGGTCTCTGAACTGATTAGCTATGTTGCAAAAATTGTGTATGTTTGTTGCCACGAATTAAAAAAGCATGTTGTAAAGAGTTGCATAGAAAATGAGTTGAAAAACTATGGCAGTTCCTAATGCTGTAAAGATCTTTCTAAATGCACATTCCTGTGAAGACATCATTAAAGATTTTTTTGTGGGTGATGTTGAGTTACTTACGAATGTGTGTAAAGATGTTGTGCTCATAACTCAAAAAGTTATGGAACTAGATGAGAATTCCTCTGCAGAGTTTTTGAAAAAAGCTGATGATAGACATGTAGTAGCTTTACTCTTGCTACTATCACTATTTATGCAATATACAAGTATTGTAAATAGACTTGTTCACAAGATTTCTGTAGCCCTGCGCCTTGATCTTAGTAATTATGATGATGTGTTTTTAACAGAATATGCCAAGGCGCTAGATATACCGCTGGACTTCTCGGAAAGGTGCTTCTTAGAAACAATGTACATTGTGGTAAAAAATAGAAGACAATCAGTAGTGAAGACATGTTATAACTATAGGCTTACAATTAATGATTATCTCAAGGTTGCAAAACCTTTGTTAACTGAGGAAAGCTGGAAAATAATCTCTTTCCCAATGCTGAAAGGTTATGTGTACATGGATAACAGGGTTAAGGTCTCTAGACTTTTATCAGAATATTTAAAGTATTTACTTGTATCAAAGTTGCATCAACTTTCATCGCAATGTACTGTTTTAACAAGTAACAAAGATTTTATGCAGGTTTTGGAGGATTTTAAAAAGATTATGAGGGTGGATAAAGTAGCTCATTTTAGTGAATTGAAGAAGAGTTCCATTGTCTCTGTTACTACCTCTGTAAGGAGTTTGAAGGAGGTATTCGAAAATATGAAAAATGTGGATGAACTTTACAATGCATCTAAAAGCCTTTTCCCGCCCTGCATAAGTAGCATTGTTGAGTCCTTGATGAGGAGTGAAAATACTTCTCATCATCAGAGATTTGCTTTGGCAACTTTCCTAATAAACTTGGATATACCTCAAAACCTTATAATCGATTTATTTAAGCGCAGTCCTGATTTTAATGAAAGGATTACAAGATATCAAATTGAGCATTTACAGGGATTGAAAGGATCTAAAAAGAGGTACTTAACCTATAATTGCGATACCATGAAAGCCTTGAATATGTGTAAAGCTGAGTGTGGGATTAGGAACCCTCTGCAGTACCCCTATAAAGTAGCTTCTAAAAATAAGGTATTCTAGATCTTTGCTGCTAAATAGTACTCTGCTTTACCACCAGAAAACTCTGTCGATAAGTAGAGAGGCGCTTCAGAGCCATACTTTATGTCAACTATGTTTCCGAGGCGCAGAATGTTGAGTATTTTTGATAGGTACTCGCTGTCGTAAGCTGCTGTGGCATTCTCTTTCTTCACATTTAATGTTATTAAGTTTCCTGAAGCTGTAGTTATTCTATAGCTACTCTTTTTTGTGTCTAAATCTATAAAGGTTAAAACATCTTTAGAAGCTGTTACCCCTATCGTGCTTGTTATTGATGAAAGCTCTGAAATTATTGTTCTAAGAGCTGTTGAGAGTACAGATGCTTCTACATCGAATTGTGGAGATAGCTCAGGTAGTTCCTCGCTTACTACTTCTATATTTCTGAACTTGTATCTTCTAATTGACGTTCCTTCAACAAGTATCTCAACATTCTCTTCATTAGCTCCTATAGTGATCTTGTCTCCTTTTTTCAAGTTCTTTAAAATCTTAGATAGATTCCCTACTGCTAGACCCATTTTCAATTCTTGCTCAGTTCTAAACTCTTGAAAAGCTTCAGCAGGTATTGTTATGTACATCATAGCAACTCTACTGGGATCTAAAGCCTTAACACTTAAGCCCTTCGAGTCTATTACAAATAGAACCTCTTCAACAATTTCTGAAAGTGCGTTCAAGACATCTGTAAAGTCCTTTGCACTCGGATAGGAAATAACTATCTTGGGTTGTATTGTAAATGATATGCTCAAAGCACTTTACACCTATTTTAGAGCTGTAGCTACCAAAATTTTTAAGTGGTTGTCTACATAAGAGTTTGTTGGATGATGAGGGATCTCGATCTGCGTATGTGATGAAGCATATGAATTCTGATTTTCATAGTTTACGAATAGTTTCGGTCTGCTCTCAGTGAGTATGAATAGAGATTTACATACCATTTTATATAGTCTCTGAGGCTTTTGCTATACCTGGTGCTATACTGTGAAATGCCCATATTGTAATTCAATAGATTTGGTGTACGACTTTGAAAAAGGATATGTTGTGTGTAAGGAGTGTGGAACAGTTATTGAGACAATATTTGTAGAACAGTTTCTAGGTGTTGCTCAGGAATATGTAAATGACGTTGTGAAAAGCGTTAAAAATGCCATGAAGTTTAAGAGAGCCTATAGCTACAGACTGAAACTCAGCGAATATGTGAAAGAGGTTAATCGCTATGAAGATTTTGTGAGAAGATGCAGAAAGAATGTAAAAGTGGATTTAGATGCCATAAAAATTGTAGCAAATGGTGGAAAAGCCAGGGTATACAGACATGTAAATGATGATGGGTTAAAGAAGTTAGTAAAGGAAGATGAGATTATAGGGAAAATCCTGGAGGTATTAGAAGAAGATGCTATCCTGTCTTCAAGAACATTCAGAAGTAAAGTAGCACTAGCACTACTAATAAAGGATCTCATAACGCATGGCGAAGCAGACATAGATGAAATAGCTCACAAAACCAGCGTCAGCAAGGTGCATATGCAAAGACTTGTAAAAGTATTGAAAAACAGAATGAGAAACCTAAAACTAAAGCTAACAGAAGTAAAAAACCTGGCAAGCTATACAATATCCGTATCATCATAAAGCAATAACACATACACTTTTAAGCTTACAAATACATAAATACCACATAATGGGGCCGTAAATAGCGGGGTAGGGCAGCCTGGCAGCCCGCGGGGCTCATAACCCCGAGGTCGGTGGTTCAAATCCACCCCCCGCTACCAAACACCGGCCCCACTAAACAGCATTCCAAAATAAAAACATCCTCGTTTGATTCTCGCCACAACTATAAGTAAATACATTGTAGAATAAATATCGAGAAACACTATAGCATATTTAAAAAGGTTTTGCAACTAAGAACACTGTCCTTTATGATGAGGAAGTTATACACTATACCGTTTCTCGGTAGATAGCGGTCCACAGCCTCTCATATTCGCTTTTTTCAGGCTCCCCACCATCTACTTCTCAACGGTCTCCCCAAGCCCCCTCACCACAGAAGCTCAGCCCCTGTCACCAGGGGCTTCATAGCCCTGCGGATCTCGGAAACTCGGGGTCACTGACCAAGCTTATAAACAACAGCAACTTATAAACTCAACTCTAAGTCTTAAACATCAATGAAAATAAGTGTTACAAATAATTATGAAGACCGAAACAGCCCCAAGGAAAAGTTTATTAAACAGCATACAACTTACTATTTAAGGCTGTTACAGAATTGATGGTAAGTTTAAATATCTGTGAATATCTGTAAATATTTGCCAATAGAGAGTAATGTTTAAATAGCTCTATAACTACTATAGTTTCTCGGATGATCCGCACCGCGGTGACATAGGGAATCAATATAGAGATTCAGATGGGAGCCCCGTGGCGTTGGGCTCGACAGGGGCCCATGGGGTGTGGGTGAAGCTAGTGAACCCACATCGAGGCCCAGCCCCTCTAACGGAAATACAAATATTTACAAATACCATCAAGTACCGTTAGAGGGGAAACGCCCCGCTGCCTCACGTCTCTCTAAAAGACCCGCGGATGGGTATGGAGATGTTGAGAGATCGGTTAGGCGGGGCACAAGCTATTATGCTTAATTGTGAAAATTGTGTATATGGAAGTGAGGTAAATGGTGTGTGTTACTTTATTCTTGCTTTAATCAAGTTTGTAAATTCCTCTAGACTCATTTCTTCTCTATGCTTTGGAAGTTCTATTAAGAGGATTTTACTATCTTGAACTCTCATAGCTCTCACAACATCTCTCTCCTTATATCTGTATACATCTAGTTGTCTCAAGCCCAGTTTTTCTAATACTTCTTTGTACTTCTTATAGTTAGCCATGCGAGCCAGCCTGTTAGCATACCTATTTAGATTTTAGGGCCGCGGCCGGGATTCGAACCCGGGACCTCGGGATCTCTGCGCCTTTGCGCCCCACAGTCCCGCGCTCTGACCAGGCTGAGCTACCGCGGCCACCCCTGCTGCGTTATAGTGTTGTTTTTGTGGGCTAAAAACTCTATCTTAAAATTCTATAATTTTGTACTCTAGTGTTGCTGTGTTTAGTGTGGCTACGGATCGCCTTCCTGTTAGATATCCGCAGACTTCTCCTGGGTTTAGCACTATAACTTTTCCTATTTGCGTTACTTCAGCTTTATGTGTATGTCCATAGAGAATAGCGTCAAATTTTCCTGTTATTGCAATAGCGTGTGCTATGGTTTTCGTTGTTTCAGCATCTCCAAAGCCATGCATCAAAAATATCTTCCTCCCGGTTACCTCCATCACATAGACATCTCTTCTAAGCACTGCACCAGCTTTTACCGCAAGCTCCTTAAGCAACAGCACATCCCCATCATTATTGCCTAGCACAGCCACTATTCTACCAGGGTATTCGAGAATCCTCATGAACGTGAATGGAGAGATTATGTCACCAAGATGAATTACAGCCTCAACACCATTCTTCCTAAAGATCTCAAAGGCTTTTAAAAGAGCCTCTAAATTATCGTGAGTATCGCTCATGACTCCCACTATCATGTTTAACCCGCCTTCATATCCACAACACTATTTGCAGATAACGAGTAGTGTAAAAGCTTATAACCCTACCTTAGTAAAGCTATGTTGCCGAGGATATGACTATGAGTAACCAGGTTCCAGATACTGCACACAAGATTTTAGCTGAGAGTGTTGGACAAATAGTGTTGATAAAGCTTAGAGGCGGTAAATCTATTAGAGGTAAGCTGAAGAGCTATGACCTCCACTTAAACATAGTTCTCGACAATGCTGAAGAAGAGCTGGGCGATGGTAGCTGGAGGAAACTGGGCACAGTACTAATTAGAGGAGAAAACATTGTTGTGATATCACCTATGTAGAGGTGGTGCGCTGTGAAAGGAACGCCGTCAATGGGTAAGAGAAGCAGGAATGTGACGCATATTAAGTGTAGGAGATGCGGAAGAGTAGCATTTAATGTATCAAAAGGTTATTGCGCCGCCTGTGGTTTTGGCAAATCTAGCAAAATGAGGAGGTATAGCTGGCAAAACAAGAAGTACAACAGAGCTAGAATTAAGTAGCAAGAGCTAATACCACTCACTCAAAAACTCTTTGGCTATTGCAATATATAGTTCTACATGGATCAATATCAAAACTTATAAATTCTGAAGACAAACCTCTGAAAGCAGTTAATCACTATGCGAAGAGCCTAGGAAACTCCCCTGAGAAATCGTGAGGCATTATCCCCGAATTGCTCTAAATACACCAAAGTCTGGTAAAGCCCAGAAAGTGTGGGGAGGGAGAAAATGCGATGAAAATGACGCAAACCATGCAAAATACATGGGAACTGAGCTTCTGTGGTTTGATAGCTCAAAATTCTCTATGGTAGCTTATAATGCTGCTACAGTTTGCTCTACATCTTAAGAGAATGCTTTGAGAATATGCTGTTATGAGATTTGCCGTCCCATGAGCTCTCACACTTTAGAGTGGGGAGGAGGTCAGTCCCAGACCTCTAATCTCTACTAAATATACAGATCCCATTGGCAGGGTTCTGTATTCACAGCCAGCAATGTCTTTAGCTATCTTCAGCGCTGTTTCCATGTGTAGTGTTATCTTAGGTGTGGTGTATCTAGTTATGCCTTCTGCTAAGCAGGCTAGGGCTACAATCATGTCCCCCATGTGGCTATCTATAGCTGCTCCACTTTCCACTTCCTGTAAGAGTTTTTGTGCGGCTTCTCTTCCAACAGCCTCAGCTGGTTTCCCCTTTTCTCCAAGCGCATCTGCCCCCATAATACTGTTGCTGAAATCTGCGTAGAGCGCAATACCGCTTCCAGGCCCTGGATGAGGGTCTGATTTAGGGTCATAGAACTCGAGCTCTATATCTATTGGTACTCCAAGCCTTTCTAAAACTTCTTTAGCTGCATTAGCCTGTCTTTCAGCAATGTGTTTTGGTAGTTTCACACAGTGCGACTTCCCTCCAATCCTCTTCAGCTCTCCTCTCTCAGTAAGCTCCACGGATTTCAGTCTATGAGTAGGTTTTGCACTAATTTTGATAATGCCTCCACCCCTTGGATAATGCCCCCTCCTAACCACCTCCAAATCCATGCGCATCCCAAACCTCATTGCAAGTGGGATGAACACAAACCTCATATAATCCACAGTTGGGCTCCATGGAACATCAGTACCGCCTCTAAGCTCTATCACAGTATCCCTGTCTAGAAATGGCAATGTCGGGATTAATGCTTGCAATACAAGCGTGACACTACCCGCAGTCCCCACATCAAATACATAGCTTCCTCCCCTAGGCTCGCCAGGCTCAAAAACAAGCTGCATGGAACCCACCTCAGCACCCACAACCCTAGCACTAGAAAGCTTTGCAAGAGCCCTTACAGCTGTTAAATGCTGTGGCTGAAGCCCAGGATTCCTCCTCCTAGCCCTTATATTCACAATCTTAATAGGCTTGCCAAGCACCGTTGCCAAGCCTATTGCAGTCCTAAGTATCTGCCCACCACCCTCACCAAAACTACCATCAACCACAAGCATGCTTCAAAGCACCTATAACAACTTTTATTTTATGCACTCTATCAAATGTCTTGAAAATGTGGTTTTAGGTGCTTGTGCAAATGGTTGTAAGAGGCGTTTACCCAGGCAGGTTTCAGCCCATACACTGGGGCCATGTAAATGTGATTAGATGGGCTTTGGAGAAAGTAGACGAACTGGTGATAGTTATTGGAACGGCTCAAGAGAGTCACACCATTGCAAACCCATTTACAGCTGGTGAAAGAGTGGTCATGGTTAGAGAGGCATTGAAAGATGCTAAAGTAGACCTCTCTAGAGTTTACATAATACCTGTGCCCGACATCTTAATGAATGTTGTGTGGGTTAAGTATGTAGCCATGTACGTACCCCCATTTAGATTTGGAGTAGCTAGAAACCCCCTTGTGGTACGGCTTTTTAAGGAAGCTGGATACGAAGTTCTCATACCTCCTGCATATAGTAGAGAGGTTTATAGCTCTACAAGGATAAGATCCATGATGATTATGGGAGATGAGAGGTGGAGGGAATTAGTGCCTCCATCAACAACAAAGTTTATAGATGAAATAAAAGGTGTTGAGAGAATTAGGGAGATTGCTGGAAGGGACTAGGTAGCTGAAGTCTATTTAGATGGCCTGGCAAAAACATCGAGAATCCCCTTAAATATGCTCCTCCTCTCAACAATATAGTTAAAGGCTTCGAGAACCCCTTCTATAAAAGCAGCGAGAAACCTCATAACCTCTGCAGGTATCTGGGGAGAGACACACCTAACTCTAACACCATCACCTTCGCCATGTATCACCAAATCCACAAACTCCCACCTAACCTCCTTCAAAAACCTTTCGAGCTGAGAAATCCTAGCACCACTATCCCTAAAGCTATCCCTAAACCTTATAGCCAGGTACTCACCATACCACCTACCAGCCTCTCTCCAAAGCCTCTCAATCTCTTCAAAACTCTTAGAATCAAGCCTAGAAGCCATCGCCACAAGAATCTCCACAGGTATAAGGGTTTGACCAGAGCTCCTATTAGCCTTAAGAACCTCATACACATCAAGAACCTCCCTCAAGCTCACACCCATGGACTCAGCCCTCAACGCCTGTTCAATAACCTCATTCGTAAGTGAATACAGAGTTGAACCCCGCCTCCTAGCAACCAAGCTAAGAGCGTTAACAAGATCTTCCCTAGCTACAAGAACCTTTCTCTTCTGCTCAGAACTCACAGCACCCACACAAAAAACATAGAGCACTACAACAGCTATAAATACTTATTGCCCACCATATGACGACAAAAACATGCTTCACACTCAGCATACCTACACCAAGAGCTGACCTCCGCTCACCAAGCTTTGTAGTTATGATAATTAGTTGAAGCTACTGTATATAACAGCGAGATAGCTGTATACAGAGCTATGCAGGGCATTGAAGTCGCTGTAGACAAAACCCTTTTAAAGGTTATCCATGCCAACTACTCTACTTGAATTGGGTGGCTCTAAGCTATGAAACCAAATCTCAAAGCAATAACCTCTATAATAATGGCAATACTATTTGTAGCACCACTACTAATAACAATGGCAGTACCTGTACAAGCACAACAGTTCACTCCTGCAACAATAGTTTCGGTATCCCCCAGCCCAGCATATCCAGGAGAGCCTGTTACAGTGACAATAGATGTAGCTATGTCTGCAACAGTAACAGTAAAGCTATGCAGTGATACTGCATGCACTGCGACATGGGCTTCAACATGGTTTACACCACCAACAGCAGGACGCTACACAGTTAGCTTAACACTACCAGAATCATTACCAGGAGTACAATCTAGTAATGGCAGGGATTACTTCTACGTAGTTGTTACAGCAGTTGGAGTTTCACAAAACAGGAGTGTACTCATAGCTCCAAAGGTTAAGGTAACGCCAATACAAACCGCAAATGTTGATCCATTTGGAAGACCAATGAATATAACTGTTAAGTTCCTAGGCTACGTACCAGGAGACACAATAACTACAGTACAGTTTGTGGGACCAATAACAGGATCTTATTCAGCACCCCCACTACCCCTATCTGTAGCCAGTGATGGAACAGCAGCTGTGAACATAACATTGTTGTCAGTGACAGGAGAAGGCTTGCCTAGAGGCACGTATAGTGTTATAGGGCTGGGCACTACAACCAATCTGTCTGGCGCAAAGAATGGGACGTTGACAATAGTGCCTCAGGTAATCATAAAGCCTACCGAAGGCAATGGTAGGTGTGATAACAGCTTCTGCGAATTAACAAAAGTTAACATAACTGGTTATGGATTTGATCCAAACGTTCCAATAACCAAGATAGCTCTATGGAACATTAACTTTACAAAGGTTAACTACACATTTAGCGGTATCAATATGCCTACTGATTCCTATGGCTACTTCAGTGTATCGAACCTAGCACAATACCTACGCACAAATATGACAGCAGGTCTATACATACCCATAGTCTACGAAGGTATAGCACCACCTTCAACACTTTCAAACACATCAACTATTGGGTTAGGCGTGAAGGGAACTGTCAACATAACCCAAAGTGATATGACTAGCACATTCAAGACGAGGGCCTCTGTTACTGCAACATCCTTTGTCAATGGAACCCTAGGATATGCTGTAGCTACTGCAGCAATGTCATTCACAAAGACAGAGGTTTTAAGGATAAACATCACTGAGAATGGAATGAAATACATGCTGGCAGCAAACATCGAAGGTACTGCAATAAGATTTTCGCTATATAACATGACAACCAGCCCACCTACGCAACTACTCACAACCACAGCCACACCATCCTATAATGCCACAGTAGGAGCATACATAGCAAACTTATCATTCACAATCCAAAAACCACCAAAATACGTTACCACTACACCACGGAACTTTACATACAAGTATTGGGCGACATTCTATAACTACAGCAATTACATATACCTACAACTTAAGCAACTGAGCCTCAGCATAACTGCGGCAAACCTAACAATAACCTATAGCAATGTTGATACAGGTGTTACAAAGACCTGGACCTTTACATATCCGACAAGTATGAGCGTCTCTGGCACTGTGGTATCAGTACCAACAACGACTTTCCAAGATGCTGGGCTCAGCTGGAACATTACATGGAGCTACGATGCATCAACAAAGATAGCCACATTAACTGTTACAGGCACGCCCATAGCAGGCCCTTCATTCTCATTTAGAAATGTATACTACATCGTAAGACCACTGCTTGTGCTATTAACCCCTGGTATTATAAAGCCTGGGGACAATGTGACAATAGCTGCGTACGGCTATGGTCCTGGAGCTGCATATGGCTATGTAGGGTACAACACTCTAGATGTGTATTGGGAGAAGATTAGATTGCTGACAACCATAAGTCCTCTTGGCAAAGACGGTAACGCCACATTCACTGTTACAATACCGAGTGATGCAACATTTGGAGTGCACTACATATGGGGTGTTGATAAATGGGGTTATGAATACTCGCTAGCCATAGTCATAGGTGCTAAGGCGTATTGGATGATTGTGTATCCACCGCCATTCACACCACCTGCTAAGGTACAGCCCTTCGTGAGCGCTGGCTACAACAACCAGAGAATTGTTGTGTGTCCATGCCCAGAGAGCGCTGGTGTAAAAGGAGTGAGCTACTGCGCTAAATGTGTTACCTATGGCGGTATGTGTGACTATCTAGGCGACATTGTGAGAGTTGTGCTAACAGGTGTCTCACCAGGAGAGACAATAACGGTTTACTTCGGAGGGCAAACAATGAAGACTGTGATAGCCAATACGTCCATGGTAGCAGTTGACTTCGTTGTTCCAACACTACCTGAAGGGAACTATACAATAACTGTTGTAGGTAGTGTGAGCGGTACAATAACTGTTAACACATTCTACAACTACACAGCCATGATAACAGGGGTTGTGCCACAGGTAAAGCCAAAGCTCCTCTTGCTAGATCTAAACAAGGATATAGTACCAATACTTGTTGGACCAGGCTTTGTAAGGGTTATTGGAACAGGCTTCACGCCAGGTACATCAATGCTGGCAATGCTGATAAATGGCACTGATGCTGCTTACTCACTGAACCAGCAGGTGCAGAGATGGACTGCTAATCCGAGTGGTGTTTTAACAAGCCCGTTTACAAGTGTGCTAGGCATCTACATGCCTGCTTTAGAGCCTGGAGCATATACAATCAGCTTAGCCTATGTAAAGCCCTTGCCTAATGGAAGCACAACAACTGGCATAACACTACCAGGATACGTATTTGTAGTCAATAACGTAAGCATTGCTACCACAAAAGATGACCTCGCTAAAGCTGTTAACACACTGAGCAATACGATTAGCAATGCATCTAAAGATATTAAGAACTCTATAAGTGCTGCACAAGCTGCTCTAGCAGGGCAACTCAGCACTCTAAGCGATAGCTTAAAGAAGGTGAGTGACACTGTCTCAGCCATGGCTAGTGATGTGAAGGCTGCGCTGAGCAAGATTAGCGATGTGTACTCTGCTGTAACAACTGTTTCTGGCAAGGTTGATTCCGCGAATAGCAAGCTGGACAAGATAGCTAGTGATGTTAGTGATTTGAAGAGTAGTGTAAGTAGTATTAGCACCTCGCTATCTGGTCTGCAGGGAGCTGTTAGCACAATTAAGGATGCTGCAGATACCCTTAACAAGAATGTTGGTGCGCTATCGACAAAGCTTGACAGCATATCTGCAGCAGTATCAGATCTCTCTGGAAAGGTTAGTGCTGTGAGTAGTGCTGTAAGCGACTTATCTGGAAAGGTTGCGTCAAAAGATGATGTGAGTGCTGTTGCTAGCAAAGTTAGTGACGTGGCTTCCAAGGTTGATGCTGTAAGTAGCAAAGTTGATTCAGCTGCAAGTACACTATCTGGCAAAATAGATAGCGCTGTTAACACACTATCTGGCAAAGTAGATAGCGTGGCTAGTAAGGTGGATAGCGCAACATCAACACTACAAACATATGTGATAATAGCCTTAATACTTGCACTAATAGCTGCAGCAGCCTCAATATACGCTGCAATACAGCTGGGCAGAAAACTAGCGTCTTAAAGCAGGAAAATCACTAAAAATCATTTTTAAACAAAACCTTTTTTCTCTAACACAAGCTCCAGATAAGTCTTTCTCTCAATACAGCTCTCATCAACGCCAATAGCTGTGAAGAGCTTTGCAAGCTCATCTCTAAAGATATTCAAATCAGTGGGCTCCAATAGCTCTACCTCCATGAAGTGCCCCAAGCCCTTTACACTATCTAGAAATATCTTCATTTTATTCAATACATACACTTTCCTAGTTTTTGAGACTACATATATGTTTCTAAAGCCAAGTTCGCGAAAGATCTCTAACACGCTCTCAACATTGCTTATGTTAACTGTAATCTCTTTCCTAATCTTAGGAAATTCAGAGACTCTCCTACCCTTAAACGTCATCTCTTCCACCATGGCATCCTTAACAAGGCTCCTCGACCTCCTAACCCTTAAAGCTATGTCAAGATCTCTCATGTTTATGCAAGGTGCTAAATCTATGTAATGATCCTCCTCCTCAATAACATCGACAAGTTTGGCTCCAAGCCCTCTTAGCTTCTCCTCAACCTGTTTAACATCGCTAATCCTGAGCTTAACCTCAACCTCTTGACTCATATCAAGTCACGAGAATAGTAGTGAGCTTCTAAAATAAAATAACTTTTGTGTATGCTATTGGAGCGCCATGATTGGTTGTTTATGTTAGCTTTTTTACCTTTCTCATAAAAATCTGTATAGTGTTAAGGCGGATAAGAAATGGCCATACCGAAAAACAGCTTTGTGTTAATAGATTACATTATAAGAGCTAAGGATACAGGAGAGCTGATAGATACAACACTAGAGGATGCGGCTAAGAAAGAAAATAAGTGGGGGGCTGATAAGATATATGAGCCTCTGTTAGTCATTGTCGGCGAAAACAGAGTTATACAAGGTCTTGAAGAACATATTGAGACCTCTGCTGAGGTTGGAAAAGAGTTTGAGATTGAAATACCCCCAGAAAAAGCTTATGGTATGAGGGATTCTTCTAAAGTGAAGATAGTTAATGTTAGGGAGCTTCTTAAAAACAATGTTGTGCCTGAAGTTGGCAAAACTGTTGAGTTAGGCGGACAAGTAGGCGTTGTAAAGGCTATTACCGGAGGTAGGGTGCTAATAGACTTCAACCATCCACTCGCTGGAAAAACCATTACGTGTAGATATAGAGTAGTTAAGATCCTGGAGGATGATGCAGAGAAAGTAAGGCACCTACTTCACCGAAGATACAAGAGGATACCACTAGAGAGATTCAATATAACCATAGATCAGAACAGCAACAGCGTTTCAATAGAAATACCAAAGGAACTGCTACTCGACAGAGATCTGCAACTTGTTAAAGCTATTGTAGCTGAAGAGGTATACAAATATATTGGAAAATACAATACTGTCATATACATAGAGAAGTTTGAGAAAGCATTAAAGTAGTGATGAATTCTCTCCGTACTGACCATAAAATGATGTTGCTCGGCCTGAACTGATGACCAAATTTTTATAAGCTATTACAAGTTTGAAGTGATCTGTATATACGTAAATACCATAAATGTATATCTTCTTGTCTTCATAAAGATTGGATGTTTGCTATGCTAAACATCTTTGGATTATCTGCAGTGGTATAGGAACTTGGATAGGGGGTTTCATGGCATTGGGCTCGAGGGGTGCCCATGATGTATGGGTGAAGTAGATCCACATAGAGGTGCAACCCCTGTAAACATGTTTAAAACTGATTACAGCTATTCGCAAATAATGTGAACGGGGAAATGATGTTTCTGTTAATGAAGTTGTTTAGGTTTTTGAGTTCTTTTAGTGTTGTGAGGATGTTTTGAGCTTTTCGAAGCTCATGTACATGATTGTCCTAGTTTTTGGAGAGCCATGGGGCTTTGAGCCTCTAGGCAGCTAGTGATGAGCTGCTGTGACTTGGGGGAGGGGTTCAGCTCTTATACAGATTCATATTGCTTTATGGTCATTGCCTCATCTCTATTCCCCTGCACCGCCCCTTGGGCCTGCATATGCCTTGGGGGCGTTCAGGGCCACCCCAGGGACCCCACATCTTGGGCTGCTGCCCTTGGGGAGAGCCCTTGCAGGCTCTTCACCCCTCACAGGGAACCTCATCAAGATGCCTAACAATGTCAAACCTTATAAACCTTTATGAAACTGGAAACAGCTGCGAAAGGCTGTAAGAAACTTGAGGGTAGTCTTAAAATGTCTTGAAACATTCTATATAATTGTTCTTGAGTAAACGGTAGCTTAAATGAGTTCTAGTATCTCTATTACTCTTTCTGCTGCTTCTTCGCTAAATCCTTTCTCGCCTAGTATTGTATACCTCTCTGGCCTTATACTATGTGCTATTGTGAGGGCTTTTATCATTTGCTCTTTAGAGACATTAATCTGGCTTATTCTTGTTGGAGCCCCTACCTCACTGAGTATATTCCTTATCTTGCGCCAGTTTCTTCCATGAAGATATAGCGCTATTATGGTACCTATCCCAACCTCCTCCCCGTGGAGAGCTGGATAGCTTGCCACTAAATCTATTGCATGTGCTATTAGATGCTCAGAGCCGCTAGCAGGTCGCGTGGAGCCTGCTATAGCCATAGCAATACCGCTACTTATTAAAGCTTCCACTAAGATTCTAACAGCCTCTACAGGAACCTGTCTCGCCTTGAACATGGAGCTGAACTTAACTATGTGCTGCGCTGATAAGAGCGCGAGTGAAGCTGCATAGTCCCCATAATACTCACCTCTAAGCTTGTGTGCTAGCCTCCAATCTAAGACAGCTGAGAATTTGCCCAGCAGATCTCCACAACCAGATGCAATATTTCTTCTCGGTGCTTTAACCATTACAGCTACATCGGCTATCACAAGCACTGGTGTAGATGCCTTTACAGATGTTGCCCTACCTACATCTTTTATAGAGGCAAAGGGCGATGCAATTCCGTCGTGAGATGGAGACGTAGGTATACTGACAAAGGGTTTGGAAAGCACGTAGGATGAGTACTTAGCCACATCTATAGCTTTCCCACCCCCAACACCTATAACTACATCTGCATTAACCTCTCTAGCAACATTAACAACCTTCTCCACTTCATTCATTGTTGAAAAATTTGCAGACAAAACCCACGTCTCTGTATGACTATGCTGAAGATGGTCAGAAACTAGCTTAGCATATACTCGCGTATTGCTTGAGCCAGACACTATAATCGCTTTACCTATGCCTATATCAATAGCCTTTATATACTCCCCCACATTCTCCAGCACATTCAAGCCAACAACAACTTTTTTCGGCAGCGTTATTTCATGGGGGTAGAACAAGCATTGCACCTCTCCATTTTTGCAAGCATTCAAGCTTATTAAGCTTTTCAAAACAAGTTTTTAGTGAGTTGCTTTACCTTCTAAAGCCACGGGCTACAACCATGGAGTATCTAGAATTTGAGGCAAAACCCTACTCAAGAAATTTGAGGGAAATGCTAGAGAATGTGTATAGAGGCACCACTACAGTGGGTATAGCTTTCAGAAGTCATGTTGTACTAGCCTCAGATAAAAAGGCTACGGCAGGCATCTATGTAGCGCACAAAAATGTTAGAAAAATTGTGAGAATTGATGAAAGAGCTGGTATGACAATTGCAGGGCTTGTAGCAGATGCTCAAACCCTTGCTGATTACATAAGGGCTGAGGCTCGCTACTACCAGATACTCAATGGCAGACCTATGCCTCTGAGGGGTATGGCATCTCTCCTAGGTCTCGTCCTGAATGAATACAAGTATTTTCCATTCATTGTCCAGCTGATTCTAGGGGGATATGATTACTATGAGGGGCCAAAGGTATTTGCCATAGAACCTTACGGAGATGTGACAGAAGAAAACATTGCTGCAACAGGCTCAGGATCACCTACAGCAATAGGAATTGTAGAGGCTGAGTACAGACCTGATCTAGGCGTTGAAGAATCTGTAAAGCTAGCTGTCAAGGCAATCACATCAGCTATTGCCAGAGATGTTTTTACTGGGGGTATAGGGGTTGACGCTGTGGTCATAGAGAAGGACTTTTACCGGGAGTACACATTTACAGTAGAGGAAATCAAAAAACTTCTTGGCAGGACACTCTCATGAGTTTTAACATAGACCTCTCTTACATAAGATCTGTAATAATAAAAATGATGCCGCCTTCAGCACAGTTAACTAGGTTAGAGTTTGAAGGCCCTGAAATAGCTGTTTATATCAGGAGCCCCCAGTTTCTGCTTGAGCAAGGAGATATAGCGTCTCAGATAGCTAAGTTGATAAAGAAGAGGATAGTGATACGGACGGATCCCTCAATTAGAAAGCCTGAGAAAGAGGTTAGAGAATACCTCAAAAACCTGCTACCATCAGAGGCTGGCGTAGAGAATGTTGAATTTGATTGGGTGCTGGGAGAGGTAGTTATAAAGGCGAAGAACCCGCAAATAGTTGAGGCTAATGCCAAGCAAATTCTTGTATACACAGGCTGGAGGCCTAGGGTAATCAGAGCCCCGCCAATGAGGTCAAAAACATTTGAAGAGATCATCAGAGGCTATTTAGCAAATAGTGACTATAGGCTTAAGTTTCTGAGGAGCCTTGGAGAGGTTATACATAGAGATGTGCTCTTAGCTAAAGACGGGAATAACTTTGTTAGAGTAACCTTTCTTGGAGCTGCTCAGGAGGTTGGAAGATCTGCCATACTGGTTGAGACAGCTGAGACAAAGCTCTTACTAGATTTTGGTCTTAATCCAGGTAGAGGGTTATCCCCAAATGCATTTCCAAGGGTAGACCTACTTGGCATAGATCCTGAAGATATTGATGCTGTTATTGTGACCCATGCTCATCTAGATCATGCAGGTCTTGTACCATATCTCTTTAAGTATGGTTTCAAGGGAGCTGTATATATGACTGAGGCGACCAGAGATCTCACAACACTTCTGCTGAAAGACTTCTTAGAGATTGCTGAAAGAGAAGGTGGGGAATCACCATTTACTCTAGCTGATGTTGAGAAAATGCTCTTACACACAATAACTCTGAAATACAATGTTGTTACAGATATAGCTCCTGACATAAGGCTTACACTGTACAATGCAGGGCACATACTCGGCTCTGCAATTGCCCATCTGCACATAGGTAACGGATTTCACAATATTGTGTATACAGGGGATTTGAAGTTTGGAAAAACAAGGCTTCTTGATAGAGCTGACTATGAATTTCCGAGGGTAGATACACTCATAATGGAGAGCACATATGGAGCAACAGAACAGCCCAGGAGAGAAGAGGCAGAGAATCAGTTACTTAAAATAGTTCTCGATACCTACAACAGAAGAGGAAAGGTGCTCATACCTACGCTAAGTGTTGGAAGAGCGCAAGAGGTTATGGTGATATTGGCTGATGCGATGAGGCAGAATAGGATACCAAAAATGAGTGTTTATATAGAGGGTATGATACATGAAGTTACGGCAATACACACTTCCTATCCAGATCTGCTATCAAGGGATTTGGGGAAAAGACTTAAAAACAATGAAAATCCCTTTGACTTTGAAACCTTTACTAGACTGGAGGGTAGAGAACCTAGAACAGAAATCGTTGAGAGTTCAGAGCCTGCAATAATAATTGCAACTTCTGGAATGCTTACAGGGGGGCCTGCTGTGGAGTACTTTAAGTTAATGGCGCCAAATCCGAATAACTCAATGATATTCGTAAACTATCAGGTCGAGGGAACCTTGGGTAGGAGGATAAGGGATGGTGCTAGGGAAGTAGCTTTTGTCAATGAGAAAGGCAAGGTAGAGATAATAAGGATAAAGATGGAGGTTTATTCGATAGAGGGCTTTTCAGGGCATTCAGATAAATCGCAACTGCTGGACTACATTAAGCACGTTCAGCCAAAACCATCAAAAATAGTGCTTGTACATGGAGAGAAAAACGCGACAACAAATCTATCTCATGAGATAGAAAGAAAAAAGAGGTATCTAGGAATTGGAGACTCAGAAATATTGATACCCAGCTTACTTGACTCCTACACCCTCGCTTACAACATTTAAAGCCACATTTCTACAAAGCTACAAATAAGTAAAGATAAAGATTTGGTACAGCTAACATGCTTGTACAACGTTTACAGAATTCTGTTAACAGGGATGGAATATGTTGTGCTTGTTTTTACACCAACTGCTACAAATCTTCTCTTTTATACTCGAGGAGGAATAGTTTGAAACTCTGTTACTCATTTTAATGACTTCTGCACTCACTCCCCTATCTTTCAAAAGTCTCTTCAATTCCTCTGCATCTATTTGATCTGGTCCCAAGGCAATGATATCTGGCTTAAGCTCTTCAACTGGCTTTAAAAAGTCTTCTGAACCTACATATGCTTTATACACGTATCGAATGGATTCAACGATAAGAGCTCTGTCAATATCTTTGAAAATAGGCTCAAAACCCTTGGTACGCACATAACTCGAATCCCTAGAAACAACAACGTAAAGCTTGTTACCTAATGAGGAAGACCATTTTAGAAACTCTACATGACCAGGATGAATAATATCAAAAGATCCTGCTGCAAAAACCCTCACCTCTTTTGCTTTAACCCAACTCCACTCAATTAACTCAAGGCTGCGAAGAGCATCCAAAATGCCTTCAGCATAGGATATTGTTATAAGTCCTGTCACACAATCACCTTTTTCAAGATAGTACCGAGAATCGTTATAATAAGCTAAAGCTACGTCAACAAGACTCTTAGAGCCTGCATCTAAGATCTTAAGACTCTTCAAACTTTCATTAAAATTGGCTACATATCTACGCAATCTTTCACAAATATCCATGGCAAGCACCACTCTAAAAATATCTTATAGTCAGGAAACATATAAACAGAAGAGAATATTAATTTCATGAATCAAAGCAAACCTCAATACCACCTCTACAATACCTCAAGATCTAAATAAATTAACAAACGCTAATAGAATGCATCTCAAAGCACCCTTTACCACCCCGAACTACTCTGCAGATGACAGATGTAAACACGAATAGATGTAAGGAGTCAATGAACTACCCTCAAGAACCCTCATCACTTAGAGTTAGAAGGGAGTCAGAAATACTGTTGACTACCGATAGTAAAGGGGTTTCCCCAAAGCAATCATCTGTAGTTAGTTTTAAATGTCTTGCCTCAGGGTTCCCGGGCTCTGTTCGGGTTTTCATAGCATCACTGCCCAGGCTATCAGAGCTCAACAAAACCCCCAAAGCCCCTCATCCACTTTGAGCGTGCTTCAAGCTCCAAGACTCATAATCTACAGCTAAATATGTGTAGAGAGGGTATCAAATCTAAAAGATGTTTACAGATTCACAGCTATTTAAGATTATACAGACCGCTATTATGTACATTGTATTTGATTATTATGAGTCATATTTTTAAGCCTATGGATCTCAGCCTTTCATATATATAGTGAGCGTCTTCTGTGAATGCTTCCACAGCTTTTTTCAGCTTGTTTTTGTCTATTTTGATACCGTTTTTTTCTAGCAACTCTATTGCGAATGAGACTTCGTTTAAATCTTGGCTTGCCCCTCTTCGGGCTTTCAGAACTATCCAACACTCTTTTGAGAGACATCTTATTTTGTTTCCTTCAATGCTATATTCTTGCAGGCATAGATCTAGTATTTCCTGTGGTATGTAAAAATCCATGATGTTCTCATAAAGCTCTACAGTGATATCTATGTTATTTACTGTAATTGTTATTGATGGTGTTCCTAGTTCTGTTGTACCTGTGCTCCAGCCTTTCTCCTCCGCCATAGCAATTATTCTAGCGCTTTCTGTTAGTGGACTTAGGGATGTTACGAAAAGATCCAGGTCTCCTTCAAGGAATTTGTTGCCTAGCTCTATGTTCAGACATGTGTTACCTATCAATATTCCTTCTATCCCTTCTCTCGATATTTCTTCAAGCACCTTAGCAACATGCTTTAAGGTATACTGCATGACAATCCCATCGACCTACTTCTTCATGGCTACCTGCTTCCTCTTGGGCCTCAAATTTTTGCTTTTGCACCTTCTACACCTCGTAGCAGTAGGTGGATTTAGTGCTCCACATTTGCGACAAACTTTTTTATTCAAAATTCTAGCTTCCACTATTTTCATAAGCTCTGGATCTGCTACAGGCATTTTGTATACCCATTTTCTGCTCCATTTCGCATACCTTATAAAATGTTTTAAACTTATAAGCTAAACGCCTGTCACATATGTACAGATTGAAATCCTAATACTTATAAGGAGTTGCAAACGAGGCTGAGCAAGGCAATGAAGATACCGCTCGACATCATCTGTGTTAGAAGTGGGGTATTATGCCCCAGATGCCGTAGGCTTGTTGACAGCGGTATTTATACACAACGCGAAGTAGAGATAATGAGGTATCTTCTAGAGCTGGAGGAGCAGGATACCAGCTTTAGGTTTCTTAAAGACGCAACATATGTAAAAAGCTATGAAACAAACTCAATGATACTAACAGTACTAGAGGTAAGCAGTGATGTGCCTCAATCAGCTTTAGCTAAACTCGGTCGCACATTAGGTGCAAAGATGAATACAAAAGTTCGTGTAATAAGAAAGTCTGACCCCAAGAACATGATAGTGCAGGTAGTCGCACCTGCCAGAGTTCAGGGAGTTAACAGTGTGTGGACTCCAGATGGAGATGTGCAACACATTATAAGAATTTCCAGATACGATGCAAGACTGCTTCCAGCAGAAGTTAATGAGCTAGAACTCCTACTTTCAATGATTCTAAATGAGAATTATAAAATAAAAGTGCAGTAAATAAAGAGTATGGGCCCGCGGGGATTTGAACCCCGGACCTCCGCCTTGTGAGGGCGGCGTCCTACCAGACTAGACGACGGGCCCGCAAGCCTATTCCACATTGTTAGAGCTATTAAGCGTTTCGTGCTTCACCATTTTATAGTGAAAATATAGAGAAAAATTTATTAGTTCTCTTTACTTATTGTTTTGGTGATGCGCTACATTATTAATGGCTCTGAACTACAATGGCGCAGCAGAGCTGTGGCTTTGAGTCTGAGAGCGAGGACAATGAGCCTAGGTTCAGGGTTAAATCAACACCTAGCTATCATACATCCTCAAATTGAGTAAATCGTTTATTAGAGAACTGTTGTGCTTCGAGTTTGGGGAGACCAAATTAATTCACCATGCGGTGTAAGATTCGTTGATTTTGATAAAGATCTTTATATATACAAAGTCTGAGGATGATCCTAGTGCATGCACAGCTGAAAAGCTGATAAAACATGGATTGGCAAAGAGAATTTCTAGTTACAATGATATCCCACCCTGTTCAATAGTGCTAAACCCCATGGCTTCAACATATTTAAAACAGTTTGATAGAATTCATATAGAGAACTGCGGCATTGTAGCACTAGATGTTTCATGGAAGAGAGGTGCAGCGACGTTGAAGAAAATTAAACGTGGTTATCAAAGAGTTTTGCCAATACTGATTGCTGCAAATAATGTGAACTATGGAAAGCCATTTAAGTTGAGCACTGCTGAGGCGTTAATAGCAGCACTCATGATAACAGGATTTCATGACGATGCTTTCAAAATTGCATCGCTTTTTAAATGGGGGTCAACATTTATACAGTTGAATAGTAAACGTTTTGAATTATATTCACAAGTGAAAACAGATGAAGATATAGAGCAAATACAGTGTAAGCTATTTGGCTTAAATTGTAGTAAAAATGGTAAACTATTGAATATCCTTCACAGAATTATTGAAAATGATGAGCAATACTAATAGATTTTATGAACTACTTGTATCGCTTCAAGATTCATTAACATCATTATTTACAGCATACCAAGATGTTAACACCTAAAAGTCTCTACCCTAATGCTATTTGCTCATCAATTCTGAATAATCTGCTACTAGAGTTGCATTGCACTTTGGCAGTGAATACCTTCATAAAGTTTATATACCCATTACATCACAGATTTAACCTATATGTGATGTGAGATGCCTGAAGCACTTGTATTAATCAATACAGAGATTGGTGCAGAGGATGAGGTATTAGCACAAATTAAGAGTATTGAAGAAGTTAAAGAGGTCTACATAGTGTATGGAATATATGATCTCTTTGCAAAGATAGAGGCTGAAAGTGTTGAGAAATTAAAGGATGTTATCTCATCAAAAATTAGAAGACTTCCAAAGGTTAAGTCCACAATAACCATGATCGTGGTTTCTTCTGCCTCGAGCTCTACATAAATTTCAATGATTAAACAGATGTTACTATGCAGATTCCAGGCTTATGCTATATTAGCATAGGGCTTGACGATTTTGATGCACTTAAGTATGGTTGTACAACACATTTAGCAACTTACATTCTCAATGAATTGCCGAAAAAGCTTCGCAACACTGTTTTACTATTTGACTATCCAAATCTCGTGCGCTTAAACCCATCAATACCATGGAAAACTCGTGGAAATGGGGCCATCGCCATAAGGCTGGGAATTCCTTGTGAGTATGCCTCAGATCTCTCAGTATTAATGCAGATAATTGAAGAGCTTGTCGAAGACTATATTAATAGATTTCTGAGCAAATTTGATGTTAGAGTACCTGATTTTGAGCCAGGCCTTGTAATAGCTAGGCATCCTCTATCAAATGATCTTGCATCGCTATATGAAAAAGCTTTAACAGATGTTGTAGTGCTAGATCACAGCTTTATTTCAAAGCTTATGAGAAAGGGCTTTATGGTTTCGCAGAGGTATGGAAGGCGTGGCATCATAGGTGCATCTGCAGCGATAATGTGGCTTTACAAGGGTCGTGACTATACATTTGAACTCTTGACATATAGATCAAAGAAGATGTATGGAAAGAGTAGATGTATTGATGAAGAAAGTGTTAAGGTCTTTGATAATCTAACTAGAGGAGAAAGTTTTAATAATTATGATTATAAAGAAAATAGGATTTTGATAACACCACATGGATTAGATCCCATATTATATGGCGTCAGGGGGGAGACGCCTGACGCTGTTAAAAAAGCATTGAGTATTATCAAGGTTTGTGAGCCCTTAGTAGCTTGGACTGTATTTAGAAGTAATCAGGCAACAGATGATCATGCTATATACAGAGTTGCCAAAGAATTGAATCCTTTTAAAACATGTAGAATAAGTGGTGTAGTTGCAGAAAAACCAGCTATTGTAAGAGGTGGTACTGTAATAGTTAAGATGTTTGATGCTACAGGTGAGGTTTTGCTGGCCTTCTTCAAGCCCTCTCAATTATTTAATATAGCTTCAGTTCTTGACATAGGTGATTATATTGAGGTGCAAGGACAAGTAAAATTATGGAACAACCTACAGGTAGTTCATGTCGAAAAAATTGCTATATTGAACACTAGCATAACATACAAGTGTAGACCACCTAAATGTCCAAGATGTGGAAAGAGAATGGAGAAGAAAGGGTTGGGAAAGGGCTACAGGTGTGAAAAATGTGGTGTAATAATATTCAATCCAGAACTTGAATGTAAAAAGATAGTCAGGGGAATCGCTGTTAAACTTTCCTTACCTCCACCACACTCTCAAAAGCATTTAATGAAACCTATTGATAGATATGGAAAAGAGAGAAATGGTTATAGCTATGAATTGCTACCTGTAACCATTACAACTAAAATTATTGAACCCCTCGAGTTCCTGTAGAGACCCCGCTTATCCCACTATAGCACTGACCCCACTACTTCACTTGCAACATGTAGTAGAAGAAAATCTAAAACTAATGAGATTCAGAAAACTTGTATATGCATAGATAGAATAAAATATTTTGAACCATTGAAACATTATACAAACAAATTACGTCATCTGATAAGATTTCATACATTGTCATATCTTCAGAAGAAGCAACCAGGGTTAGATCCAGCAACAAAGCAAATCTTTATAGCATTTGTATAAACACAACTAGTATTACCAACCCCTTTGCTTCCCGTGAAAAACATTATTATAGAACTTATGTCAATGGAATTATGTGACAATAAGCTCAAGCCAATATCATATGTTAACCACTCCCACAAACCGATAACATCGCAACTGAAAATCTCGTCATTGTAGCGAGGGAGAAAGGTCAGTATGTCAAAATCAATAGCAACAACGCACTAAGTCGTATCTGAAGCTCTGTTGAGTAATGCAAAAAGGATGTTACAAGTGTAAGGTGATTTGCAGTTAGTTTTGAATACCTGTAAATATAGCCCTCATGATTTCCGCTATCAAAATTAATACATCACAAACTCATTATATGTCCTAGGAGGATGATTCATATTGTAACAGTTTGAAACTTGGATGGGGGATTCCATGGCATTTGGTTCGACAGACACTTACAATGTGTATGTGAAGTTAGTGAACTTACACAAGAGAGATTGCAGGAAACCTAATTATAATATCTGCTTATATATGGCTAGAGTGTGAGAACTCTGTAAAGTGTGGTGCTGAGCATGTCTTCAAGAAGAAGGAGGGTAAGCCCAGGACTTGCAAGTTATGTGGGTCTTGTTAGATTTTATGAAGAGGTTGAAGAGCAGCTAAAGTTAAATCCGTATCTCATACTTTTGCTTTCAGTAGCTACACCAATATTAGCCATAGCTTTTATGAAGCTGTTCCCACCTCCAATTTAATGAGATAAAAATTAATTAGCTTTAAACTGTTGTATACTATTACTAGGCCCCCTGATTCGCAGGCTACTACGGAGATGCCTCTGAGGAAACACCACCCTCCGCGCAGCCCCAGAGCCCCGCGAGGGGCTAGGGTAATACCCTAGGTCCCGGCACAGAAACGATATGGCTACAAGCTGATGAGGATGAAGTAGTAAGACTCCTTAGGCAACTAAGGAGTGGCCAATCTGCAGACGAGGCTTGTAGATGCAGTGAAACGGCCGACCTCTGGGGAGTAAGGCAAGCCCCTGATGAAGGCTGCGTGAAGGGGTAAAGCCGCTTAGCCAAATGTAGTTGACTACAGAAGGTGGGTTATTGCGAATCAGGGGGCCGCCATTAAAACCAAAAGCCCTGCCCTTTACTACATGGGGATATCTGTAAGCTTTCTTGATATAGCTCTTCCTAGCGATGAACATTAAAGCATCATACTATGATGCTTTGCAGATCCATAACAACTTGAATCAGATGAACAGAGGTAATGACTGAAGATATGGCTTAGTGATTGAACTCCTGAGAACATGAGCTCCAACCTTCCCATCTTAAAGAAGCAAAGACCTTTAAATGTAGAAAGAAGTTCGCATATGAAATCCATGGATATTCTGTATGATATGTGATGGAATAAAGCAGTAATATAATAAAACATTTTAAGCATTAGCTTATTGTCAGAGCTGGTTATTATACCTAACCTCTTTCCTGCCATAAATGGCGAGATTTTCGGTTATGAAAGTCGATAGTGTTAGGTTAATTAAGAGATAAGTAGGATGGGGTTCGGGTTTCATAGGGTTTGACATTGTTTGATATCAAGCCCTCTCCCCTTGGCTTCACAGCCCTCAGAACCCCTTTCATCGGGGTTCATATCACTGGGCTCCACCCGCTCGGGGTGACCCCTACCCACAGCTCCCCCTCCACTTTTCTCCGGGTCATTGCTGTAGGGTAACCCCTGCATCCTGGCTCCTCCTCAAACCCACCTCTCTTGGGTCTTCGCGATACACCCGCATCTCGAGGCATCTCCCAAATAGTGGAGGGATCAACAAACCTTATAAACCTATATGAAACTAGAAACAGCTACGAAGGGCATTGTTGGTGTCTATTAAATATGTAGTGAATTAAGTAGGTATTGTGTTGTAATTACTTATATAGC
>JAPWTX010000009.1 GCA_028275825.1 Ignisphaera sp. | reverse complement strand
CACATCCCGAATTCAAAAGCAAACCATTGGCACCATCACCCCTATACCTCAGCTTCATAAGTAAGGCATCCGCTAACTAATCTCCTCCCCCACTCTAAAGAGCTAGGACCCCCTTTAGGGTGTTCAGGGGTTTCCCACATCTATTCGTATTTATATCTGTAAATTTTAATTAAGTAAAAGTTATTAGGGGTTTAGGTTTCATTGGGCTTGATATCATTTGATACCAAGCCCTCTTCCCCTGGTTTCACAGCTCTCGGGATCCCTTTTCATCGGGATCCATGTCACAGGGCTCCACCCACTTGGGGTGACCC
The DNA here is from genome assembly GCA_028275825.1 of Ignisphaera sp. GTDB lineage: Archaea > Thermoproteota > Thermoprotei_A > Sulfolobales > Ignisphaeraceae > Ignisphaera. The sequence continues at coordinate 47,655 of JAPWTX010000009.1, read as the reverse complement.
CAGCCCACAGCCCCCCTTCACCGCTTCCTCCAGGTCATTGCTGTGGGGTAACCCCCACATCCTGAGGTATTTTAGGTATATGTTTATTGATGCTAGCTTCTGCCTGTCTAGCTCAAAGCCGCACCTGGGACACTTAAATAACCTGCCCACTCGGGTCTTCACAACATACCTGCATCGTGGGCAGGTCCGAGAGGTATTCTTCGGGAAACCTTTACTACAACAGCTCTCTCAGAGATCTTTTTCTGAATGATCTTCCAAGGAGTTCTAGCATTCCTCTTCCTCCTACTCTTCGGGGTTTTTTCTCCTACTAACCAATTCCTCCTTATCTAAATCCTCGAAAACATGAATAGTGTTTGGGAATAGCCTAGTTAACCCACTTGCTAGTTTATTTACGAAATCCCTCTCCTTATTACGCTCTCTAGCAACATACTTCTCATAGACGTCCTTCAAGCCCCTGCTCTGTGCTATCCTCTTCTTTTTCTCATATGTGATCTTCATGCTCTGCAAGGGCTTAAGGTCAACCCTGATGAAGCCTATTCTCGGCGAGAATCCATCGAGCGATAGTTCATTGGAGTCCCACGCAATAACATCTCTCACTTCTATAATTCTCGTGGACTTGAATGGTATAAGTATCCTGTCATCCTTCAATACAACTTCTCCAATCCTCCAGCCCTCAACCATCCTAGTGAACCACCTACTACTCCAAGAGACCTCTATATACTCTCCTGGCTTAACAGTAATCCTGATTTTCTTCTCCTCGTAGTCCACACTCATCAGCGTCGTCTTACATCTAGCAAACCTCTTCTTAACTCTTGGCTTAACCTTCCTAGCTCCTCCCTTAATATACCTCTTCCTCCATGACTCCATTATGGAGTATGCTGTCCTAATAACAGCGTCAACCCAGTGTCTAGCGTATGGGCAGTTTTGTAGGAGATCATCACGAAGCTTCTTCTTGAAAGACTTACTCTTTGGTAGCTCGGGGACTTTAAGCTTATAGGGGATGATTACTATTTGTTTCCTCTTCCTCCTCTCTATTTTCGAGAGCCTATACCTCCAATCAATGCTCTCCCAGATTATGTCTATTGCTCTCTGTAGAGTCCTTAGATACCATGTTATCAGCTCACTAACTCTTGAATCACTTACTGGTATTGAGTACATTCTGACCTGTTTAAGGGTCTTCAATGAGCTTTCTCGCACCTTCAACCACTTCTCGTACTTGTGGCTCCTCATACCGTAGAGTCTTCCCGCAAAGTGGGATATTATTGTGATAAGGTCTTCTACAAGCTCCTCCCTAGCATCCTTATCCTCATGGTTTAAGACAACTACTTCAACTCCGAAAGCTCTCAGTAGCTCTTCAATCGTTTTGAAGCCAAATCTCGTCAATCTATCTGGGTATGCTATGACTATCTTCGATATCTTTCTCTCAACAGCTAGCTTCAGTATCTTCTTGAATCCCTTCCTATCCTCATTTAACCCACTTCCAATATCTGTCACCACCTCGTAATCAACTATGTTGTTTTGCCTAGCCCAATCCTCCAACGCTCTGACCTGCCTCTCCAAATCGTCTCTCTGACTATTAGATGATACTCTAGCGTAGAGCACTACTCTCTTCTGCTTAACTACACCAATTAACCTCTCACATCCTCTTCTCTAAACCTCCACTTACCACCAGGAGTCAACACGGGCTTTATGCAGCCCCTCCTAACATAGTCCCTCAAAGTAGTATAGCTGATGCCGAGTCTCTCACAAACCTCCTTAGGCCTCAGCACTTCATTCCCTAAATAAGAAAATCAATATCAACTCTTATAAACCGGCAAGAAACTCGAAACAGTAGGCTCAGGCAACAAGATTATTTAAAGTTAAAGATATTTTTGTATTATGTTAGATGGTATTGGGAAAAGTAATGTGATGAAACTTACAAGGTGTGAGCTGGGATAGCAATGAACGGTGAACCCGCAGCTGATGCTTCAATACAGAGGCTTTCATCAATTACTGCGGGGGATGTCTTAAAGGAAATAAAAGTTGATGATATTTCAAGAGAGGCACATGCAGTTGCTGAAAAATATGGTTACATGCCATATATGATAGAGCGGTATTTTAGAATGCTGGGTTATGAAGAGACATTGAAGCTTTTAGAGTCATTTGAGCATTTTGATAAAAAGCCTGCAATATTGTGTAACTATCTTAGATCCAACTGTGAAGCAGTTGTAGACAAACTCAATAGCTTGAGCTTTTCATTGAAGAGAATAGAGTGGTGTAGTTATTGTTATACAGTTGTTGTAGCCCCCACTTCTCCATCCATAGGCTCTACACACGAGTATCTTAAAGGGTATTACTACGTTTATAGGGATAAGGCATCATTGATTGCGCCATTAATTTTGAATCCTGGTGTAGGTTCATTAACCCTAGACATGTGTGCAGCTCCTGGTGGTAAAGCCATTCATATTCTATTACTAATGCATGATTCTGGACTTCTAGTAGCAAATGATATTTCTACAAGAAGAGCTACTTCACTTTTATCGCATTTTATAAGAATGGGGTTCAAATCGTATATTGTTCTCAATGAAGATGGAATTGAACTTGTAAAAAAATTGAGATTGAAATTTGATTACATACTTGTGGATGCGCCATGCAGTGCAGAGGGTAGCATAATGTTTGATCCTAGTAGAAAGATCAAAACTTCTGTTAAAGATTTGGCAAAGCTTGTTGAAAGAGAAATAAAGCTTCTGTATGCTGCTACAACATTAGTTAGAAATGGTGGCAAAATTGTGTACACGACATGTAGCATTGCACCAGAAGAGAATGAGTACGTAGTTACAAAAGTTCTTCAGTTAAACGACAAGATGTCTATTAAGCCGCCGCCATTCAATTACTGGTCTCATGGGCTCTCTGAATATTCTAGTCTAGAATTTGATGAAGACGTAAAGAACTGCATCAGAATATGGCCTCATAGGCATAATATGGAGGGATACTTTATATGCCTACTTAGTAAAACACCTTAAGGTTAAAAAGGGTTTCGTTTTCCACATTTTGAATTGGTGCTAGGTCTTGAAAGGTATGAAGTATGATGTGCTTGTGGTTGGTGGTGGGGTAGCAGGGCTCTACGCTTCATATATCTTATCTAAAAATGGTTTAAATGTTGCTGTAATAGAAATGAAAAGTGAGAAGAATATTGGAGATAAGGTATGTGGTGATGCTATTGGAGAACACCACTTCATAGAGCTTGGTTTAGAGCCACCAATGCAAGGATTTGACAAAGATCATGAATATGACGGGGTCGCACTAATTTCGCCTGATGAGAATAACTCTATTATTGTCTCTGGAAAAGGGTATTCGTTGAATAGAAAGAATTTTGGCATGCGCTTATATCGAATGGCAGTAAATCAAGGTGTTGAGATGCTATTAGAGCACTCATTTGTGAACCCCATTATTGAAGGTTCAAGAATTGTAGGAGTTGAGGTTAGGGATAAGAATGGTTATAGGAAAGCAATGGAGGGTAAGGTTATTGTTGATGCTTCTGGAGCAGCAGCTGTTGTTAGAAGGAGTCTTCCTAGTGATTGGTGGGTCTCTGAGCCTATTCCAAAAGAAGATTATAATGTGACTTATAGAGAAGTTGTGATGGGAGATTTTGGGCTTGATGAGAAATTTGCATACATATACTTAAACGTTGATATAGCTCCTGGTGGTTATTGGTGGCTTTTTCCAAAGGGTAAAGGTGTTTATAACATAGGTTTGGGGGTTCAATGGAAGGATGGAAACCCTAATCCAAAGACGCAATTTCAGAAGCACATACTTCGGAAAATAGGTAATAAAGTTACTGAGGTTATTCATAGTGGTGGCGGTATTGTACCTACACGCAGACCTATACCATGCATGGTTTGGAACAGTTTTATCGCAATAGGCGATGCTGCTGCTACGGCTAATCCCATCCATGGCGGTGGAATAGGCTCAGCTATGCTCAGCGCTAAGATTGCTAGCGAGGTAATTGTTGAAGCCCTTGAAAAGAGTGACACCAGTCTTGGAAGCCTCTGGAGCTATCACATAAAGTTTCACAAGGTCTATGGTGCAAAGCAGGCATCTCTAGACGTATTAAGAATGTTTCTACAGAGGATGTCAAATAGTGAATTGAACTTCGTGTTCAAATCAAGACTTGTTGGTGGAGATGAGGTTTATGACATGGGCTCTAAAGGAAACCTAAATACCTCAATTTTAGAGAAGGCAAGATCCTTCGCTTCACTTCTAACAAAGCCTAGATTCTTATTGAAGCTTTACAAGCTTAAGCAATACATGGACAAAGCTCGAGAATTCTATTTAAACTTTCCACAAGATCCAAGCAAATATATTGAATGGCGTGAGCAGGAGCAAAAGTTTTTCAGGGAATACAAGGAATGGCTTAACACTGAAATGAGGTGAAGTAACATCTCTAGCTATATTGTTTTTAAAAGAAAACTTTTTGCTTGGTTCAATATTATTAGAATTGGCAATGTTACCGCATTAGGAATAGCCTCAGTAGCGGGATATGTACTTGGTAATGGAATGAACATCCTAAACATGGTTAAGCTGTTTTCTACAGCTTTTTTTATTGGTAGTGGAGGCAATATTATAAATGATTACTATGATAGAAATGTTGATGCTATTAATAAGCCATGGAGACCTATACCTTCAGGATTAATAAAGCCTAGAGAAGCTTTAATCATGTCTCTAATATTTTTCGTTATAGGAATGCTACTAGCATTATCACACTCCATTGTCTGTAGTTTAATAGCTTTTATTGCAATTGTTCTTGTGTATCTGTACTCTTATTGCCTAAAGAAAGTATTTCTTGTTGGTAACATTACAATAGCTTTTTTAACGGCACTAGCAATAATCTATGGCTCTGCTTTTTCACAATTTACGATACATGTAGCTCTAGCATCCTTGTACGCATTTCTCTTTAATTTGGGAAGAGAGTTTTTGAAAGGCATTGAAGATGTTGAAGGTGATAAGATGTTTGGAATAATTACTATTGCCTCGATTTATGGAACTCAAGTAGCTTTTTACATATCAGTAACAGTATTCATATTGCTAATCATGCTAAGTATAATGCCCATATTCATCCTTGGATATGGTGTAGCTTATACAGTATTGGCGTTATTTGTAGATGCTATAGTTATAATCTCTCTTATGTATGCAAGATCTTTAAGATCCTATGATGCTTTAAAAGCCACTAGAATGCTAAAGTCAGCAGCTTTTGCAGGGCTCTTCGCATTTCTTTTGCATTCCATTTAACAAACCTAATATGTCTCATAACAAGAGCACATCCTCCGTAACATCATTAATTTTATCCAAGTATAATGCTAAGAGGTAGAACAAGTCTGAAAGTCTATTGATGTATACATAAGTGTTATTGTCGATTATGTTTTCTCTAAGTAGCCTAACGGATTTTCTTTCAACTCGTCTGCAAATTGCTCTTACAACATGAAATAATGAAGAGTATATTGATGAGCCCGGTATTATAAATCCTCTAGGTATAGAAATTTTACTTGACAAATCCTCTATAGTTCTATCAATGCTATTCAATACATCTTTACTGATAGGCGAACTTTTTCTTCCTAAAGTAGCAACATAACTTGCTATATGCATTAATCTTTGCTGAATCTCAGCAAGCATGGCTACTATATGCTCATAATCCTTACCACCACTACTCTTCAAATATGCCTTAACTAGCCCTATAAACGAAATCAGTTCATCTAACTCGCCAATGAATTCTATTATGGGAGAATCTTTTGTAACCCTACCTCCAATAACATCTGTATAACCATCATCACCACGATGAATGCGCTTAAACATCATAATAACCAGATTACATTGATACTTATATGAAGTATGATAATTAAGGGCATATTTATACTTATAGATTGTTAGCTGCAAATAAGCTAATCATAGACCAAAATACAACGCAGCACATTTCTCCATATACAATCTTTTACACAACATTTTATAATCACATGTGTGGGTTGCTTTAGCCACCTCCTTTACCAAAGGATTTGAAATCGTCCCTAGAATGTGGCATTGAATTTCATAGTTCTGTGCTGAGGATTCAACTCAATTTCATAGTGTTATCAAGTATTTGTATTAGCTTTCCTCCTCTTATAAACCCTTATTTTATAGCGGAGCTCTAGTTATGCGTATTAAAATTCTTGTTACAAGCTCCAATTTATCTATTTTGACTGCTGTACTACATAAAACTGAGGACTTGCTTAAATACATCAAAATCTTTAGAATTTCACATGTAGACGATGTTATAATGCTGTGGAGGATATTAAACAAATATATTCAAGACATAAAAATGAGTAGTTATGATTATTGCCTATTTACACCAGTTCTTGGGGTTGCTCCTTATATATCAAGAGTTCTCAATATACCATTTTTCACTCATCAGATTCTCATTGTGGTTAAGCGTAGTTATATAACATCACTTACAAGTCTTGAAATGCTTCAGCATGACGCTGCAACGTGGATTAATAGGATTATGAAGCACGATTCTTCAAAGACTATAGATAAGGATCTTGAATTAAGTTTTATGATCTATTATGATAGAGAGACATTGTGGCAAATTCTATTAAGTGATATTCCAATCATTATAAGTGTTGACTACGATAAAATATTGAGCATAGGCAAATGCAAAGAGTTTAGCGTTGTACAATTTACGAGGTATAGTGCCTTTAAGGATCTTCCTATAGACGTGAATTCTGGAGAAGCATATATAATTACCCCTACACCTCTGTACCAAGATAGTAAGAAAATATGTAATCCCCTTACATGCATAGATGTTGCTATATCCTCACCATATTCATTTAACAATGAAATCGAATTTCTTCAAAGATTTCAATACGATAACTTGAAAAAAATGGAAAAAATATTTATTGAGTTCTGGAGCTCTATGGTTTACTTAGATAGAGATGCATATGATTATATATGGTTTTTTACACCTTTGGTTAAAGACCTCAGTATTGCTGGGAGAATGCTAGCTTCAAGAAATACTATGCCCAAAATTATAAAAGTGGCACTTTTACAAGACCTATTTGCAGAGTTTGGCGCAATAAATAGTAAAAGAATTTGGATTTCACTACTACTCAAAAATATAATAGTAAACTCAAAGACCAAGGTTGTATTTATATGAAGAACACTGTTTTCAGGGAGGTTCAAATTCATCATACTAGCATATTCTTCAGCATGGTGAGCCTCATCATGAATTTCATTATCTCTCCTTCCATCATCATTACAATTTATGATTTTTGTGGCGCCTTTTTAAAACAATTTTAAGCTAATAGTTTCTAACTAAATATATCTTAGGTGTCTACGGCATGAGCTTAGTTATGTATGTAGGGCCCTTAATGGAAGATGAAATTAATGGAAATGGTAGTATGTCAATACTTTTTCTAGCACCATTAGTAGAAGATTTGGTGAAGCACTACATCAATATCATGGCTGAAAGCGGTGTTGTAGTACCTAAAAACAACTCTGTATACGATCTGCGCATTGAGTTTATAGAGAGATTGCTTGAAATATATCCTCATATCAGCATACCTGAAATATGCAAAGGATTTGCATTGCCCAGCTTTTTTGAGTTAGCTGAACGCATACATTATCAAGATAAGACCCTGCTCTCAGAACCTAATATGGTCTCTGCCCTAGTATTTCTTACTCGAAACATTGTACAAAGATTCTGCGAGTCAAAGCCTTTAGCAATACTTATTTCTGATACCACATTATATAAGCTTGGGGAAGCTGGCGAAGCTCTTTACAGTTATAAGGATATGTTTATAATAGAATCCTATGGCTATGTTGCCGAGGCCTGCGACACTGTTTTAATAATTTATGTTAAAAATGTAAGGAGTATGAGTAAAATTATTGAGAAAATATTATTGGAATCTCCAAACTTGATTCTCTCTGTAGATCTAATGGAAGTAGCATCTCAAGGTATTCCTCTTTCAATTCTAGAACTGCATAAATCAAAAAGTCTCAACATAAAGTTTGCTGTAGCTTTAGAATTGAATGAAAAAAGTATTGGCGAGAAAGAGAAAAATGCTTTAGAAAAGCTGTATAATTTATATGATGGAAAACTGGGTATGGTACTAAAAAATGCAAAACCTCTCATACCAAAACCTATAAAAGTTAGTAAAGATACTCTCAATAGATATGTACACAACATAATTGCAAACCTTAGTGCATAATAAAAAATAGGTGATGCAATGCAGGTTAAGGTTAAGATTGCAGGCTTTAGAGGCTTCCCCAAACCGCTCGCAATAAATATTCAATTGAATGAAGAAGAGAGAAAAGTAGTAGATGTTGTGATTAAAGAAGTATTTAAGCGCTTGAATATAACTGTAGAGGAAGACGAGGTACTTATAATATGTAATGATAAAATGCTTTATCTCGATGATGAAATCCCAACAAGTTGTGAAGAAATTGAGCTTTATCCTTTAGCACGTGGAGGTTCAACATTTATGTAAATGTACATATTTATGCATAAATCTTGAACAATATGTTCTAGTTTAGATCTATATTATAAATGAAGCTTTCGACGGGCGTATTCTGGTTTACTACAATGTTCAGTAAATTCACTGTTAAGCTGATCTCCTCTCTACACTAAAGTACGAGGGTTTCCTTCAGATAGTTTACAAGCTCCCTGCATATATTTGAGTTTGCATATGTAAATTATATACTAATAGAGGAAATGGGTGAGGAGAACTTTGTCATCCACTAAATATCATAATTACAGAGCCTGGTGGAAGACCCCTCATACTACCCCTGAGCCCCCTCACCACAGCGGCTCACCTAGTTGCCTAGTGGCTCAAAGCCCTGCAGGTCTCGGAAACTCGAGGTCATCATAAAGAATATAAGCTATTGAAGCTTATAGGTTTTTGCTTAGCGTATTAGCATTGCTCTGAGAAGTATTTAGAAATATTTACAGCTATTCACAAATAACTTCAAACCTGTAACAGCCTTAAATGCATTAGATAAAAATGAATTAATGGTAATGGGTACCTAAAAACAAACAGTAGTTTGATGCACTTTATTTGTACAATGTTTCGGGGAACAGTGGTTTAGCTCCCTTAGCTTTGAATTCATCGATTATTTTCTTTTGTTCTTCTATGGATAGTTTCTTAAATCTTTTGCCTGCGCTTAAAATCATTGGCCATAGCCTTACATCTCCTGCCATTGAGTATGTTGCTACTGGTTCTTGGGATAGCGTATACCAGACGGCCTTATCTATATCTTCTTGGTTATCAAAGGGTTCGTACCATGTTGTATACTTCTTCTCCCCCTCATATCTCTTCTTAGCTATGGACTTTATAGCTATTACACCAATATCTCTATCCATAGCAACTTTCAGAATGGGTCTGAAATCGTTCTCAGGTCTAGGCATGACCATAGCAGCTGCATAAACAGGTATGAGGATTGTATCGAAATCGAACATCTCTAAAGCCTTCAAAGCTATCCTCATATCTGAATGAACAGTTATGCCAATGAATTTCACTATGCCCTGATCTCGAGCCTCTAAAAACGCTTTCATAGCACCATTCTCTCCAAAGATCTTGTCTAACTCATCTAAGGAACTCACAGCATGGAATTGATAGATATCTATTGAGTTAACTCCAAACCTGGATAGAGTTGTTCTTAGCTCTCTCCAAGCCCCTTCATAACTCCTTTCAAGAGTTTTCTCAGCTATAACAATCCTCTCTCTATACTTCTTTATTAGAGGACCTAGCCTAACCTCGGCATCGCCATAGCTTGGAGCTATATCAATCATATTCAAACCTTCATTCAAAGCACTCTCAACAGCATTGATAGCCTGATGAATATCCGGATAAACGCCAGGTCCATAGCCACCTATAGTAAGGATTGAGACTTTTAGACCCGTTCTACCTAACCTCCTATACTCCATACAGCATTACCTAAGATTATTATAGGATATATCTACCTCTTAAAGCTTAAATATTTTTATAATACAAAGATAAAAAGTCCTTATCTATGATAAAGTAAAACAGAATTAAATAATAGGGTAGCTTTTCCAAGGACTTTGGGCTTCGTATACTTTACATAACATTCTTGCTTTCATTTCTTTTAATGAATAATAAATCCTTCAGCTATAAAATTTAATTAGAGAGCTGCTTTGATAGAGTGCTTTATGCGTACAAAGATATCGTATTGTTGTGAATAGCTATGTCTTACCATGTATTAGACTATGCCAATAAAAAGCCTCTTGGAAAAACAAATGAAAAGGTAGCTACCTTAGGTCTTGGCACTCTCAGTATTAGGGATTTTGTAAGTGCTGAAAGGGCATTGCTTAAGGCAATAGAGCTAGGTTTGAATGTCATTGAGGTCTCTGATTCCTATGCTTTTGGTTTAAGCATGGATTTAATTAAGAAAATTCTGGCAAATATTGAGAGAAGCGAAATATTCATAACTTTCAGGGTTTCACCAATAGTACTTTCTGATCCAAGTACCGCTATTATGAAATTTGAACAAATATTAAGAAAGATGGGTACAAACTTCGTTGATGTGCTTATGCCTGCTGGCTATACAGATTTCGTGTCATTAGATACAGTAGTTAAGGCATTGGAAGCTATAGCTGATAAGGGCTTGGCTAGGTATTTAGGGTTAAGCGAGTTTAAGGTGAGGCAGATCAATGAGGTGTTACATATGCTACACAAATATGATGTTGTAATGGTTCAGAGCAGGTATAGTGTTTTTGAGAAGAGAATAGAAAAAGATTTAATACCATTCGCAGTAAAAACAGGTATCACTATTCAGGCTTGCACCACATTAGAAAAGGGACGTGTTTTAAAGCATCCGGTAGTGCTTCAGGTAGCTAGTAAACATGGTAGAACTGCTGCTCAAGTAGCTCTAAATTATGTAATTGCAAGACCACGTGTAATTGCACTTACAAAAACTGAAAGAATTGAGCATGTAGTTGAAGATAGAGAAGCTATAGACCTAAGATTAGATGAAGAGGATTTAAACAAACTAAGTATGGTATAGCATAGCTTAGTACAGTATGAACCTTTGGTGTTGTCCATGAGCTCATCGAACATTAGAGAGCCTCAAGCTGCCCTATGGGGATTCTACTCATTTAAACGCAATGAATTGCTGAAGGAACTTGAGCAATCATTTAAAAATCCTACTCTAGGGCCTGGCGCATTACCTGAGAAAAAAACTCAATTAATTCAGATAATAGGTGGCATAGCTCCACATGCTGGATATAGCTACTCTGGACCTTGCGCAGCATGGCTATATAAGGAAATTGGTGAGAATAAGCCTCATGTTGATACAATTGTTTTGATTGGCACGAACCACAGCGGATTTGGAGGTGCTATAACGACAACAACATACTTTTCTGCATGGCTAACTCCCTTAGGTCGTGTGGAAGTTGATTTAGAACTTATAAAGCTTCTGAAAAAGGAATATCGTGCTTTAGACGATGATGCACTAGCTCATATGAGGGAACACTCACTTGAAGTGCAACTACCGTTTCTACAACTCATTTATGGAGATACATTCAAGATTGTGCCAATAGTTGTTAAGGCGGTTGATCATGTTCAAGCCGAGGAATTCGCTAGGGCTTTAAAAAACGTTGTAACTTCCTTGGGTAGGGACATCGTTGTCATATCATCATCTGATTTTACTCATCATGGCTCGATCTATGACTATGTCATGTTTACCTCAAATATTTCAAGTAACGTGAAAAGACTTGACATGGAATTTATAAACGCCATTGTGGAGCTTGATACAAAGAAGTTTCTCTCTCTGATAAGAAAGTACGATGCTACTGTTTGTGGATTTGGGGCTATAGCTATAATTATGGAGTATGCAAAGCTTGTTGAAGGAAGAGCGAAATTATTAAAGTACTATAATTCTGCCGAGATCACCGGTGAAGAGGATGTTGTGGTAGGTTATGCATCTATTCTATTCTATAGATGATCACAAACTATAGCATGCATTACCATACTTTTTGATTTCCAGCAAATCTATGTACATATCTATTTTGGCAAGAAATTCATTCAAAAATCTTATTGCCACTATCGGAATACCGTCCAGAGAATGGATTTTCGGTGCATAGAGTGTGAATATCAGGGGTATGAAATACTTAATCCTACGAATTGCAGGTATCTCTACAGCAATCCACTCACAGTTTTTCAATAATTTCTCTACTCTAATTAAATGACTCTCTACAACTTGACGAATCTGAGAAGCGCTCATAGACTTTTTCCAATGCTTGCATTCTATAATATAACCTATCTTGTTGGCCAAGTCCAGTGCCAAGACATCTATTTGAAAACGTGCTATTCTATTATGCTTATAGCTAGATACATAATCCAATCCCATAGACCTTAGCTTTTCAGCTACATATCTTTCAAATTCATCCCATCCTATGTACCTCGCAAGCTTTTCAATATCAACAGCTATCAACTCCTCCAATAAAAGAAGAAGTTCTATAGGCTTTAAAAGAGTTATTTCGTTTTCCTCAACACTTAAAAGACTTTTTTCCATCCCAGATGATATAATTCTATCAAATATTGATCTATCGTGAAGCTTTAGAAACTTAACTTCATTTCGACTAATTTTTCTATACTTAAATAAATGCTCAAACACATCTCCTAGCAATATGTAGCTACTCATCATGATCATACCAAGTATTAAACATGTGTAATCTCAACACCGCTTGATCCTAACTCAAGTGATACAATCTTTGCACCCAAAGCTTCTGAAACTCTGCTGAGCATCATTGCATCAGCATCACTCTTTGCTAGGGCTATAAATGCACCACCACCACCTGCACCAGATGTTTTTGCACCCAAAGCCCCACTATTTCTAAGAGTATTCACTATGAGGTGATGCTCATTTGAAACAACACCCAATGAATCAAGAAGACCGTGGTTCAAGTTCATTAATGTGCCAAGTGATTGTATGTCGCCACTTAGGAGAGATTTCTTTGCCTCTTCTACAACAACTCCTATAGTCTCTATGATTTTGCTAATAACAGCAGGCATTAAGGCCATTTTTTTCTTTACGCTACTTACTAGATCTGCAGTTGTAAATCTCTTTAGAGTATATCCAATTACTAGGGAAGGTTTTTTAGGTATTAATAGCGGCTCTGTTCTTGGTGTTAATGGCTCTATGTATCTCAAGCCACCAAATGTTATTGTATAAGTATCCATAGGACTTGCAGCGCCTTGCACAATTTGTTCAGTTCTCCACGCAATTTTTGCTACCAGGTCTTTGTCTACACGTTTTTCATTCATGTACATAGCGAAACATGCAGCGACTAAACCAACTGAGGTAGCTGCTGATGTACCCAAGCCAACACCTGGTGGAACAGGGCTTTGAATCTCTATATCGAAACCCATTAATGTACCAGGTCTCAACTCATTTTCACATAAATATATGGCTTTTATGATATACTGAAGCATTTTCTCAACTTCACCTTCATTAACTGAGACCCTCATATATTTAGAATCATCTCTATTAATTGAAACACTAATGATTGGTACCGAAATACCATTAAGCTTTACACGTATAGAACTTTTATCACTACATTCACTAACTCTTATTATCATATACACAGGTAGTGTAGATGCTATTGCTGGCTTTCCAAAGACAACTGCATATTCTCCTAGTAGTGTCACCTTTAAAGGCACCTTAATAATGTACAATCTTTATCACCAAAATCAGAGGAGGTTCATATCATCATCTGTATTTAAGTTTTCAGCGTAGGCGACAGATCATCATATAGATAGCGATGCTAGGCACCTCTTAGTTGCTGAATATAGCTTAGTGTAGGTCTTTTGCTTATGAGCATAGGCATTGTCATGTCTATTTTAGGGTACCCCTCCATCTCCTTTTCAAGTAATGAGATGAATTCATCTAAAGTCATCACCCTTTGGGTTCCCTCAATCCTGATTCTAACATTCAATGTATTTGTTTTTACTTCACGAACTCCAATTACTACGACATAAGGTATCCACTCTATGCCAGCATCCCTAATCTTTTTACCTAATCCCTCATTCCTATCATCAACATCTACACGAAAGCCCTTACTTAATAGTGCTTGCGCTATTTTGATGGCATAGTCTAACTGCTCTTGGGAAACAGGTATTATTCTGACTTGTATTGGTGAAAGCCATAATGGTAATGTTGGTGGAGTACCACGTCTCTCATTTTTTGCTATAGTGTCGAATACCATGTATATGTACCTCTCAATGGATCCCAGTATTGCGGTGTGTATTATTACTGGGTATTTTTCATTGCCATTCTCATCAACATATTTTATGTTGAATCTCTTAGCATTTCCAACATCTATTTGCCATGTTGCTATTTCTCTAGGTCTATTAAGCTCATCTATTATTATGTACTCCACATTTATAACCCAGTAGTATATCCCAGCAGGGTAGACTACTAGGAGAACTGGCTTACCCTCATTTTTCACAAGCTCTACTATGTAATTAAAATTGGTGTTAAGGAAATCTTCAGTAACGTTGTATATGGCTAGATATTCTCGTCCAACTTTCTTTGCTTCCTCAACTATTTTTTCCCTAACCTTTAAAGTAATGCTCTTTGCCTCTTCTAAGTCCTTTGTAAGGATGTGTAGATCAGGCATGTGAAATCTTCTTAATCTAAAACCTAATACTAATTCTCCACTCTGTTCATATCTGTAGCTATCTGCGACTTCAAACATACCTAGTGGCAAGTCTTTATAACTAAGAACCCAGTCCTTTAGTATAGAAAACTGCTGATAGCAAGCTGCAAACCTGAGTATAAATTTATCACCATTCATCTTAACTTCATACATTCTTTCGCCAAAAAGCTCAGCATGTTGTCTCACAGGCTCTGCATGAAGACCAAACATATTAGTGCCTTTGACTCTAAAAACAGGGATTCCAAGGGAATTAGCTGTATGCCATGAATACATGCTTACAGCTTCTAGTATCGTAGTGGCATGGGGCTCGAATCTCATGTGGCCTCTATCTGATAGCTCCTCCCATTCAAAACCAAATTTTCTTAAATAATGATATACTCTTCCCTGCCCCCCTTCCACCTCTTTTTTAAACACCTCTTTTTCAACCAGCACTCTGAATTCATCATCAAACTTGTATTCTTCTGGCTTTAAAAGCACCCCCTCAGGTACTAATATGAAATACTTCTTTTCGATAACCCTTCGTTTTGCTTCTACAGCAACAGATATATGTTTGGATAATTCACTCAATGGATGCCCATAACAATGCAATCTAAATTCTTTGTACCAACCAAAGGGAGCTTTATGGACTAGTCCTTCACCAATCTCCTTCGATAGTTTTTGAGCTAGTTTTTCCAAAACTACACGAGCAACCTTAGGATGTGCTAAAGAAGAAGATAGATGAGCATATGGATAAACCAATATATACTTTGCACCAACATTCTTATACACACTAATAATCTCACCTACAGCCTTTTCCACAACACCTTCAACATCACCTTCATCAGATTCTTCAACAGATGTAAAAATAACTAAAACATTTTCAAACGCCTTCTCAGTAATATCTGTTGTAAGTTCATCTGCATCATCTACAGCTTTTTCTTTAGCCTTATACCAAAAGTCTTTAGCATGAATTAAAAGTATGCGCATAATACACACCATTGAAAAAGATATTACACCACACAATTCATATTAACTTTTTCTGCCTTTGGCTGCTGTTTTGAGTTTAATATAGGTTTATGCTGTTTTATATGGATTGTTGCTAAAGTTTGTGAGGGAAAAGCTATTTTAGTATGTTGATGGGGCTAGAAGCGCTTCCCAAGAAACACAGTATGTGATTGCTCTAACATCTCTAAGTCCAATGAAGCTCTGAGTGGGATATGGGGGAATAGAGATGAGGCTATGACCATAAAGCAATATGAATCTATATAAGAGCTGAACCCCCTCACTTTCAAAGTCTCTATAACAACAAGCTCTTCGTCTCTCATAGAGTAGCTCACAAACTTGAAATTGCTTTCAATACTTATAAAAATTTCTAGCATTCACAATCATAGATGCTTGCATATCTAAATTCATATATGCTAAGTGCTCTATAACAAAATATAGAAGTGAAACTGTGGTCATATATCCATTAGCTTAGCAAAGTATCAGAAAGAGGTAAAGTCGTTATTATGGTAAGAGAGTTCATGTAGTACTTATTGCAGAAGAATGATATCAAATACAATAAACCTGTATGAAACCAAAAACTGTAGCCAGGGACTCTTCCCGAGAGCAGCTATGACCATCTATTAAATTTCTTGAGGCTTTACTGTAATGCTGATCAAGTCATTGTAAATAGGATTTAGAAGTTAAATGAAAATCTATGAAAAACTGCATAGACTCTTCTATAATGACCTGGCAACAGAACTTCCATGTTATATTGCATTGTATTTGATGATTTCAGTGAATACTCAGATCATAAACTATGTTAGAATTCTTGTTTTCGCGATAGTAATACTTTGTATCCTTTTTTCGAAATTTTTGTTTCTACATTGCCAAATACTTGACACATTAAGTTCTTGACTTTTTCTGCTCCTTTTCTAGCAACTATTTGCAATGTGGCATCAGGCTTCATATAGTGTGGAGCTTCAATTACTATCCTTTTTACTATATGTAGTCCTGCGGCAAAGGGCGGGTTACTGTAAATAGCATTGAAAGTCATGTCTTTGACAGGTTCATAAACATCTCCTTGCAGCACAATAACCCTGTCTTCCTTTAACCCATTTCTAGCAACATTTCGCTTTGTTAATCTAACTGCTTCTTCGTTTACATCAATCATATAAACTTTCAATCTGGGATTCAATTTAGCTATAGTAATTCCTATAACGCCATAACCACAACCCACATCAAGCACAGCACCCTCAGATGGTATTTCTGCATATTCAAGTAAGAGCTTTGTACCTTCATCTACATACTTATAGGAAAAGAGCCCTGGAATAGCCTCAAACTCTACTGTGATTCCTCTGATGAAGTCTGAAATGAGTATATACTGCGAAGCTCTTTTATGCGAGCTCTTGTAGTAGTGATTATCACTCACTTTTTCTCCTCCTTTTCAGCTTTTTTCCATAAAGATGGATATATTCCTCTGTTCATAACAACTCGCTCAATTTTTATTGCAATGCCTTTCTCGTTTTTGACTATCTCCTCTGCATCCATAGCACCTTTACCAACAGCCACAAGCTCTCCCTTCAACGTAAATATAGCAACCCTTTCACC
Source organism: Ignisphaera sp. (assembly GCA_028275825.1). Lineage (GTDB taxonomy): Archaea > Thermoproteota > Thermoprotei_A > Sulfolobales > Ignisphaeraceae > Ignisphaera. Next base: position 30,401 of record JAPWTX010000009.1, on the reverse strand, counting down.
CTTCTTAACATCGCTTGACAGTATCACCACACCTGGCACAGCTAATTGAGCGCCATGGGCAATAGCATCAACAGCAGAATCCTTCACAATGACTTTAGGCAAATGCGCCACAATGTACTCTGCAGGCAAAACAACCTTACGAAGAAGAGTTTCATCACCATATCTCTTCCACAAGTACACAGCCTCGCTAACCTCGTGTAGTGTAACCACGGGCAAATCTTCTTTTATATGCGCTACTGCAACCCTCCTCAACTCCTTCATATGTGCTTCAACGCCTAAAACAAGACCTATGTCATGGCACAACTTCCTTACATAAGTTCCAGACTCACACCTAACCTTAAAGAGAACATGCCTGCCAGAGAACTCGAGTAAATCTAATGAATAAATCTCTTTAATTCTTAGAGATCTCCTGACAGATGACCTTAGAGGAGGCCTTTGGTAAATTTTTCCAGTAAACATTCCAAAAACCTCATAAAGTCTCTTTAAATCAACATCACCATGAAGCTCCATAAGTGCCACATACTCCTTACCTGAGTGCATCAGCAACCCTATAATCCTTGTTGCTCTTCCCAGTGCTACAGGTAAGACTCCTGTTACCTTGGGGTATCCCCACCCAAACCACCTATTTAGGTGGTTTGGGGTTCTAGGGTCCCCCCATGACCAGCCTTTTCAATATTAAACATTTTCTTAATCCATGCAACAACTTCATGACTTGTAGGCCCAGGAGGCTTATCCAAAGGTATGAAGCCATACTCTATATATACATTGATAGGTCTCTCAAGTGGATAGTAACCATACTTCTCACTTGTTGTCTCCTCAGACTTAACTATATAGCTATGTTCTCTATTTGCAAGCTCATCTAATCTCTTCAAAAACTCCATACCCTTACTTCCTAAAAACCCCAGGAAAATCACCTTATAAAAGAGCTGTATTTTGCTAACTAAACTACTTGTACTATAGTGTTAAATAAGTCTTTTAACTCTCAATTAATTTAAAAGCAAATTATCTTCTAAGTAGAGCAGGTGTTAAACGAACCTTAACCCTCTCCTTCATGTAATCTACTAGACCTGCTTGTTCCAATGCCTTTGTCACTTCCTCATCTGAGGCTCCTTTCTGAATCTCTACTCTCTTATCTAAAACCTCTATATGGTTTATATTACATCTTCTTCTCTTTACACCAGTTAACTGCTTAGGACCTGTTACCACTACGAAGTTTTCATCTATTATATCAACTATAACACATTTCCTACCTGCTTCTCTACCTGCTACCTTTACACATATTCTACCTATTTCTATTGCAGGCATGGACACCATACCCTATGAACATTACTTATTAGTTTCTATGAAAGGGTTTTTAAGCTATACTAAACCCAGTTACAAATGCATTAAGTTCAAAGCATTAAAATCTCAGACGTGTAAAGCTAAATAAAGTGAATGCTTTAATAATTTGCTAAAGGAGATGTTCTATGAAAATTAAGATAAAATTCTTCTCATTATATAAAGAGGCTTTTGGTTCAAATGAGATGTCGCTAGAGCTATATGAAAATGAAATAACAGTTGAAAAACTCATAAACATCTTAGCTTCAATAAATACAAAATTTGATAAACTTATCAGGGAGTTCCCCCCAATAATACTAGTTAATGGTCTACTCCTTCAAAAATCAGATAAAATATATGAGGATAGTGAAGTAGTAATATTTCCACCTGCATCAGGAGGAATGCTAAGATAATCACAACTAAAAGTTGTAGTAGCAAGTTGTGTATCAGCTGTAATTATCTATGAGTGGCTATAAATGCATAGTTTAATAGTTCTCTTCAATCACCACAGCCTCAACCTCCTCCCATGGAACTTCTAAACCCCCTCTGATACCTCTCAATGGATATATCACGTATCTACCACCACCATACCTAATAACCTTGTTCTCAAAGACATATATACCCAAGGATTTTACTAAGGTATGAACTGAAATAAAAGCTTGTAAACATATCTACAAGCATTAGCAAGTCAAATAGATATGAAAAGCATATGAATAGATGAATGGAATCCTCCCCCTAAAGAGTGGGGAGAGAAGCAGTTTCAGAATTGCATTATTTATTTTTAAGTTTTGAATTCTATGATAAACCTTTTAAGTTGCCGCTAAGAATATGAAATTGTGAGAATGTGACTTGAGCATGGATATAATACTAATTGAATTAGTGGCATCACTAACTACTATAGTAATCTTTACTCTTGCTGGTGTACTTGACTGGTGGTGGAGGGAAATCCCACCTACACTTTGGATAATGCCAGTAATCATTGGGATCTCTGTAAATATTTTATACTACTTCCTATACTGTAGCAATTACTTTGCTACTATATGTAAATATCAATTCCAACTTCAACTACTACAACTCATTCTTTCACTAATACTGCTCTGCATAATTAGCATCTTGGTTTTCATTATTAAGATAATTGGTGGAGCTGATTTTCTTGCTGTTGCCTCATTCATCGCTCTTTACCCATTTAATAGATTATTAGTTTTAGGTTATTCAGAAAATATCATTGTATTACAGCTATTATTTTTCTTGCCGCCAATTCTATGGGTTTTAATAATATACTCAGTAATCATGATCTCTTTAATACTATTTAATTTACTCAACAACTTAAGGTTTCATAAAGAGATAAAGACTTTAAGAGTACCGCTGACAAACAAAATTCTGTATACGCTTTTCTGCAGATTTATGTATGTAAAAGAGTATCGCAGAAAGAAATTTTATTATCCAGTCTATGTGCAGTCAATTATAAGCAGAGTATCGTTTAATATATATGAAGACGATGAGGTGTGGAAGCAGAGGTTAAGCAATATTCCTGATAACCTAGTTATAGTAGTGTCATGGGGTATTCCAATGATAACATTTATGTCACTAGCCGTAGCAACGTACCTCATACTATATAACACCTTGTTGCTGATGTTATACTAGGTTACCTTTCAATTGTGTGGCATTTCACGGATGATTAGTGAGCTTGTCATCATGTGTCTTCACTACTTAAGCTAATCACAGTGCGTGTTGTCAAAGCTTTAAATATCTAACAAGACATCATCCGCAACTATCCAAACTTTGGCATCAGAACTAGCTTAGCCTATGAACAGCTAAAAATAAAAATGTGTGTAGGTGATAATAATCTAAGGTACATAAAGTGCCGGGGTGCCCGAGCGGTCTAAGGGGCCGGCCTTGAGAGCCGGTGGGGTTTTGCCCCGCGCGGGTTCAAATCCCGCCCCCGGCGCCTTCTCTGCTTTTTCTTAGAAAGCCAGGTCTAGAAATTACTGTCGGTTGCTCGATGTTGTTTAGGAATAGTTTCGGGTCAGAGTATAACAATATATTAGCTCTTTGAGAAAAATATCATAAGTGTGAGTGCTGTGAGCCAAAGTGAAAGAAAAATTAAGAGTTTAGATGAACTCGGAATTTCGTCAACAATAATTAAGAAATTGCAAGAAATGGGCATAACTACTTTGGAGGCTTTAGCTGCTGCTAATCCTCAGGAGCTTAGTCAGAATCTTGCTGTACCCCTTCCAACAATACAAAAGCTTATTTCTCAGGCTAGAATGGCCCTAGGATTAGGCTTTAAGACAGCTTTAGAAATAAAGAAGGAGAGGGCAAATCTTCCAAAGATTACTACAGGTAGTAAAAATCTTGATAGTCTTCTTGGTGGGGGTGTTGAAATAAAGACTGTAACGGAATTCTTTGGAGAATTCGGTAGTGGCAAGACACAACTATGTCATCAGCTTGCCATAAATGTGCAACTGCCGATAGAGAAGGGTGGGCTTGGCAAAAAAGCTGTGTATATAGATAGTGAAGGAACTTTTAGATGGGAAAGAATAGAAGCAATGGCAAGGGGGTTTGGGCTTGATCCCGACAAAGCCATGGAAAACATATTTTATGTAAGAGCTGTGAATAGTGATCATCAAATGGCTGTTGTTGAAGAACTCAAAGATCTTATCTCTAAAGAGAGTATAGGACTTGTAATAGTAGATTCTGTGACAGGGCATTTCAGAGCAGAATATGCTGGGCGCGAAAATTTAGCTGTAAGGCAGCAGAAGCTCAACAGGCACCTGCATCAATTAATGTCTCTAGCTGAGCTCTATGACGTTGCAGTAGTGATAACAAATCAAGTTATGGCAAGGCCGGATGTATTTTATGGAGACCCCACAACAGCAATAGGGGGGCATGTACTGTATCATGCTCCCGGTATAAGGGTTCAGCTAAAGAAAAGCAGAGGCAATAGAAGGATTGCGAGAATAGTTGATGCTCCACATTTACCAGAAAGCGAAGCTGTATTTGTAATTATAGATGTTGGAATAAGAGACCCTGAATAAATTCAATAAAACATGAAAATAATATCGAATTCTAGTGTTAATTGTTAATTACTATGGTGTTAAAATACTAAAATCATTTTACAAAACATAAAAGCATGCAATGTATGCTTTTTGGTGTATAACAGCAATATGATGATATGTAGCAAATCTGAGTTTTTGTGATGATGGGCTCTAATCTGATTTTTCTAAGCAATTTTTGAGCTTCTCCCAAGTGATATGTATATCTTCAGGAATAACCTTTACACCGGCAATTACAGGCATAAAATTTGTGTCACCATTCCATCTAGGTACGACATGAATATGAAGGTGCCCCTCTATGCCAGCTCCTGCAGCCCTCCCTATATTAGCACCTACATTAATTCCATGTGGTTGGTAACATACTCTAATAGCCTTAATTACCTTGGTCAAAGCCTTCATTAAATCAAGCAACTCCTCCTCTGATAACATTTCGATGCTCGGCACATGCCGCACTGGAGCAACCATTACATGTCCATTATTGTAGGGAAATTTGTTGAGTATGGCTATGCTGTACTTAGACTTGTAAACCACTAAGTGCAGTTTCTCATCTTGATTTAAGGCCATGCAAAAGATGCATCCACTACTATGGTATTGAGTTACATAAGATTCTCTCCATGGAGCCCATAATAGCCTCCTAAATTCTGTAGTGCTCATTTTTAGCACCCTGATTTAGTGTACAATATGCTTTACTATTATACCCTTATTAAATTTTAACTTGCTCTTCTTGAGTCTTCCTATTTCCATCACTCTCAAAAATTTTTAGCATCTTTTATATCTTCAAGTAGTGGATGATTTACATCAACTCGATAAAGATATTTAGATGTAAGAGATTTTAAGTTCAAGCAAATTAACATAACGATGTTGCTCAGCTTCTGTACTTTTCTTACTCCAGTTTTTAAGGTATTCAATTGCCTTTTGGCTACTGTTTTGAGTTTAATATAGGTTTATGCTGTTTTATATGGATTGTTGCTAAAGTTTGTGAGGAAAAATCTATTTTAGTATGTTGATGGGGCTAGAAGCGCTTCCCAAGAAACACAGTATGCAAGGTCTTTGAGATTGTTCTAAACTTTCGTTTGTCTCTAGATGCTTATTTTTAACAATTTACATTTATTTTATTGTATCTAGGGCTTTCTCCTCACCCCACCCCCTCATAGGTAGCACTACTACCTCTGAAGCGAGTTCAATGGGCATTGAGGCTAGTAGCAGGAGCCTCTTGGGAGTTGTTATAGTGATTTATTAGAACACTGCTCCCTCATCAACACAGATTTACAATAAATGCAAATAAAATGAAAATTTGTAAATCTAATAACTCTTAGCCATAAACTTCGAAATAGCCCAAGTACCTAGAGAAACTACAGTAAATTGTCTACTCCTACAACATGCAGAAAACCAACAGCTGATATACATCGTCAATGGACAGTTTCAATGAACATCACCATTGCATGCCTGATATTCATCACATGCAATATGAAATCAGTTTATTTATTGAAAAGAAGTTGAAAATGAACCCCTTTAACATTCTATTGTGTGGCGGGCCCGCCGGGATTTGAACCCGGGGCCACCGGCTCCGGAGGCCGGCGCTCTGTTCCTAGCTGAGCTACGGGCCCTAATATATTTCTTTAATTAACGTACATTTTAGTTTTTGTAGAAGTCTAATGATCTAGTTGCTTAGCTAGTATTTTTGTAACTGAAAATAATTTTATTTTCAGTTAATTTTATAAGCAGAAATACATAGGATGTTACTGGGTATGAGTATGAGCTATAAACCTAAAGCAGATTTTGAGCCATATCATGTATGGGTTGATAAAGGATATGTACCAGACTTTAAAAAGGATGTTATTGTAACATTTAGAGTTACCCCTGCTGAGGGTTTCTCCATAGAGGAAGTTGCAGGTGGTGTTGCTGCTGAGAGTAGTACTGGTACTTGGACAACGCTTTACGTTTGGTATGATCAGAATAGGTTAGAGAAACTTAAGGGTAGGGCTTATCACTTCATGGATTTAGGTGATGGTTCATGGCTTGTTAGAATAGCTTATCCTGCGGAGCTATTTGAGGAAGGTAATATGCCTGGATTTTTGGCTAGTGTTGCTGGTAATATATTTGGCATGAGAAGAGCTAAGTGGCTTAGAGTTGAGGATATATACATGCCATTAGACTTCGTAAAGTTTTTCAAAGGCCCTGTTAAGGGAATTCAAGGTGTTAGAGATATTTTCAAGGTTTATGATAGACCTATTGTTGGAACTGTTCCAAAACCTAAGGTGGGTTATACCGCTGAAGAAGTTGAGAAGCTGGCTTACGAGATTCTTTCAGGGGGTATGGATTATATAAAGGATGACGAGAATCTTACTGGCCCTAACTATTGTAGATTTGAAGCTAGGGCAAAGGCCATAATGAAGGTGATAGATAAGGTTGAGAAAGAGACAGGAGAGAGAAAGGTTTGGTTTGCAAACATAACAGCAGATATTAGAGAAATGGAGAAAAGATTAAAACTTGTTGCAGATTACGGAAACCCATATATCATGGTCGATGTTGTTGTAACAGGGTGGTCAGCATTAACATATGTAAGGGATTTAGCGGAAGAATATGGTCTTGCAATACATGCTCATAGAGCAATGCATGCAGCAATAACTAGGAACGCGTACCACGGAATATCCATGTTTACATTGGCAAAGCTTTTTAGAATAATAGGAGTTGACCAGCTTCATATAGGTACTCCTGAAGTTGGAAAATTAGAGGCTAAAACCATAGATGTCATAAGAAATGCAAAGGTATTAAGAGAAAACCCATTCAAACCTGATGCCAATGACACTTTCCACCTAGAGCAGGAGTTTGGATCAATAAAGCCGGCAGTACCGGTTTCATCAGGAGGCTTACATCCTGGTACACTACCTGAAGTCGTCAAGGTTTTGGGAAGAGATCTAGTGATGCAAATAGGAGGAGGAACAATAGGGCATCCAGATGGGCCAAGAGCTGGTGCAGCTGCTGTTAGGCAAGCGCTTGATGCAATATCTAAAGGAATTCCACTCGAAGATTATGCTAAAGATCATAAAGAACTTAGAAGAGCCCTCGAAAAGTGGGGTACTGCAAGACCTATATAACTTATTTAAATCTTTTATTTTTATCCCTTTCTCTCTTTTTATCCTGAGATCCACTTTAGCATATCGCTAATGGTGATTTATGTTGGAAAACTTCATTGAATCACTATTATCGCAACATCTACATGGAGCAAAACCATCAGCTATATTCATCGATATAGATGGTGTAATAACTGTTGAGAGAGGCTCCTATGTTATTGACTTAGAGACTATAGATCTACTTAGGAGATTGATGCCATACAATATTCCTGTTTGTTTGGTCTCTGGAAATGCATATCCCACTGTCTTAACTCTTCAAAGATATCTAGGCCTTTCACAAATATTTGTAGCGGAAAATGGTTGCGTTATCCAGGTAAATAAAGAGTTGATTAGATTATGTAGAGAAAATTTAGATGAGATTGTAGATGAAATTGAAAAAATATTTTCATTGAAGAGATCTACAAGCAATTTATATAGGCTTTGTGATAGAGCTTTTCACATACCTGAAGCTATGAAAGCTAAACATGAAGATGTGAGAAGACTTGAAAAGGCGATTATGGAAAGATATCCACATATAAATGCTCTCTACACAGGTTATGTTCTACATATATATCCTAAGTACTGTAGCAAAAGCGTTGCAATAAAGATTATTGCAGAAAAGATTGGTGTGGATCTCGAAAAAGCTATTGCTATAGGTGATAGTGTTACTGACATGGACATGATTAAAAGCGTCGGAATAGGTGCTGTTGTAGGTGACGCTGATGAAGAGGTGAAGAAAGAGGCAAAGATAGTTTTACCATACAAGGCATCGCAATCAACAAAATACCTTCTGCTAGCATTATTGAATTATTTCATGAGAATTAGTTAATCAAATAGCTTTTGTTAGCCTCTATAAAGCTCTCTTAACTTCATCCACCTACTTTCAAAGCGCTCCTTAAATGGCTTATACACATTTGCAAGCTCTTTATCAGGTTCTATGAAATCTACTGGTTTTAAGAACCTTTGCTTAATTTCGGTAATGCGGGTATATAATCCACTCCTATATAACACTGGTATTATTGTTCCCACACCCACCAAATCACCATGTATAACAACACGCTTTTCATACACAGAAGCCCTAAGCCTATTCCAGAACTTTGATTTTGAGCCTCCACCAGTCAAGTTTACTTCAGCTATTTTTACACCAAATACATTTTCAAATAACTTTAAGTAGATGTTTTCTAACAATGTAACGCCTAATACCAGGCTCCTAAAAATTCTGCCTATAACAATTTCACGAGGCTGATCATACATCGCAATATTTGCTAAAGCAGGCATTAACAATGAATCGTAGAATGGTCCACGATCTCCATACGGAAAGAACAAATACTCAGTACCAGCTTCAACAACCTCTGCATACCTTAAAGCCTCTTCAATTGTGAGACCTAGTATCTTTTCAGCAAACCAGGATATGTAAGCACCTGTAAATCCAGTAGCTGAGCCTGCTAAATAACCATAAAGTGGATGAATGTGATAATAGAGAGCTGGGTGCGTTATGATTTTATCCACAGCTGCTTTGGGCACTGTTGTGGACCCTGTATAGATGTTTACATCACCTCTATCCAGAGCTCCTCCCGCCAATGCAGCAGCATTCCCATCTGTCAATCCCTGGTAAACACTAGCATTTTTAAGACCTATTTCTTCAGCAAGCTCGCTTTTTGCTCTACAGATAAACTCACCTGAGGGAGCAAGCCCTGGTAACTTATCTAGGTCTATTTCCAGAGCCTCGAACAAAGGTTTGAACCATGATGGAGGCATTGTTGTTATGTCTAAACCAAACTTTAATGCATTTGTATAATCAGTTCTAACATTGCTCCACTCTTCTCCTCTAGAGTAACAGAGTTTATGGAGAAGCCATGTTGCAGCTGGGACAAATTTATGAACATTTATATATATGTCTTTTAAAGTCCTCTTCATGTAGAGTATTTTTAAATATGGGGATGTAGCATCCGTTGTTATTCCACGCTTGGCAAGTTCTTGAATTTCTGGCATATTCTTAACTTCTTCAAAAACATCAGCTTTCTTCTCATAATACATAACAGGGCCATAAAGAACCTCGCCGCGTTTGTCTATTGCTATGAATGTACCAGACGTGCTATCAATGGAGACATGCTTTTCACAGTTTATGCACTCTTTTACTACATGAGGCATGGCCTTACGTAATGCCTCAATCCATTCATTTATATCCTGTTTGCTTATGCTACTTCTTCCAACAGCTATTAGATTCCCCTCTTCATCATATACTTCAACACGAACTCCACTGCTTCCAACATCTATTCCTATGAATAATTGCTTGCTCATAGTTTTTACCTCTATGCAGTACCACTCAGAATCTTTTTAAATCTCTCATAAGCCTCTTCATGTTCCCCTGTGTATCTAGGCTCAAACACCTTTATACTATAAGAATTTTTAACATACTCCCTCAACTCCTTTAAAGACCTTATAACACCTAGCCCTGCAACTTGAAGCAGCACATTGCCTATTGATGTAGCCTCCTCCGGTCCTGCATATACGACTTTATTTGTGAAATCTGCTGTGAGCTGATTTAAGAACCAATTTCTTGAACCACCACCAAATATGTTTATACCTTGTAACTTTCTACCTAGCAAATCTTCTGCCTGCTCAAATACAAGTCTATATTTTAATGCAAGGCTTTCAAAAACTATTCTAAACAATTCACCTATTCCCTGAGGCTTTCTTTGATTCGTCTTATCGAGATAGCCATGTATTGCTTCAATCATGTTTTCAGGAGCTATAAAACCTTCGTAATCTGGATCTATGAATGCTGTAAAGGGTTTTGCTTCCTGCGCCATCCTCAATATCTCTTCATATGATAGTTGTTGTCCTTTGTCAGCAAGAACCCTTCTAATCTCCTCAACGATCCACATCCCCTGAACATTTCTGAGAAATGTTATTGTATTGAACGCTCCACCCTCATTTGTGTAATTATATTCCATGGCCTTTTTGTTTATCAGCGGCTGTGGAAGCTCTACACCAACTAAGGACCATGTACCAGAGCTCACATACCCTACATTTTCTGAAACCATAGGTCCTGCTGCAATAGCTGATGCTGTATCATGTGTTGCAGGAGCTACAACCTCTATATCCCCAGGTATTCCAAGTTCTGAAGCTAGCTTTGAATGAATTTTACTAATTTTCGTTGCAGGTTCTATTACTTCAGGAAAGATATGAATGGGTATTCTGAGGGCCTCTAAAATATCAAACGCCCAATTCTTTACACGTGGATCTAAAAACTGTGTTGTTGTAGCCTCTGTATATTCAGCAAGTTTTTCACCTGTAAGCCAATAATTGAAGATGTCTGGTATCATTAAAAATGTCTTTGCAATTCTCAGCTTAGGATCATCGTAGTAGACCATTGAGAAAATCTGGTATAGTGTATTTATCCTAATAAACTGTATGCCTGTTCTTTCATATATCCTCTCCTTTGAAATCCTCTTAAACACCTCTTCCATCATACCCTCAGTTCTGGGATCTCTATATGTATGAGGGTTTTCTATAAGCATGCCCTTCTCGTCTAGAAGAGCAAAATCTATACCCCACGTATCAACACCTATAGATACAAGACTATTGCCGTATCTTTTATAAGCCATTTTTATTGCTTGTTTCATTTCATGCCATATTCTCAAAACATCCCAATAAAGACTGTCGCCAAGTTTTATCATGAAATTGGACCATCTATAAAGTTCCTCAACACTCACCTTCTTTTCTTTTTCATCAACAAGACCTATCATTGCTCTACAGCTACTTGCCCCTAGGTCAAATGCTAGTACAACAAGGTTTTTGCCCATAAATCTCACAGCAACTTAAAGTATAGGTGTAAAAATAAAAATTTTTATTGCTCAGAAATAGCATTATCCTTTGAATGAAGGTATTTGAGTAGTATTTCATCCCATCTAACAAACATTGTAAAAGCCATTGCAACCACAAGTAATGCAGTCATGATTCCGAATACGAGAACCTCATTCTCTATGAGGAACTCTTTAAAGAATTTGCTTACAACCTTTCCTGCAACCAAGATTGCAAGCGTCATAGTAGTTTTCCCAATGAATGTGATTGGCAAAATTCTCCAAAGACTATAACCCATCATGCCTAAAGGTAGATATAGCACCTTGTCTGGAAGATGTGTAAGTGAGAAGAGAAACACGAGGAATGCCACAGCTTTGAAGCCCCACATATTGATGAGCTTAAGTAAAGCATCTACTCTGTTAAAGTATTGCGTATTCCTCAATACCTTAACACTAATTCTTCCTATAAACCAAGCTACAGCCTCACCTAGTGCAGATCCCAGCCCACTTACAATCGATAGAAATACTATAAAGCTGGGGCTTAAATTATATATGGAAGTCACTAGGAATAGTATATATGTATAAGGTATTGGAAATAGGGATACAGAGGCTAATAATGAAATGAAGAATGATGCTATAAGAAAGTTCATGCTAATAAAGAATTTAATCAACTGTTTTCTGAAATAAAATATGAAAAAACTTATAAAAATTAGTATTATGATTGTTGAAAAAGATTCTATTAATCTGAGGATTTGTCTAACTGCACCCACTTTAAGCACCATTCACTATAAATTAAGGTGAGTTTAGAGTTGAGGTTGCTAAGTTCTTTTTACATATGATTTCAAGTGCTTTAAGTATTATTTCAACGATCTCATTTGGTGAAAATCTCTCACTATTCACCACCATATCAAAATCTGTAAAATCCCTAATATCTATATTATACCATTTAAGATACCTTCTCCTCTCAACTTCCTCTCTAACCAACGTCTCCTCCATAACTTGGTCAAATGGCTTACCATCTCTTTCAGCAAGTCTCTTAACCCTAGTATTAAGGCTAGCTACTACCGCTACCCGTAGCATTGCTAAGTCTTTTAAAAGCCATGGAGCAGCATGGCCATCTATGATAACATTACCTCTTTCAGCCTCCTTTCTTGCAAAAGAATCCAGCATAAGGTCTATTGACGGGTCTTTTTCAGCAAGCTTAGTTAGCTCTGTTAGCGTTAGTCCCCGCTCCTCAGCTAATTTTCTGAAAAATTGCCCTATAGAAATGTGTTTTATGTTAAGCTTTTGAGCTAAGAGCCTTGCTACAGTTGTTTTGCCACTGCCTGGAGGACCCCCAATCGCTATGACGAGCCTATTTGAGCACAGACCCTCTCACCACATTCTTTAAGACCTCCCTTAAGCATCGTGAACAAAGAAAACCTCCAAACATTCTTTCTGGTCTTTTAGAAGTTTTGGGAAGATTTCTTCTTAGATGATCTGTTGTAGGTAAACCATTTAATATAGCTCCACACCTAGCGCATCTCATTAATGTTCTCTTCCTCCTTTCATAATGAGTAACTGTTCTACCACCCGGAGTTCTTCTACGAATTCTTTTGCAGGATCTTGAGCGTAATGCAGGTCTTACTATCTTACACCACCCAGGTCTTACCTTAATTACTATTAGGTATTTACATGCTTATAAGCTTTAATTCAATTCTTTATAATATTGTTCTACCTAAGGTATTTCCTCGCATAGTAATCATATAGTGGAAGGTATAATAGGAAGACTAGAAAATGTATCCACATCAATGAAACTGAACATGAATTAGGGGTCTCAGGATATTCTATAGGTAAAGGAGCTAGGCACGCACCTCTAATTGAAATCATCATTATATATTCACCAAATAGAGCAAATGATAGTAGTATGTAAAGTACTAATGAAAATATATAGGATGTAAAAGGAATTATAAACTGAAATAACGAAAGTCTAAAAACTTCACCTCTAATTCTCTTAATTTGTGTTGATACTACTTCGCGTTTCTTTCTACTTATGTAAGCCTTTCTCACAGACCTTTCAATTCTTGAACTCTGCTGAACTACATTATAACGCTTTACAATGCCTACAACTCCATATAAGGCTATTGAATTTATTGCAAAACTTATTGCAAATGTTAATGGTATTGCTTTGTTCAACTTATTACTCGCCTATAAACCTCTTAAGTACTGGGTACATCTCAATAGTTCTCTCGTATAACAACATCTGGTAATAATTGAACAGTATTCCAACTGCAAGCAGAATACCCGTACCAGTACCATAACATCCAAATATATCTCCAACAAGCGAAATTACTGCAACTACTATGGAACTAAAGACAGTTAGTGGATAGATGTATCTAGAGAGATACGATGCTAAAACCCTTGGATTCCTCCTCATACCAGGAATATCAAGTCCTGCATTAATTAGATTCTCTGCTTGAGCTTCAGGATTCAGCCCTGCTATTTCTACCCATAAAAGCCCAAAAAGCACGCAAAGTATAAAGAATATCACTGTATAGGTTATGGAAGCCCATGGCATATACATAAAGTGATACAACGTTGGTGGTGTTAGATAAGCTTGAACAGTACTGATGGTGCTAGTGCCAATATAGTTTTGAAGCAGGTTCAAGAACAATATTATATCCGATATCAATATCCCTGTAAGTAGTACCGGTATATTTGTTACATAGAGAAGCTGAAGTGGTACCCTAGTCTTCATACCACCATACCTACTAATTACTATTGGAATATTTATCTTTGCTGCATTGAGATAAGATAGTATTATTATGAGAATTAGTGATGTTATTAACCCCACAATTGTGGGGTATCCTCCTGCAAGCCTCCCAATGAAAATGTACCAGAAGTTTAGTACACCATTCTTTACCATTGTAATGATATATGGTATTAGACCATAGATTTCGCCACTGCTTTGAACAGGGTATGGTGTAAGCAACTCGCTGAAAAATCTCCATGCAACACCTATTAGTATGAATAGGCTTACACCACTGCCCATGCCCCACCCCTTTTGCACAGCCTCATCCAGCATTATGATTATTATTCCTCCCCAAATAAGTTGAAGCACTACTGCAATTTTGATCCATATTGGAACTGATTGTGGTATATACCAGTATATCCCACTCACTGCAAATCCTGTTGCCTCAACAATAGCTAAAACTATTCCAAGTCCTTTTGAGGCTAGTGTAAAATTCTTTCGGCCTTCAGGATCATTTAAATCCATATCAAGAATTTTTGCTCCTACCAGTATCTGCAGTATCATCCCTGAAGTAACTACAGGACCTATTCCAAGTTGTGCAAAAGTCCCTGACTGCATAGCGAGAATGATGCTTATTATAGGTGATAAGGTTCCACGCCCAGCTGTTTGAATACCATATAATTTTGTTGATGCTAGCATTATGTAAGCTATGGCAACCAATACTGTGAAGACTAGTCTCTTGCCTAGTGAAACTTTTTTCACAGGTCTGGGGGCAGATGGTATTATTTGCCCTATCTTAGCCAATAATTCTATAATCCCCAACTATAACACCACATATTACTACTATTTAATACATGAATAAAATGTTATTTAACTACTTAAGATATAAGCTGTTAATCAATGCATTTATTCGGCTGGTTTACGTGCTGAGGCTAAGGAGCTGTACAATGCCTCCCATTTTCTCTATCTTCTCTTTTGCTTTTTTAGAACATTTGTGCACCAAAACTTTTACTGGATACTCTACAACCCCTTCTCCCAGTAATTTGTTTATACCCATAGTAGCTAAGTTTACAACAACTTTTCCTTCCTCTACTGTAGCTGAACCCGATTGCAAAATCTTTGCTATAATTTCATTTAGCTGAGTAAGGTTTATTGATGATTCCTCTATGGCAGTTTTCCTAGGTACAAAACCCTCTTTGCCAAACCATTCTCTAAAGTATTTTACAACCCAAGTCCATTTATGTTTATGCATACCTGCAGCACCTCTACCACCTCTCGATCCGGATTTCCTATGCTGACCCACATTTCCCCAACCCCTATTCCTATAACCATGCATTTTTCGACTCTTTTTTTCTCTACGAACCACCATATCATATCATCCTCTTTAATAAATCAATTATTTCTTTCCCTCTATAACCTAATTCTCCACCATCTTTATAATGCTTTTTAATGCTTCCTTTGAATCCTTTTTTGGGTGGGTGTAGCCTAAATACTGGTTTTATCCCAAATCTCTCCATTTCATGAGGCAGCATCTTACCTTCAATTATGCTTTTTGCAAGGTCTTCAACACTTTCTAAACCTAAAACCTTCTTAACATATTCATCTGTAAGGGGTTTATCTCCTCTTACTCTGCCGCGTGATTTAAGTAATTGAACTAGTGTCTCATGGTCTACCTCTCCCCATGTAACCCAATCCTTTACTTTTTCTAGCATTCCTTTAATTGCTGGCGTTCCTGGATAAACTACACAATGATACTTCCTGGCAAGTCTTAGTAATCTAAGTGTGTATTCAACATCCTGTGGTGTACCAACAATTCCTCGTAGCCTAATTATTGCATATATTGGTGTGTATCCCTCTACTCCCATGCCTTTTTACCCCAGTCTAAAGGTGTTGTAAATTTATTTGTATTTCTAAGAGCATTGTAAACAGCTTTTGCAAAGTTTATTGTTGTCCTAGTTTCACCTTTGCTAAAGGTCCATGCATCTCTTATGCCGGCTAATCGCAAGATAATCTTTGCAACATCTCCTGCTACAAGCCCGGCACCTAGTGGTGCAGGTATCAACGTCACCTCAACACTTCCAGCCTTTCCTCTAACTCTAAAGGGGATTGAATGAGGTTCTCTACAGTTACATTCCCAACTTCCACAACCACGTCTGACTGGGATTATATTTAGTTTTGCATCTATTGTGGCTTTTTCAATAGCTGTTCTAAGTTGTTTTGCTTTGCCAATGCCTAACCCCACATATCCATCTCCATTCCCCACCACCACAACAGCTCTAAACCTTGATATTCTGCCGGCATCTGTCATCTTTTGTACTAGCACCACATCAAGAATTTCTTGGTTTAGGTTAGGAAGTAGCATATCTACAATTTCAGGCTCCATAATCACAGCATTCATAGCAAATATCTGGTCCATCGATGTTATTTTGCCTTCCTTGATCATCCAGCCCAGTTTTGTCCTTGGAGTCCATTCCTCAATACTTGTACTCATACAAAATCACCCACTAAGGAGTTGTTCTATGAATGCTGTTCCTTCCCTACTTTCAGGGATATTTGAATAAACTTTAAGAATTAGATCCCTTACTTGTTCGAAATGTTCAACAATGCTTCTAGGATCAAATCCTGTTGCTAGCATAGCAGAGAATTGTCTCTTGAACTTTTCTGGATCTTTTTCGCTTAGCATTTTGGCATATTCAGCTATTACTAAACCTTTTATCCTATCATCATCTGGGAACATTTCTTTATTTACAGAAACCTCAATTCCTGCATCAATAACCCCTTTAATAACAGCGAAAATCTTTGAACCCTTTACTGGTCTATGAAGACCTATATAGGGAACAACTTTTTTAATACCCAGTTTCTTAGCTCTTAGCCCTGCCAATAGCCCCACAAGATATGATGAAGGAGTATTCTTTGTACCTGCCTTCCATCCAAATAATTTTACCAACTCTCTGCTATGAGCAGCTGCAAGTACATAGTCACCTATAGGTGTCGGATACACAAATTGTGCCACAATATGCTTATTCGTTTTTCTCACCACTAGTATTATAGGTCTGCTTCTGATAAGCCTGTATCTAATATGATAGTTTGTTTTCCCCTCTCTTCTCCTTTTTCTTGGCACCTTATATTTAGGACCATGTGCCATTCTAAATCACCTATAGTTCTGTGGTAACATGTTATGGTCCTTCATAAACCTCTTAAGCGAGGCAAGACTATCAAACACCCCTCCTTTTGCCTTTCTATAAAGTAATCTATATGTCTTTTTATCTATGACACCGTTATCTCTAAGCCATTTTAAGAAGTTTCTTATTTTTCTAATCTTGTTTACCCATTGTTTCTTCGGATTTGTTCTAGCACCTTTCTTACCTTTTCTTCTTCCTTCACCTCTGTGTCTACCCTTCTTACGATCTTCATGAAATTCTCTCCATCTACCTCGAGAGTTACTTCTTACAGGAATAGCATAGATTATGCCATCCTTTATCAGCCTCCTTATCTCATCTTTTGTGACAGCAGCCTCTATTCTATCCACTGCTGTTGCATCAAACTTTATCCTGGATTCGCCAACACCTAATATCTCTGCAGCTAGTTTTCTTTGATAACCAAGATCCATGACATCTTCACCTAAGCATTTGTTATTCTAAACCCCCTTGAACTAGCTATCCTAATCAATTCCAATTTCTTTTTTAAACCTAGATCAGATGCTATGTAGAGCACGTGTTTTTCTGGATCCAGATTTTCTAAATCCTTTACACACCTTATAATGACGGGCTTTAAGCCACAAGGATGCATGTTCTTAATCTCATGTGGTGTAGCATAACCTATAGATGCTTTAGGCGGGTATCCTTTTAATGCTAATCTAACTGGGTTATCCTTTCCTCTAGGTTTTTTCCATTTCAATTCATTCTCAAATTTTGTAAATTTCCACCAAGACCAGCGCAAAAACTCATGCTTCCTCATTTTACGCTTCAATGAAGCTATCTTTCTCCGAGTGCTAATCTTTTTAAACGCTTCTAATCTTTTTGACATGACAATTTCATAATCTGAACTCATTCAGCTACACCTTTTTCATATATGTATATACCATCTACAAATATCCTCCTATCCTTATCTCTGATCTTAGTGGCCAGTTCAATATTTGCAGCTGTTTGCGCAACTTTTTCAATATCTACACCTTCAATTATTATATCCTTTCCTTCGATCTTTATCTTGACACTCTCCAATATGCGGGCTTTTCTAGGAGCTTTTTCACCCAAAAAGTTTTCAATAACAACATAGTTGCCTACAACTTTTACTGAAACTGGAAAGTGTGATGAAACCACCTTGAGTTTGTATCTCCAACCTTTCGTAGTGCCTATAATCATGTTACTTATATGTGAAGATATTGTGTAAATTAATGCTCTCTTTCTGCTATCAGCAAAAAAAGTCTCTAACACTACTTTGCCATCTTCAATTCTTATATCTATATCCCTCGCATAATCAAAGTTCCTCATCAATTCACCTTTTGGCCCCTTGACCATGACTGATTTGCCCCTGACCTCTACTTTAACATTTTCTGGGATCTCTATGTAATCCACTATATGTACAGTCCTTGCCATAGACAATGCTCACCTATCTGTTAATAGACATATGCTAAAAGCACTCCACCCACTTTCTTTTCAATGGCTTCTCTATGCGATATTACGCCTTGATTCGTTGATATTATCAATATTCCAATGTCTTTAGATGGTAAATATCTTCTGAGATAATGAGGCATTTTGACAACATCTCTATACGTAACAGATATCCTAGGTCTTACAGCACCAGCTTTGTTTATTCTGCCTAAGAGTTGTACCATTATCTTCCCCCATCTACCATCATCAATATATTCAAACTCTCCTACATATCCATATTTTTGCATAACTCTCAACACCCTTATTATCAACTTTGATGCAGGCCATATTACTGCTTCTTGCTTTCTACGCATTTCTGAATTTGTTATCGTTACAAGAGCGCTTGCCAAAGGATCCAACAACGCCATCTGTGCAACACACCTCAACTATATTTTTTGAATCCCATAGTCATGGCAACCTCTCTAAAACATTGCCTACAGAGATACATACCGTATTTCTGTATTACAGCATCTCTATTACCGCATCTTCTACAGACCTGTACACCACGACCATATTTTCTTTCAGTAGGAGGCCGGAACTTCCCCAATTTTCTCACCTTTATCTTGAAATTCTTGCACTAAATAATATTTCAAGTAGTAATATGCTTTCTTCTTTGCGAACTCTATGTCTATGTGGTATTGATGACACTTTTTTAATTCTTCTCTTTACAATTCTAAAACCAGGTTTTTCAATTGTTACAGCAACATCCATTCCAAATATTCCTATATCAGGGTCATATCTTACTCCTGGCAAAAGAAGATGTTCTTTAATTCCAAAAGATATATTGCCATATTCGTCAAATGAGCTCAGTTTAAGCGTATTATTAACTGCATACAGAGCTCTTTTAAGAAACTCTAGAGCTCTCTGCCCACGAAGCGTTACTATGGCTGCTATGGGCTGTCTTCTACTGATTCCAAATTCCCTTATGGTTTTTCTAGCCCTTCTTATTGAAGGCTTTTGCCCTGTTAATTGCTCAAGAAGCCTCGCGGCTTTGTCTAATCTTTCAGAGGCCCCACCTACACTAATGTTTATCGTGACTTTGCTTATTAATGGCACTCTCATGGGGTTTTCCCTCCACCACTTTAAAATGGAATTCACCTCTTCAAGGCTTAATACCGAGCTTGTAAAGGTCTCTGGAACTGTAGCTAAGGTTAATGAACCATTCCTAATTGCAATAACTGACATTTTTACTCACCATCATCAACTCACTAATGTTAGCAAAGGTTTTTCGTCTCCTACAACCATAATATAATCTAATATTGTCTGAAACCTATGACCTTGCATATCTTCTAATGTAACTACAGACCTCCTTCTTTTCAATCCTGGCTTGACATCCATATTAACTATTTTACCTATCCTCCCAACATTTTTACCATCTATAACTATAGCTATTTTACCTATATCTAATTTAATATGTTGAATTATTTGCTGTGATGGTACTTCAATGAGTAATGAATCAAGTGTTGCGAAATTGGTGGCTTCAGCTGGTTGCTTGGGATCCTTAACACGTATAACTATATTTCTGCCATCTAGCAGGTTTAATTGTATATGCCCACCTTTTACTATAACCTTGTCCTCTATTCTAACAATCTTTAGATTAGCCTCTTCTTTTGGTATTTTAGTGAACCACAAATACTTTGTGGGATATGGTATGAAACGTGTATATAGCTCTATTTCAGGTATTGCAACAACATCCATGATTCCTACAGGAAACCTATAATCTTTTCTCACCACTCCATCAACCAACACTTTGCCACTATATATAATATACTTAGCCTCCTTAGCTGTCTTTGCATATCCCAGCACATCTCTAATCACAGTTAATAATGGCATACTTCGATTAATTGGATGCGGTCCTGGAGATGGTTTTACAACCCATTTATATTCTTTTCTAAGAATGGGCCAGAACCATGGTGCTGCTAACCTTTTTAAATGTCTAGATTCTCCCATTTTAGCCAATATCAACACCCATAAAGTTATTTCTGAGTAGCATTAACAAGCTTCATCTGCTCCTCACTTAGCGGTTTTGCTTTACCATTTTTAACAAGTTCTTCCCTGGCTTTCTGTCTTCTTTCAATAA
Organism: Ignisphaera sp.; assembly: GCA_028275825.1. Classification (GTDB taxonomy): domain Archaea; phylum Thermoproteota; class Thermoprotei_A; order Sulfolobales; family Ignisphaeraceae; genus Ignisphaera. The sequence goes on along the minus strand of JAPWTX010000009.1, from coordinate 9,649 downwards.
TCTTCCTTCTAACATCATCAATTTCGCCTAATTTCACTATAACCACTTTTGATGGATGTATTGGATAGAAAACATCTGTTCCATCGGCTTTCTTTATCGTTACACCTTCGATATGAATTCTACCTCTTCTCAGATCAACACCCACAACCTTACCTTCATGACCTTTCCAATCACCACTAACAATTCTCACAACATCACCTCTCCTTATATACAGCCTTTTTATTCCTAATTCTTTTCTTAATTCTTTTGAAAGCGATGCTGTTAATAACCTCCACTTCAAGTGAAGAGGTAAATTAAAAATTCTCTTTCTCTGCTTTCTAGGTTGTTTTGTTTTCAGTTCCATCGATTCGACACCCTATACAACAATTGTGGCCATGTTAGCAATTTGAGGCCAACGCTCTATGGCTTCTCTTGCAACAGGTCCCCTTATTTCTTTACCTTTGGGAGTGCCATCAGGATTTACAAGAACGCAAGCATTATCCTCAAAAGCTATCCAAGTACCATCAGGCCTTCTATAGGGCTTTCTCTGTCTTATTATGATAGCTCTTGACATTTGTCCTTTTAATTCTGGCGTCCCTTTCTTCACAGTAACTATCACCATGTCGCCTACTGATGCAAATGGAACCCTCCTCAACCTTGTCTTTATCCCTATGACACCCATAACCATGACCTCCTTAGCTCCACTATTGTCTGCTACTGCAAGCCTCGTACCATTAATTACTCCTACAACTCTCCTTCTTCTAGGTGCTGCTACACCAGTCTTCGCTCTTTTCGCTGCCATATTTCATCACCTTAGCTTGCCTTTTTAATAACGCCTAGTACAACAAAAGCTACACTTTTTGCAAGTGGTCTTGTCTCGCCTATAAGTACTATATCGCCCTCCTTTACATCTATGCATGGAGGAATATGAGCATGGATCCTACTTCTTCTTCTTTCATATCTCTTGAACTTTCTGATCCATATATTGTATTCTCTTTCAACAACAGCAGTATTCTGCATCTTGGCTTTAATAACTCTCCCCTCAAGGACCAACCCCCTTACTCTGGTATCACCATGCCATGGACACTTTTTATCATTACATGGTTTCTCAGGAGGTTTTAGACCAGGATGAGCGATACCGGTGTTTTTCACTTTTTGCATAGGCATTGTAAAAGTGTCACCTTCTTATACTAACAGATTTAATCCTTTTAAGCCTATCCTCGGGTCTTCCAAAAATTTGCATACCGTCTACTACTATCTCTTCACCGGTTTCAGGTATTGTAAAAAGAAATATCCCTCCCCTTTTAGACACCCTAATTACTCTCTTGCGCTTGTCACTAAGCATCTGCAAGGTATTCATAGTTTCATCAACGACTATACCTGTTGTGTTAATTAAGGTTGGATCTACATGTGATAATATTTTCACTTTCAAGCCTATGATTTCATGATAAATTATGTTATCTCCTGTTCTAAGCACTGCTTTGCACCTTTCTCAACTCTTCATTGACAGCAGTCATCAACCTTGCTATATTTTTCTTAACAATTTTTATTCTCCCAACGTTTGTCAGTATACCCATTTTTGCTTGTGATCTTAGTCTCGCTAATTCTAATTTTAGTTCATATAGTAGTTTAATCCTTTCATCTGGATTCATAGCCTTTATTTCCTCTGCTGATAATGGTCTATCACTCATGGTCTTATCCCACCTTGCTTACTTCTGTTTGTGGACTCTGAGAAAGAACCTCAATGTAATCTGCTGTTACGCCCGGTTTTGTTATCAGTACTTCTACCCCATACATACCAGGCTTTAGTAGTACATGAGCTACAGCTCTATCTACTAGTCTTAAACTTTGTTCACCTGATTTATATACCTTGCCAGCTTTAAGTTTTTCATAACGTGACCTTTCAGCTACAAGTTTACCACTAATAACAATTTCACATCCTAGTGCTCCTGCTGCCATAATTCTTCGTAAAGCTATAAAGGCAGCTCTTCTAAAGTGTACTCCTCTCTCCAAGGCAAGCGCTATATTTGCTGCTACAACCCTCGCATTCATATCGGGGTTCTCAACTTCAACCACCGTTATTTGAGGGTTCTCAATCCCAAAAACTTTTTCTAGTACTGTTTGAATTGTTTTTAATGTTTGGCCTTTACGACCAATTATGAGGCCCGGCCTTAATGCATATACTATTACCCTCGTGCCTAAAGGGGTCTTGATTACATCAACACCTGCATAACCTGCTCTCCAAAATTTACTTGCTAAGTATTCATCAACAGCTACTTTCTTTATACCTTGTTCAATGAAGTACCTCTTTATATTAACCATTACCCTTACACCTCAGCAACTATTACTTCAACAGTTGTATGTATTCTAAACCAAGGCGTAGCCCTGCCAAATGCTCTAGGCATCCATTTCTTTAGGTAATAACTCTTGTGAGCAGCAATATGCACAATCCTAAGTTTTTCTGCATCAAGACCTTTACTAATAGCATTATTTTCAGCATTGTCTAAGAGTCTCAAAATATATTTTGCCACTTTTATGGGGTATCTCCCTATGGGAGATCTCCACTTAGACCACTTATTTGCTAAACCCCTCCTATGACCCACATTCAACTTGTACCTTATATATGGAACAGGCTCTCTCAATTCTATAACTTTCCTTAAGAACTCCTTTGCTTCAGCTAGCATCATTCCTCTAATCACTTTACACACTTCATAAGCTTCCTTAAACGACATAGGCGCATCTCTAATTACAGCTACAGCTATTTTACTTTTATCATATTTCTCAATTTGCGAGTAGCGCCAATGCCCCATTAATTCGTGCACCATGATATAGATTATTATAAGCATTCAGGGCTTCAGGATATATACTTGTTGATTTTGGAAAAAGAAATAAAAGCTTTATTGAGCTCAACTTCTTTAAAATGAAGAGTCATGGTCGCGATGCTCATGAAAATTTCTTGTAGCATGTATCTTATTCAATTTCGTATCAATTATATGATTAATCACCATACTTAATGCTTAAGCTTATTAGCCAACTCACAGAAGTGAGTGAGTTGACGAAACGTTTTTCGAGCAACAGATTTGGTGGCATTTATGGTAATAAATCTGAGGAGAATTGATGATGTTGTTTGGATGATACCTAGGGAATACAAGAAGTGTATGAGAGTTTCTGCAATAATTTATGCCGATGAATTTTTACTAAATAAGATGAAGGAAGACGCAACATTAGAACAAGCTGCAAATGTGGCTTGTCTACCAGGAATTGTTGGTTCAAGCTATACTCTTCCTGATGGGCATCAGGGCTATGGCTTTCCAATAGGAGGTGTTGCAGGCTTCACTGTTGATGATGGTGTTGTAAGTCCTGGTGGTGTGGGTTACGATATTAATTGCGGTGTTAGGGTTCTGCGAACAGATTTAACAATAAAGGATATAAAATCAAAATTAAAAGAGTTGGTTGATATAATATTCAGAAATATACCAAGTGGTGTAGGTGCTACGGGTAAAATTAGGTTAACAGAAAGAGAACTTGATAATGTTCTTGAAGAAGGGGCTCAGTGGGCGTTGAGACAAGGTTATGCATCGGAACATGACATCGATTATACTGAATCTAAAGGAAAACTGGACTGGGCTGATTCATCAAAAGTGAGTAGAAAGGCTAAAGAGAGAGGAGCGCCTCAGCTTGGGACTCTTGGTAGTGGTAATCATTTTCTCGAAATTCAAGTAGTGGATAAGATATATCTTCCCAACATAGCTAAGAATATAGGAATTTTTGGGGAGGGCCAAATAACAATAATGGTGCACACAGGGTCCAGAGGACTCGGTCATCAAGTTGCAAGTGATTATCTAGTAATTATGGAAAGAGCTATGAGGAAATATGGTATAGAAGTGCCTGATAGAGAGCTTGCAGCAGTACCATTCAGTAGTAATGAAGGGCAAGACTATTTTGCTGCAATGGCTGCGGCTGCCAATTACGCATGGGCTAATAGACAATTAATATCACATTGGGCCAGAGAATCTTTTGCAAAGGTGTTTGGCACAGACTATGAAGAGCTAGGAATAAGGATGATATATGATGTGGCTCACAATATCGCAAAAGTAGAGGAACACGAAGTTGAGAATAAGAGAATTAAACTAGTTGTGCATAGAAAAGGTGCTACAAGGGCATTTCCACCAGGGCATCCAGAAATCCCAGAGGATCATAAAGCGTTTGGACAGATCGTTCTGATACCTGGAAGCATGGGTACAGCAAGTTACATTACAATACCAGCTCCAAAAGCTAAGGACCCATGGTGGTCAGCACCACATGGTGCAGGTAGATGGATGAGCAGAGCTGCTGCCATACGAACAAAGCCTCCTAGAGAAGTTATTGAAGAGCTAGAAAGGAAGGGGGTTATGGTAAGAGCTGCAACAATGAGAGAGCTCTCTGAAGAAACTCCAGAAGCTTATAAGGATGTTGATAGAGTTGTAGATGTAGGTGCTCGGGCACAGCTATTAAAACCTGTTGTTCGACTCGTCCCAATTGCTGTTATTAAGGGCTAAAAATCAAAGTCATCTAATACCTCACTAAACCTGAGTACATCTGCACTAAAAATGCACGGATTGTAACCCCCGCAGAGACCCCGTGTACATCTTCGCCATATAGTTCAAGGTTCACAGATTTGCACGGGTCGGCCGAAACGGGGGCCCTTAATTTTCTTCCAGAGATCTCCAAAATATTTTTATTTACATAACTCATTTAAACTAGGTTTATATATCCCTATGCAGACTGCTAATAGGGTTATATAAAATGCCAAAAATACCTGTAAAGTTAGTTGAGTGGAATGAAATTGTAGAATGGAGCTGGGGTTTAGCAAGGAAAATCGAGGAAAGCAACTATGTTCCTGACGTAATAATAGCAATTGCACGCGGGGGCTATGTTCCAGCTAGGCTATTATGTGATTTCTTAGGTGTTGAAAACCTTATTTCAATTCAGTCGCAGCATTGGACAGAAGCTGCGAAAAAGGGGGAAAGAGCTATAATAAAGTTTGAGTATGTAATTAATCTTGAAAACGCAAGAGCCTTACTTATTGATGACATCATTGATACGGGGGAATCTGTAATCCTAGCAAGAGATTATATATTGAATACCTGGAAACCAAAGGAATTACGTATAGCAGCACTTCAGTGGATTTCGCCAGTAGCAAAGATAAAACCTGATTACTATTACATGGAAGTTAAAGAATGGATCTGGTTTCAATATCCATGGACTAGATTAGAGGATGTTACTCAGTTCATAAAGAGAATAATTGAAGCGAATTATAATGAGAAAAAGAAGAGTACGTGGACGCTAGATGAAATTGTAAGAGAATTTGAAGAGTGGTACGGTATTCAAGTTGATAACAGATATTTCAATAGCGCAGTAAATATTCTTGTTAAAAAGGGTATCATAAAAAAGATAAACAATGAGCTCATATATTTACTGGGAAAGGCTTAAATTATAGGGGTTCAGCTCTTATATAGATTCATATTGTTTTGTGGTCATAGTCTCATCTTTTTCCCTCATAGCTCCTTGGGTCTGCATATGCCTTGGGGCTTTCAGGGCCATCCCGGGGACCCCACATCTTGAGTTGCTGCCCTTGGGGAGAGCCATCTACGGCTCTTCACCCCTCACAGGGAATCTCATCAAGATGTTTAATAATGCAACCTTATAAACCTAATGAAACTGAAAACAGCAGCAAAAGGGCAAAGGTTATCTAATGAAGATCTCTACATGTAATGAAAATCTAGATGAGATACTTTTTAAAAAACCAGTAAGAGCTGTTATTTATGGTGCTGCAGGCTCAGGTAAAACCAACCTTCTTCTAAGTATTCTCAAATGCTCGAAAGTTGATAACCTAGCGACAATATTCATATCTACGGAAGGTATGACCTTTATAAATAGAGTTACTAGATTAGGTATTGAAACTAAAAACATCTATTTTGCGCTTGCACTTTCTCAAGATCACTTGATTTCTTTAATATTAGACTCTTTGAAGTACCGCACAGCTTTAATTATTATAGATAGTATAAATCATCTATATAGAGTTGAATTTAAAGAGAATGGAAGTCGCAATCCCTTTACTTACCTACTAGTCTTGCTCAATTCTATAAATGAAAAAGGAGTCACGATAATAGCTTCAGCCCAAGTAAGATTTGATGAAAATACCCCTGCAGGCTTTGAATATCTTGAAGCATGGTGTGACACTATGTTAGAACTTTCTGTACTGCCAAATAAAACAAGGGTGCTAAAAATCATTAAACCTGCTTTGAAAACCTCATACAAGTTTGTCATAACAGACTATGGAATAACTTGGTTATAATTGTGAAAAGAGCTTGACACTAAAGAAGATGCACTTTTTCCTTTCTCTGCGTAACTTTCTCTATGAGTTGTGGATATTTGCTCCAAAGCCTGTACTCAACATATCTATCTTCAGGTGAAAACCTGTGTGGATGTGGTACAAAAGTTTTTGTCCCACACCTAGGGCATGTTTCGCTAAGTGTATATGTTTTGCACTTAGGGCATTTTCTGATTCTCCACCTCATTGTACTACCCTTTTTCTATCTCTTCTCTTTCAAACTCGACAAAGTCCACACCTATGCTCTGTGTCACATCCTTAAGAAAGGTTGCAATTTGGTTATAGACCTCCTCAGCTACCTTATAGTCATGCGCTTCAATCTCTATTCTGTATCTAGGAGCTCCTACAGTATATATATTGAGGTTAATATCATCTCTTTTAAACTTGTTTTTGATTTCAATTAAAACACCTTTAATTTTTTCAACACCATCAGGTTTATAGGAAATGAGTTTTGCAATACCTCTAATTCTAACCATTTTTATCGTAATATGTTTCTTTGCCTCTTCATATAGAGCCTTGGCCCATTCTTCATTAATACCTATTTTCATAAATTCCTGTGGTCCCTTTAACACAGTTTCTTCGATTAGAGCCATTGGATCAATGTTTTTCTCTAAAAAGATCCATGCATTTTTGTATGCCTCATCAAGAGTTTTACCAAGGTTCTTTGCGGCTATTTCAACTATTTTTTGAGCTTTCTGAACTCTCTTCCACCTAAGCATCTTCACCTTCTTCTCTCCCTCAAATACCCTTTTCAATGATATATCAACTTCTATTCTTCCTTGTTTTTTCTCAACTCTGATTACTTTACCTATAACAACTTGGCCTTCTTTCAAAATGTCTTTAATATCTTTTACATATTTCGTGCTAACTTCGCTCCATGGAATAAAGGCTTGCAGATTTTCATACTCCAAGAGATTTGTGTAAGCACCGTAATCAAATACTTTCTTTATCTGTGCTACTACTAATTCTCCAATTTCTGGCAACCCCTTCTTTTTGAATGGAATACTCATATAGCCCCCTCTGCAATTACCACTTAAGATTCTAATGATTTTAATTTCAGCTAAAAACCTTAACAATCTCTGCGTTTATAAATTGCGCTTTTCCGCCTGTGGGTTTTACGAGAACTGCTCCACAGACTAAGCATCTTACAGGAAAAGTTGCATGATCAAATATTGTCTGTTCATTTCCACACGTATTACATTTTATTCTTATGAACCTGCTCTTAGGTTGTGGAATGAGTATTTTCCTTTTTACATTACCCATACTGTGCATCACCCATGTTTTTCAACAAGCTCAGCTTTTTTCAATCTAATACCTTTTCTATGAATAGTATAACCACATTTACTACATTTCAGTCTTAAAACCACTTTCTTAGTGACTTTAGCAAATCTCTTCTGCTCTGGCTTTCTTTTAGATCCATAACCTTCCTGCTTTCTCAAATATCTTCTCTGTCCTTGCGCTAGAGTTCTCCTTTTCCCATGTTTATATATCGATACACTATGCTCTGTGTGTGCACGGCACCTAGGGCAATACGTTACAATTGACTTTGGGATCTCCATATATGTTTACCCATTACCAGTTTCATACTGTGCCCTATTTTTGCTCATCGTCTATCCCTTGATGCTCATCCCATTCATTTTGAGCTTGATCATGGTTGCATCAAGGGCTACCACCCTCACTTCACTTGTAGGGTCTGATGCCCTGCAATGATCGGAGTTCAGCTCTCATAGGGGTTTATGGTCATAGCCTCATCCTCTCCCCCTTCATAGCTCCTTGAATCCGCATCTGCTCAGGAGGCATTCGGGCCACCCAGGGACCCCACATCTCAAGATACTTTGAAGTACCCCAGGCTCTTCATCCCTTACTGAACACATTAGTTAAATATGTTTTCTCAGCGCTTATAAGACTTCAACAACATCAATCTATGTAAGGGTTCCCCCGAGGCAATTATTTGTGAATAGCTGTAAATATTTGTGGATATATTTTTCTTGCCTCGGGGTTCCCCCGCTTTGCTCGGGTTTTCACTGCTTCATTGCGGGGGCTATCAGGGCTCAACAAAACCCGAGAGCCCCTCACACGCTTTAACTTCTTCAAACCTCTTAAAGCTATGTTCCAAGATGCTATAACATCTCTAGATGTTATTACATTGCCTAGTATGGCATATCTGTAGTTTACGAACTTAAGCTTTTTGCCATTTGGAGACCTCCTAGAAGTTTTAAATGGGTTTACATAAATTGTTTTAATTCCGTGAAAAGCTGCTTTATACTCTGTGAACATCTGTATTCTCTTGTAGCACCACAAAGACTTTTCCCATGAGAGCTTGTAACAATGTTTGCTATTCTCTTTAAGCTTCTCCAAATCCTCAAAAACAATCAATGCTCTATACTCTCTGGCTATATACACAAGCCTCTTAGATTCTCTGTGGGCTGAATCCATCAATATGTTCCTCGCTCTATTAAGCCACCTACCCCTAACCCCCCTAACCCACTTCAAAAACCTCCAAGAATTTGGGAACCTCTTCTGAAGCTCTTCAGAAAGCCTCTTCAGATGAAGAGCTTTTCCAACCCTTTGAAAGGTATGACACCTATTGTAACTAGACTTCCACTCAAGTCTATGACTGTGTATGTTATGTTGTTGAAGTTTATGTCTATACCCATAACAGTCCTAAAATCTATGGGTTTAACATCTCTGTGAGATGTTATGTAAACAAGTATTTTTCTATTTCTACAGCTAACAAGTATCTCACCAGGCTTCCAAGAGCCATCAAGGTACTTATCTAAATACTTATACCACTTGAGCCTCAGCCCAACCCACTGACTATTCAAAACAGCTATTCTCAACACCTTTGCGCTGAAGTCTACTCTATAGTCTAGTGGGTGTATCCTTGCAGTCAGCTTCTTTAAAACAGGTTTAGAACCCCTATTCCTCTTAGCACCCTCAACAACCTCCCTAGCCCTCTTATAGATTTCAGATACATGATGAGCCCTAAAACCAAGCCTCCTCAACTCGTTGTAGAACATCTTATGCAAACTCTCTTCAGATGGAGTATCACCTAAAAGCCAAATACCATCAACTACATACTGAACTGCATCTCTATATGCTTTTAGGAATTGAATTAGTATAGACTCGCCTCCCTCGGGGGCAGCCGCCTCAATCTTGGCTGTTGCCAGAACCCTCATAGAGAGGCTCATTGGCGTTCACAGCAAGTAGAAAATTTGCTAACAATGCTTATAAATTTTGTTGACTTCTATAGTTCTGGTGGTTTCATGAGCATTGTTTATATGTTTGAAGCTAGTG
>JAPWTX010000035.1 GCA_028275825.1 Ignisphaera sp. | reverse complement strand
AGGAGATCCTATAAAGCGTTTCCACTAATGGTACCTGATGATATCTGTGAATATCTGTATCTCCATTAGCGGGTTTCCCCGAGGCAATCATCTGTGAATAGCTGTGATTAGCTGTGAGTATTTTGTTCTTGCCTCGGGGTTCCCTGCATTGGGTCGGGTTCTCACACCCTCATCTGCAGGGCTATCAGGGCTCAACATAACCCAAGAGCCCCTCATACGCTTTAACTTCTTCAAACCCCTCAAAGCTATGTTCCAAGAAGCTATAACATCTCTAGATGTCACTAAACCCCCAAGTTCAACGAATCTATAGTTTATGAACCTAAGCTTTTTACCATTTGGAGACCTTCTGGAAGTTTTAAATGGATTTACATAAATTGTTTTAATTCCGTGAAAAGCTGCTTTATACTCTGTGAACATCTGTATTCTCTTGTAGCACCACAAGGATTTTTCCCATGAGAGTTTGTAACAATGTTTGCTATTCTCTTTAAGCTTCTCCAGATCCTCAAAAACAATTAATGCTCTATACTCTTTGGCTATATCCACAAGCTTTTTAGATGCTCTATGGGCTGAGTCTATCAATATGTTTCTAGCTTTACTAAGCCACCTACCCCTAACCCCCCTAACCCACTTCAAAAACCTCCAAGAATTTGGATACCTCTTCTGAAGCTCTTCAGAAAGCCTCTTCAGGTGAAGAGCCCTCTCCAATCCTTTGAAAGGTATAACACCTATTGTGATTAGGTTGCTGTTTAAATCAATTACTGTGTACGTTATGTTGTTGAAGTTTATGTCTATACCCATAACAGTCTTGAAAGCTATGGGCTCAACATCTCTGTGGAATGTTATGTAAACAAGTATTTTTCCATTCCTACAGCTAACCAATATCTCCCCTGGTCTCCAAGAGCCATTGAGATATTTATCTAAATACTTATACCATTTGAGCCTTAGCTCAACCCACTCATTGTTTAGAACAGCTATTCTCAACGTTTTCGCGCTGAAGTCTACTCTATAGTCTAGTGGATGTATTCTAGCAGTTAACCTTCTCAATACAGGTTTAGAACCGTTATTCATCTTAGCACCCTCAACAACCTCCTTGGCACGCTTGTAAATCTCTGAAACATGGTGAGCCCTAAAACCAAGCCTCCTCAACTCGCTGTAGAACGTTTTATGCAAACTCTCTTCAGATGGGGTATCACCTAAACTCCAAATCCCATCAACTATATACTGAACAGCATCTCTATACAATTTTATGAATTGGAGTAGTATAGACTCACCTCCCTCGGGGGCAACAGCCTCAACTCTTGCTGTTGCTCTAACCCTCATAGAGAGGTTCATTGGTGTTCACAATAACTAGTTTTGTTAGCAAAATCTATAAATTTTTCTAGTTTTTATATCTTTGGTGGTTTCATGAGCCTTGTTTACATTTTTGAAGCATCAGTATCGAAGTACTCTGGAAACAGAATAGTTCTATACCCACCTAAGGATTATCAGGAGAGGCTCAGGAAGTTCCATGGGAGGAAGGTTAAGGTGTTGGTAGTTATAGAAAGTGATTAGGCTATGTATTTACAGCTAATCACAAGTATTCACAGTTGACGTAGACCCCGCTACGCTGCACTTCTGTGTAGGATCACTAGCCTACCTACCCACACACCATGTGTACCTATCAAGCAGCCACAAGGTCTCCATCAGAATCTTTCTCTATGTCACTGCACTGTGTATCATCTGAGGATGTTTAGTTAGTGCAGAAGTATTTAATTTTATGAGGATAAGGGATATGTATTTGCAGATACACATAGCTATATACAAATCACATTAAACTCATAGCATATTATTCTCAGTTACATCAGGTATCTTCCACCTCATCAAAACCTCGTAAGCTATCAACATATAATCCTAGGTAATTGCTATGTCAAATATAACAATGCTTCCATTTAATCTCATTTTACTCAGACTCATGAAGATGAGGAAGCTTAGCAGTAGGGAGGGGGGTCACAGGTCGGTAATTCTACATCATAGCTAATCAAATGGTCGAATATGCTAAGACAGTCCCTCAAGTTCATGATAGTGATGGAGGACTTAAGGAATATCAGAGCATAGCTTTAATAAGGGTAGGAAGCTCAACAAGATATTCCACAACTTGTTTTTAGAGAATTGCAGGATTGCATAACACATAAAATAAAGTGTAAAGCATTGCTAAGTGAAATGAACGTAATATACTCTCAGAGCAATTGTTCTATGGAGTGGAGGAAGCCATGGATCTTCCAACTCAGAGGTTCCGCTTTCAAGGGTGTAACTCACATACTATATGCTTCAAGATTGCTTACTTTGTCAATGTCTAGGTTTTTTGCTGTAAATGTTTTGCACATATAGGAAATTCATCAGCATACCTTGATAAAGCATTAGATAAGCTACTCAATGTCTTTATTATTAATGATCTTTTTGATATAACTTCATCTGCATTGTCTAGGGATACTTCATCTGTGAAGTTGTTTATTCTCAACTTTACAGTCCTGTCATTAATTACTATATAGTGACTTTTTGAATATGCTGCACCTAACGTTAAACCGTCATAGAATAAACTTATATGTTGATCTAATCTCAGCAATACAATATGTGAACCATCTTCACTATAGAACCATTTATAGCATACACGTCCTACCTTTAGCTCTCTAAGAACATTATCTAATACTGATGCTTTATTCAAGAAGTTTCTAACTGATGAAACAAACGATGTTAGCTCTGAAAGCACTTGCAAATACCTTTTATCTTCCTTACTACTCATAGCTCTCCTCAGTCTAGTTTCATAAGCACTTTCAAGCTTATTGATGTACTCAAGCACACTAGCCATATTCAAAATCCTTCACCATTAAAATCATTGAAGTTAAAGCTACCTATTGCATTAATTTGAAGAGGTTTATTAATCTATATGCAACAAATTTGTATCCAAATACTCCGTTTGTCCCTAAATGCTCATTCTCATTTGTTTATGTTTATTCGTTGCATCTAAGGGCTTCCACCTCACCCACAGGGCTCTAGCGATCACTGTGGGTTCATGGGTGGCTGTCAAGCCAAGCGGAATGTGGCTCCCATCTACCACTAACCCGCCTGGGCTTGGAGCACTGCTCCCATTGCCTAGGCGGGCTCTGAGAAGCAAGTTGTAGCATGCAACAACATCTCTATGCCAGTGCTCTCCACCCTTGGAGCACCTACCAATTCTACTACCATTATTGTAGATTATTCTAGTGTTGTGTATTGGGCATATCTTGGAAGTGTTCCTCGGGTTTACATAGATTACTGGAGCTCCATGCTCTCTAGCCTTCTCCTCGATAGCCTTTTGGACACCCTTGAATGACGCTTGGTATATTCTGTGCCTAAGCTGATCATCCTTAACATGGTTAATCATATCTTTAGCAGGGTTCTTACCAAGCCTCTCCAAGACAACGGCGTACTGCTTCTCCTTGGCAACCCTAATAATTATGTTTGCCAGCTTCCACCTCAAGTCGCTCTTCCTTACTCTCTCCCTTAACTTCATAAAGATTCTTCTCTTAACCCTGTAGTTAACCCCACAGAGCTTGTCGTATCTTTCTTGAATCCTCTTCCTACGGTAGTAGTAGCCCAGGACTATGTCTCTAAAGCTAGTCTCGAAGAGGTATACTTTGTCATCAGCTAGCACAGCTACGTGGTTCTCATTGACGTCAACGCTAATAAAGCCCCTAGGTCTATACACCTCAACACTCTTCTTAAAGGTCAAGTAGACGATTAGTCACATATTCCTCTTATCAAGCTTCATCTTAGCTTCAGAAACCAACCTCCAGCCGCTATTGATATACTTCCAGAACTGTTTATGAGACTCTAATCTAACCTCTATGTGTTGCTATCTCAATGCTTGTCAAGCTCCTCATCTTCCACAAATGGTCATCAAGCCATATAGAGACCTTTCTAACCTCTGGATAATCCTTCTTCACCTTGCCCTTCTTCTTCAACCTCAAGAAGCTCTTAACTCTAGTAGATGCATCTTGGCATGCCGTGTATGCGTAGTGTGATGGTAACTGTGGATATAGAGACCTCAACTCCCTATACTTCAAAGTCTTTAACTTAGTGAAGCTTGTTAACTCGTTTCTCACAGCGTAGAGAACTAGTTGCTCAACCATATTTCTGTACATAGCTTCAAGTTCGACGAAGACTCTGAACAACCTCCTGGGTAGAGGTGTAGACATGACAATAACTGTTCTAGTAACTTTACTCACTCTTCTCAACCTCCTCTAGCAACTTCTTAAATCCCTTAACCAACCTCTTTTTCTTATGGCTCCTCAACCCATAGAGCTTCTCAGCGAAGGAAGTTATAATCTCTATCAAGTCTTCTACAAGCTCTTGATAAGCATCTTTAGGTTCTTCTCCAAATACAACCTCTACTCTAACACCATACTGATTAAAGAAGTGCTCTAGATATTCAAAGCCAAACCTAGACAATCTATCCCTATACGTCACTACAACCACGTCTACCTGCCTATTAACAACGTAGTTGAAGAGCTTCAACAAACCTCTCCTATCGGTCTTTAAGCCGCTTGCAACATCGCTCAGCACATCAACAACTCTATAACCCTTAGAAGAGCAGTACTGCGTCAAGTACTGCACCTGCCTCTCCAAATCACTTCTCTGCTCTGATGAGCTGACACGAGCGTAGATAACTGCTCTAATCTCTTTGGTAATAGGTAGACCCTCAGCAATTCTCCTAACCTCACTCTCAGGAATTCTAAACACACCACCAGCAGTCCTAACAGCTTTAATCCTGCCCTCCCTAACTCACCTAGATAGAGTAGAATAGCTAATACCAAGCCTCCTACAAACCTCCCCAGGCCTCAACAACCTCTCTTCTGAAGACTCTGAAATAACCAACACCAACAATAATAAGTAGAATCAGAGATTATAAATCTAACTTCTAAACATCAGCTACAAAACAGCCCACCCTCACATACTTAACGACTCTAAAGATCTTAGGAGTTTGCGCACATCACTACCATGCCTAATGAGACAGTGGTAGCAAACTCTACGTATTTCATCTAATTCTATAGCACAATTATGACACACTTTTCTACCACATAGGGTACACCTAGAAGATGCTAACGTATCTCTGCACACATCACATAACGCTTCTAAACACGCTAAGCACATTTCATGCCTTTTGCTGTAATGCTCTTCACATACATATCTATTGCATATAGGGCATATGTATTTGGCTGGTTTATCATTACAAATCTCACAGTTTTTTGCATACAAGCTTAATACTTTTTTTATATCTCTATATCTGTATGGGGATGACCTCAGGAGCTCCTCTGATAAATGATGTTTGGTGGAGCGACGGGGACCCAATAATTGTTTGTTTACTACTTCATGCATCATATACACAAGGCCTTCTCTATATTCATACCCCTTAAGCCATGATCTCTAGTAGAGCAAAATAGCTGAGTACAATTCTCTATGACCCTAGCTAGTTTCTGAGGGCTATCATCAAAATAGAGCCTAACACCTACATCTACATACTTTGTAAAAGCGTCCCTATACCTAAATACATTTTTTGCATTTGAAGCTATGATTATTAATGTAAAACTCTTTTCTCTACTTCTTCTGACTTCAAAAACAATATGATCTAACAATTTATTCATATCTGATTCTGAAATTTTTTCAGATGCTATAGCGCATATCATTTCTCCCACATCCATCTACTCTCATCTTTGTAGTCAAAAACCCTTATGCCGAGAGTTAAAAGTTCTTGCCTTATTCTATCACTCAACTCATAATCCTTCCTTTTTCTAAGCTCTGTTCTTACCTTGATTATTAAATTGACAAGTTTTTCGATGACTTCTAGATCAACTTCTACTCTATCTTTTAATTGCTTATCTAAAACACCTAAAACCGTGTTAAAGTTTGAAAGTATTGAATAAGCTCTTAATGCGAGCTCCAGTTTCTCCCTCTGATCAATTTCCTTGAACACCAGTGACACAACCCCATTTACAGCTTCCAGCGCCTTAGACGTGTTAAAATCTTCTGACATAGCCTTATGAAATGCTAATTCATACTCCTCTAACTTAGACAGTATAGCAATATCTTCATCTGTTAAGTGATGTACCACATTCGAACTCTTAATAATTTTCTTAGCAATTTCCACAGCCATTACAAGTCTTTGGTACAACGCTTTAAAACTCTCCATGGCATTCTCTTCGAACTCCAGTTGTTTTCTGTAATGAGCCGAAAATACCCAGAGGCGAAGTATTTCTGAGCCCCATTTATCTATGGCTTCCTTAGCAGTGATTATATTACCTAGGCTCTTGCTCATCTTCTCACCCCTAATCGTTAAATATCCTACATGTATCCAGTACTTCACCCAGGGCTTTACACCATAAGCTGCTTCAGCCATAGCAATTTCATTTTCATGATGAGGAAAAATCAAATCCTGCCCTCCACCATGAATATCAAACTGTGTTCCTAAATACCTACTACTCATAACGGCACATTCTGTATGCCACCCCGGTCTTCCACGCCCCCAGGGAGAATCCCACCAAGGTTCACCAGGTTTTGCTGCTTTCCATAGCGCAAAGTCATAGGGATTCTTTTTTTCTGTTACAAATTCTTCTTGGCGCCATTCTTCGCTCTTAACCCTTTTTGACAGCTTGCCATAATCTGAAACTGTTGAGACATCAAAGTATACAGAGCCGCTAGGAGCTGTATAAGCATGGCCATTCTCAATCAGCTTTTCTATGAACTCTATAATTTCCTTTATATGCTCCGTGACCCTCGGATGGATATCAACAGCTATTTTAAGCTTTTGAAGTACCTCTAGATACTCTTTGGTATATCTATCAGCAATATCATTCCATTGCACCCCTTCATCATTAGCCCTCTTAATTATCTTATCATCTATATCTGTGATGTTCTGCACATGAAACACTGTATAACCTCTAAGCTTGAGGTATCTCTTTATGAAGTCAAATGACAAGTACGATCTAACATGCCCTAGATGAGTATAGTCATAAACTGTTGGACCACAGAAATATGCTTTAACTATTGGTGGGTTTAATGGTTGAAGAGATTCGATAGATCTAGTCAATGTATTGTAGAGGCGAATATCTAGTGACACAAAAGTTTTTCACCATAAATAACATTTAACACCCTATGGGCTTATAAAGCTTACCACCATATAACAGAGAATGTGGCATAAGATAGTTTAAAAAGTGTAATTTAACATCATAAACCTCTGGTGCATATGTAGTGTCATATTATCAACCTAGGAGGAGAGGAAATTTCATAATTGATGAAAGGTTTGTTGGCAGAAGTATAGAGGTTTATACAATTGATGGCGATAAGCTGATGGGGCTTATTGATGAGGTTTCAAATTATGAAATAGGAATGCTTGTTGAAAATACCGCTGTAATAGTTCCGCGCTCATCTATTGCATATGCAATTACTGGTCAAAGCGATGTTCATGGCTATGGGGAGTGCTGCGAAAAAGATTTTGTTCTTGATGAAGAGTTCATAGGTTCTGATGTAGAGGTAAAACTCATCAATAACACCAATATAAGTGGTCGACTTGTAAAAGCACTTAGAAATGAAATTGCTGTAGCATTTCAGAATAGGGCGTATGTAATTCCACGTGATGGTGTTCTGTACATAAAGATATTGAGGAGGCTATAGTAATGAGCTTCAATGTTATAGTAACCCTAGAGCCTTCTAAAGAGAACCATGAATGGGCTTTCTCTCAAATAAATAGCTGTGTAGGAGCTTCATATGTTATAGTAAGAGTTAGACCATCGCTAATCTTGCTAAGTGTAGCTGAACCCTACAAGTTCTGGTTTGAGGTGAAGAAATGTATATATGGTAAAGACACGCCACTACATAGAGTTGTGCCTGTTGATGCTGTTGTTGATCCCCTAATAGACAGAATTGCAGAAAAAGCCCAGCAACTTGCTCTTGCTAGGATACCTGAAAATGCTACTTACAGAGTTACATTACATGGAAAAGTGTTTACATTAGATGATAAGAATAGACTTGTAAGAATACACTCAATAGATGCTATAAGGGTTATAGCTGAGAAGATTAATAGAAAAGTCGATTTAAATAATCCTGAATGGGTTGTGTACATAAGAACTATAAACATTAGGAGATGGAGTGCTGTCACAGCAATCAGTGTCGCAAAGAACATTGTTTTCAAAAATATTAGAGTTGGAGAGCCTTCAAGTCCTCTATGAACTTTATTCCCCTCTCCACCTCCTCGTGTACACCACTATCAAGACCTTACTTCTAAATGCTTCAAAATAAGCTTCTCTCTATTTTTATTTACATAAAACTTGAGTACAACAGCTACAACAATAAATGCTAATCCTATTGCCGCAAGAATGTTCGCATATGGATATGCACTTTGGAAAAGTATGTCATAGCCATATCCATTTTGATTTCCTGTTATATTTTTCGCCTTCCAGTATTCAAAAATAAGTAGTATTAACATTACCTTGCCCTACTATATTTTTCTAAAACCATCTTTACCTTATTCATATCTGAAACGTAGAACCTGTATGCGTAGCGTGTTGCTTTGTCATATATTTCAAAGAAGCCTCTGCGAGCGTTAATTTCCATAGAGTATCTCTGTTTATCTAGTGGAAATGTTATGATAAACCCTCCAGCTTTAATTCCATCACTTCTAATTTCATAGCTGTTTATAAGCATTAGCATTTTCTTTGGTGTTATAAAATATGTTATGACTCTAATTATTCCTATGAGTAGCGAATAGAAGATAACATAGCCTAAGAATTTCATGTAATGTATGTTACTATTTATGAGAGCTTGCAGCAAAAGGGATTGTATTATACCAGCAAAAGCAAACCATATCACTAAAGGTATTATAGACATCAAAATAACTGCTGTTATCTGGGGCTTCAGCTCCTTCTCTAATTCTGCATCCTTGGATACCAAGTTCATAACTTCTTGCGGAACCGCCTTTAGTATTAAGGAGCCTTTGATTTCCATAGCCTTCTTTTTCGATAATAGTCTTGGAACTAGCATAGCTAAAGACATATATGCTATTACATAGAGTATGCTTATTGGCCAAAAATACTCGCGAGGTGCATATGTTGAAATAGCTGAAAATAGCAATATTGTTACCATTGTTAGTAGTGTCATGTATATTGAGCTTTTTGTTAAATGCATTCAATGCACCCGTATTTTAAAATTAATTGAGTATTTTTATAAACCAGTTTAAAAAGAGTTTTTATTTAAGATTTTTCTGCATTACTCTTAAATTTAGTTATGAATATCTTATCTCCGTTTGCCTTTACAGTCACTTGCTCAACAACGTTCTTGTATCGGCAAATAGGGCACATGTATGTATAGGCAATGATGACCTCACGACTTTTGTATTTGTTGGTTTCTATAGCCAGTAGCAGTGATGATCCACATTTTGGGCATGTGTTCACAGGTTTCTTTAACTGATACATTGCTACCTCCTCAATATACCTCTCTAATCGTATGCTACTAACGTTACTTAGATTGCAGCTACTTTCTGAGATATCTCTATGAAAAAGATCATATAAACTTTTTTGTTTTCATCTAAAGCTATTTGCAAAGGTTGAACATTTTGACGCATTTAATAGAATTAAAAATAAGCAATATAGTGAATGAAGTTAAGAGATTTTTTGATGTTGATGTAATTTTATTAAAAAGTAGAGAGACGCTGTCTTATCTTTTCTCAGAGCTATACAATCCCCCACCAGAGGATATTTCTGTATCTAGTGTATTAATTGATACGAGAAGATCGTTTGCAACTGCATATATCTCCCTCCTGGATTATCACCGTGCTACTGAGGTGTATAGCAATACTCATTCAATTAGCTTCATACCTGTATTCTCATATAACTTAACTTTACAGAATGGCATTAAAACGCTGACATTTGATGATATGAAGAAAGAAATTGAGAAAAGCATAGATTCAGTAAAAGTACTTGCCACAGATACTGCTTCGTTATGTGAACAGAGATTATGCTGCAACATGAAACTCATTATTGAAATGCTTCGAAGACGCAAGATGGAGGCTGAATTAGAGCTGATTAAGAAAGCAATTGAGATAACTGAGAAAGTATTTATCAATTCCTTAACTTTTATAAGCCCTGGCATAAGTGAAAAAGCGTTGAGCGGCAAGCTAACGGAAATGGCTATGACTCTAGGAGCTGAGGGCATAGCCTTCAGCCCCATAGTTGCTATAGGGAGAAATACTGCAAAGCCCCATCATATTGCACAAAATACGGTATTCAATGGATGTGAGCCTATATTAATTGACTTTGGTGTTAGGATTCAGGGATATGTGTCTGATATAACTCGAATGATTCTGCCAAAGAAGTTGTGTAGTGAATATGCTACTATTGAACAGCATGTCTCGCTTGTTAGTGAAGTTGTTGACTTTGTACTTGGTAATTTGAAGCCAAATAATGCTGCTAGTGTTATAGATAGCATAGCTAGAGAGAGGATGAAAGAGAAGGGTTTGGATGTCTACTTTATTCATGGTCTTGGACATGGAATAGGTGTGGATGTGCATGAATTGCCGCGAATCTCACTAAATTCTAGAGATGTGCTAGCTTCAGGTGACACAATTACTGTGGAGCCTGGAATATATTTCTTTGGTAAATATGGTGTTAGAATCGAAGAGGATGTATATGTTAACGAAGGTGGTGGGAGACTTTTAACCACATCTCCCAGAATTCTATATATATAGAAGGTGAGTCATTTCATGAAAAAACATATTAAGCTATTTGAACCCGTTATAGATTCAGATGATGTCGAAGCTGTAGTCAACGTCTTGAAATCCGGTTGGCTTGCACATGGACCTGTTGTTGAGGCTTTTGAAGAGGAATTTGCGAAATATGTTGGAGTAGAGTATGCCGCAACTGTAAGCAATGGGACAATGGCCTTGGCGCTTGCGCTTAAGGCACTAGGTGTAGGGATAGGAGATAAGGTGTTAGTACCTGACTACACATTTATAGCATCCGCTACTAGCGCTATGCTAATAGGAGCATCACCAATATTTATAGATGTAGACTATAAGAGTTTTAACATAAGTATCGAGGATGTCTTGAAGAAAGTTGAAGAAATTGATGTTAAGGCTATTGTAGCTGTGCATCTCTTTGGACACCCAGCTGATATTAAGGCACTTAGGGACATAGCTTCAGATAAGAGAATTATTCTTGTGGAGGATGCTGCTCAAGCACATGGCGCAGAAGCATGGGGTAAGAAGGTTGGTAGTTTCGGTGATGCTGCTATATTTAGTTTCTATGCAACTAAAAACATGACTATGGGTGAAGGTGGCATTGTAGTATCCGATAATAAAGCTGTGATTGAGAAAGTGAGACTGCTGCGAAATCATGGTCAGATAGCTAGATATGTTCATGATGAATTGGGATGGAACTTCAGAGTAACCTCTATACAGGCTGCTCTTGGAAGAACACAGTTAAAGAAACTGGATAAGTTAAATGAGTTAAGAAGACAAAATGCAAACATGCTTTCAAATCTTCTTAATGGTATTGAAGATATTGAGCTTCCCTATGAGGCTCCATGGGCTAAGCACGTATATCACCTATACACTATTAAGTTGGGTTCTAGAAAGATTAGGGATTGCATCTTCAATTGCATGAATTCAAGAAATATCGAAGTAGGTATACATTATCCCATACCTCTACACAAGCAACCTGTATTTCAGAAGTTAGGATACAAAGAATGTTGCCCCTCAGCCACATTGCTTAGCGAAAGAGAGCTTAGCCTTCCTGTGCATCCCAAGCTCTGTGAAGAAGATTTGAAGTATATTGCAAGTTCATTTACTGAATGTCTAGGAGTGTGTAGGGCTGTTCCTTAGTTAATTGCTGGTGTGAGGTTTATAGTCTTTATTTTATTAATATTGGATTGCTTAGGTAGTGAGGTTAACTGCTCCATGACTTAGTGAGTATAGAGATTATGTGAGGGTATATTTCGATGAATTCACTAGAAATCCATGAATCTATATCAATAGCTAATTAAGTGCAAGTGAAGTGGGATTTTAACAAGAATCCAAATAAATACTAAGCAATGAAAATGTTGTACTAGAAACTATTGGAAATATAATAAGTCGCATGTTTTAAAGTTGTTAAAGCAAAGCTATTCACAGATATTAGGTTAGTACGTGGCAAGTGTTGAATGCGGGTAGAGCTTCTTTCAACTAAATTTAGGCTATCTAATAAACCTTGTGAAAGTATTGAAACTGCTCATAAATCAATTTTTGAAACAGCCCTGCAAATGGGATGAAGGCTTAGAATAATGAATAAAATATATCAACGAGAATATGTATCGAGAGCCAAAATGTTAGGAAACCTTTACAACTGAGAGCATTGCCATTTATAGTAAGGGATGAA
Organism: Ignisphaera sp.; assembly: GCA_028275825.1. GTDB lineage: Archaea > Thermoproteota > Thermoprotei_A > Sulfolobales > Ignisphaeraceae > Ignisphaera. Next base: position 4,977 of record JAPWTX010000035.1, on the reverse strand, counting down.
GATGGGGATTCATAATGCTTCTACCAAGTCCACTATAACAGTCAGTAGATCTCTGTCTCACTAGGGATATACTTTATTGTTACGCCTTGGAATTGCTCTCCAAACCATCTAAGCCTATCCTGTATAGCCTTTCTAATAGATTCATTTATTGTAAATTGTTGGCGAGCCCAGAGAATAGAATCTTCACTTAGTTTGCCATCACCCTTGCTTGCCGCAAGTCTAATTAAAGCATCAATTTCTGCATGTGTAAACCATCTTGTGATATCAGCCATCATCTCAGCTTTGCTAGGCTCGAGTGCTATGCCATATTTCTTTGCACTCCTTTGCGCAATATATTTTCTGAAATCCCTATCTGGATATCCCATTAACACTACTGCATCTATTCTACCTGGCCTCACCAAGGCTGGGTCAAGTATTTCTGGAGTATTTGTCGTCAGGATTACAAGCGGTCTACGCTCTTCCTGTAAAAATCTTAGAAATATTGTTATTTCTGAAACATGTGTTTCATGAACAGCTATGTGCCTTCCTACAAGGAAATCTACATCATCTAGAAGCACAACTACATTCTTTCTCTTTTTAACTGCAACGAGAGATTGCTCCAATATCTTCTCTGTTAAGCCATACCACATAGAGCGGTAGGTACTAGGTCTAAGCTCAACAATCTTCATGCCAAGCGCATTTGATACTGCTTCTGCTGTAACAGTTTTTCCAACACCAGGCGGACCTGTTATTAGAATTCCCCTAGGGGCGTAAGGCGCTTTAATGGATATCGGCTTTATGATCACGGTCTCTATGCTACTTCTAAGCTTTGGAGGCATGTCATTTAAGTTCCACTGGGGTTCTCTTATAGGTATTCTAACTTTAAAGACTTCATTAAGTTCAGGAATTGTTATGTCAATTACATTTAGCTCTGTTTTCGGCACTAATTGTACCAGGAGGGTATAAGTTCTTTGTGCAGGGAGTCCATCAAGTTCTTCACTGAATTTACGAAGCTTATATGAAAGTAAATTCCATGACATTTTATATAGCTGTGGAACCATACTAACTTTCAGCTTCTTATTCGCGTCTTTTACAATTGCTATGAATATTGTAGGCTTTTTGCTAACACCTTTCATATCATGTTTCGTAACTAGCGCTATTGTATTGAGTTGCATAATTCCCTCCTTCGATATATTCACATATAGTGTTACGCATTGCGCGTGAGGGTCGTATTTCTGTAAGTAAAATGGGATTGCTGTATATGTAAGCATGTATATTGCATAACCTAGCTCACTATCATCTAATTTCTCTATATTTCTGGCAACTATCTTCTGTTTAATGTTGACTCCAATGGGATTCTTCAAATTCTTTGAAATCATATTGACGAGTTCAGCTATCCTAACACTGGGCTTTACCGGAATTGTCTCTATTACAAATACTTTATACTTGCTGAACTTTACAGGTGTGAATGTTACGACCTTAGCATACTCAATATTATGACTCACTCTGTTAGACACCAGTGCGTGATTTTTCTGAAAAAGATTTTAAATTCATTACGAAACACATTTAATAAAGATTTGTGTTTAGACAAGCTACTTCAATTCTATGCTGGGAGTGCAGGATAAAACTCTTTTATTTTGTGTATTACTGGTTTGTAAAATCTTTGATAAGGCTCTCCCTTTACCATTTTTTCTATAAGATCTTTTGATCTCACATACTTACGCTCCTGCAATGCCTTCTCACCATATCTCTTAGCATATTCTTCTAGAGGGATCCCATAGGTTTTTTGTGGAGTATCTCTATATATGTCATTCAAGATGTTAAAGGCGCAGAACGGTATTATTCTGCCATCTGGTAATGCATAGTGTATGACACACCTCATAACTCTTTCAACATCATAGTTCCATTCATCCATGAAATGCATCATACCTAAGAACAGAAATTTGTAGTGGAATCTCCCTAGAGCATCATAGTTTCTATGTATAAATATGTCTAGGATAATTGACCTGAGTTCTTTCTTAAGTTCTTCAGGTACGTTCTCCCACAAAATAAACTTATTCAGTATTGATATTATGGAGGACGCGCCAAGCAGCTTAGCCAAAAGTCTCGGCATATTCCTCAGCATCTCATATCTCTTGTTCAAATATTCCAAGAGGCCATAGGCATCGATAAGCTTTGTTATAGGCACGAATTTGACATTTCCATCAACTTTTTTAACGTATACATATGTAGCAGCACCACATGCTGAGTGTGATGTAAACTCTGCTCTTTTTGATGGATCAAGTAATTCGAGAAACCTTGCTATTGGCACAGCTGCTCCGACTGGGAACCAGTCATCTTTAGTTATCTCTCCATCGAGTTGCTCCTCCAGCTTCTTTATGACATCTGGGATAGTTATTCTATATTTGGCTCTATCTTGCTTACGCATCATACCTACAAGACTGACAGGCTGAAAGTTAACAGCTCTAACGACATCCATATTATAAGCTGCTATTTTGACTATATCTCCAAGTTCATGATCATTAACACCTCTTATAACTGTGGGGACAAAGACCACGCTAGTCATGTTGCCAGCTCTAAATGCCTCGAAGGTGTAGGGCACTTCCCAATGGTTTTTAGGGTTAGACTCTGGAGTTACGCCATCAAAGCTGAGGTATACTGTATTCACTCCAGCTTCCCTTAAGCTTTTCGTGTATTCCACAGCTTTTACAGGGTCCTCCATATAGAGCTGTGCAAATCTTATTCCATGTGTATTGAGCTGCACATGCCTCACACCAATCCCTCTTAGCATCTTTACAATATCCACTAAATCTTCTCTTAATGTGGGTTCTCCTCCTGTAAGCTGTACCGCTACCACAATCCCTGGCTGTCTCATAACAGCATCAACCATCTTTTTTATCTCTTCAATTGTAGGTTCATAGACATAGCCTGCTCTCTCAGCATAGTAAAAGCAATACCAGCAATTCAAGTCACACCTATTTGTGACGACAATATTTAGCAATGCGGTATGAGATTTGTGCAAAGGACAAAGACCGCAGTTAAATGGGCAGGGAGCGGTGGCCGCTGTATAGACGTAACCTGGGCCGTAACCATCATAGCTAAACCTCTCAAATTTTCTAAACATTTCTGCATCTCCAAAGTATATCTCCTCAATTTCTCCATGCTCAGGGCATCTTCTCCTAATATACAGCTTGTTATCTCTTTCAATAATTATGGCGGGGAGTGGTCTAAAGCAGTATGGGCATAGTGATGAAGTATATCTTATTACCCTCTCCTTTTCATTTATGCTTGGAAGTGCTCCGCCAAGAGGAATAACCTTCTTACCTACATAAATAGTCTGCTTTTCCTTATCAATGGTAGCCACGATAGCAGGATTATTGGCAGACAATTAGCCGTACACCACAGAAGGATTGTTGTATAGTAGTATATAACGCTTTCGCATTTAACTCTACCAAATATCAATTCTTTTTTAGATGAAATTCCTAAAGAGTCAGAATAGTGCAAAACAATTCAATGAGGTGCTACTCTTTGCCTCCGGAAATAGTCTTTGGAGTTCCTGATATGATGATAAAAATATGGGAGTACATGTCCAACATAAAGATAATGATTAATAGTATTAGATGGAAATGGGGCAAACCATCTGTGGAAGCTGTCTGGGTTGATTCTGGAGGCTATCAGATAATGACTAGAGGGTTGAAGATAGACCTGAATGAAACTATTGAAAGGTATAGGAGAATTGAAGGCGACTACTACATGTCGCTCGATGTTCCTCCAAATAAATTTTGTGAAACTTCGAAGGAGCTTGTGGCAAAGAATATTAGGAATTTTGAGTATTTGTTTACAAAGTTAGAGAAGAACATAGTGCCAGTGATTCATTGCTATGAAAGTATACTACTTTTTGATGCTATTGACACGTATAAAAGTTATGGCGTGAAGGTGGTAGCTTATGGTGGTGCTGTACCACCTTCTCTTGCTAAAGGGGGTAAAGGTAGTAGAACTACACCATTGATACCGCTAGCCATTATTACAAAGGTTTTCAATGGCCATGTACATGTACTTGGACTTGGAGGTACATCAGTCCTTTACACGGCTTTACAATACCTGCAAGTAGCATCCCTAGATTCTTCCTCATGGAGAGTTAAAGCTGCCTATGGTAAAGTTATAATACCTGGCAGAGGAGAAAGATATGTTGGAAATGGCAGTGCTAAGTTTGGGAGAAAGGATTTGCTTCCTGAGGACCTCGATACGCTTGTTAAATCGCTTGAACAAACAGGTTTCCCATATACAAGTGAAGTAGAGCTTTTATTGAAGACCTTTAGGGGAAGGGCACTGATCAATGCATGGATAGTTAAGCACTATCCACATGTACTGGAAGAGACAAATGGATATGCATGGATCATAAACTTCTCAAAGAAATTAAGCAACATGAGTGTAAATGAATTAGTTGCACTTCTTGATAAAAAGTTCAAAACACTTCATAAGACCTGACCTCCTTTCAATCAGTGAAGCACAAAGACTTCTGATAATGTAGGGAATTTGGAACAGAAAAAGCTTATCAGATTTTTTAGGAAAATCGATTATCGGATAGGACCTCCAGACAATAAGAGTTCTGCTCTAAGCGTTTCCCTGCTAACGATGCTTATGATATCTGTAAATACTTCTGTTAACGGGGCTGGTCCTCATGGGTTCACTAGCCTCGCCCTCACCACATGGGTGCCTCTCAAGCCCCGCCACGAGGCTCCCACTTAAGTCTCTCTATGTCACCACAGCGCAGGTCATCCAAAAACATGTGGTGAATATAGAGCTATTTAAACTCTACTCTATAGAGCCAAGTATTTACAAATATTTTAATATTGCTGATTGCTGTCCATAGCTCAAAAACCGATGCTCATAGTCGAGAAAGGCTATGTCAAGAAAACTTATGAAAACCTTCTCCTCATATTAAAGGCAATGCTTTTAGTTTATAAATCAATATTCACATGTTTGGCAACTGCTGTG
>JAPWTX010000022.1 GCA_028275825.1 Ignisphaera sp. | reverse complement strand
AGCTCAAAAACCGATGCTCATAGTCGAGAAAGGCTATGTCAAGAAAACTTATGAAAACCTTCTCCTCATATTAAAGGCAATGCTTTTAGTTTATAAATCAATATTCACATGTTTGGCAACTGCTGTGAGCAATATCCTCTATTGCTTCGCTTATGCTACCTAGCGAAGTTACAGTAAATCCCTTTTTCAAGCTCTCTTTTGTTTGCTTCATTGGCTCTTCAGACTCTTTTTGCTGAATTGCCTGGCTCATCTTGATCCCAACATATATAACTTGCTGAGACTTTGACTTATCCCTGTACACTGTTATACCTTTACAGCCCAAGGACCAAGCTAGCATGTAGACCTCCTTTACATCATCTATTGTTGCTTCAAACCTCATATTTACTGTTTTTGAGACGCCAGCACAGATCCATTGTTGCCATACAGCTTGGTGCAAAACATGCCACTTAGGGTCAATGTCATATGCAGTCCTAAATAGTTGCTTCAAGGTTTTCGGTATATAGGGAATCTCTGCTACACTACCTTTTTCAGCTATTAGTTTAATCATCTCCGAGGTGTCAATCTCATAACGCCTTAAATAGTTTAGGAAAAGTCCATCAATTTCAATAAACGTCCCTACGGTTACATGTCTTTCAAATGCTATAGCAAATAAAGGCTCAATGCTTGACGAGGTTCCTGCAATAATGCTTATGGTGCCTGTAGGCGCAATGCTGGTCATAGCCCCGTTTCTTAATCCAATGTCTTTCCTCAATTTTTCAATGTAATTCCAGTCAACAGGCGGTCTTTCGTTGAGTAGCTCTAAAATCTTCTTACTCGGTTTTGCATTAATGTTAGCTATTCTCAGCATTTCTTCTAAACTTTTAGAGGTTATCCAAGTAGGTCTATATTTTTGAGGATCGTAAGCAGGGAATGCTCCCCTCTCTTTAGCTAGTTCTATGCTTGCCAACGTTAGGTTATATTCAATCCATTCAGCTAGGTAATACGCCAAGTACAAAGCATCCACACTATCATAAGGTATTCCAAGCTTTATTAACATATAAGCCCAGCCCATTACTCCAACCCCTATCTTTCTAGCTCTCTTAACAGCTTGTTCTAGCTGTGGCAAAGGCCATTTTGCTATGTCTATTATGTTATCCATAAACCTTGCAACAACCTTCAAATCCTCTGCTAGTTGCTTCCATGCAATTCTTGGTACTCCTTCAACATCTACATAAACGTACTTTGCTAGGTCTACACTCCCTAGATTGCAGGACTCCCATGGTAAAAGAGGTTGCTCTCCACATGGATTAGTAGCGTTAATTTTACCTAGATACCAAAGAGGGTGCCTATAGTTCACAGTATCTATGAAGAGAAGCCCAGGATCTCCTGAATCCCAAGCATTTCTAATAATCTTTTCAAATAATTTCCTAGCATCTGTATAACTCACAATAGCTCCTCTATCCTCAGCTATAGCTAAAGCCTCATCGATGGTGATTATTAGTGACTCATCTAACCACACACTTCCCCCTCGAGACTCTAGCTCGCTCAGTATAACTTCTTGAACCCATTCATTGCTTAGGTAGTGTCTTGCTCTCGATAAAGCGTAAAATCTAGAGTCATTACCTAGGTCAATTCTTAAATTAGTTTTTCTTGGATTTACCAGGGGTACTTTATCGCCACGTATTATTGCTTCCATGAAGTAGTCATAAACACCTACACTTATATTGAAGTTCTGCAGATTAACGTCCTTCAGCTTGCCGCTCTTAGCATCAATAAACTTCTCTACATCTGGATGCCATACATGAAGAACGCCCATATTTGCTCCTCTCCTCTTACCACCCTGCTTTATCACATCAGTATTAACATCAAACATTTTCATGAATGAAAGCGGTCCGCTTGCAACACCCCCTGTTGAAGCAACAACATCTCCTTCTGGTCTAAGTTCTGAAAAATCAAAGCCTGTACCACCACCCTGCTGAAATATTATTGCTTGTGCTCTAACAGCATCATATATTCCCTCACCATCAGGTGTTGTTATGGCATCTCTAACAGGGATAACAAAGCATGCTGATAAAATACCTAGCTTTGTACCTGCATTCATTAGCGTTGGTGAGTTAGGTATAAACCTCAGATTGCTCATAAGGTCATAGAATTTCTCTTCCCACATCTTTACAAGAGAAGAGCACTGCTCTGGATTTTTACCTGTCTTCTGACAATAGTAGAGCTCTGCTTGCGCAACTGCTTTAGCTACTCTTCTAAACATCATTTGCGGTGTCTCAATAAATCTCATGGTATTGGGATCTCTGAGAAGATATCTGCTTGCAAGAACCTTAATTGCTGGAAAAGTGAGCTTCAGATCTTGAGGATCTATGACTATTTTCCTTCCCTTGCCATATACATCCTTATATATTTTGCCAAGTTCATATAGCTTAGCCACTTCAAACCATTTTGAATCCTCAATGCCTTTAACCATAAATATTCTCTCAATTCTTTCAACAATTTCACTACTATGTACACTTTCAGCATCCTTCAACTCATTCATAATCTCATGTACAATAGCCTGCACCTCTTCGTCACTACATAGAGAATTGCATGATGCTTTTATGCTCTTAACTAACTTAGCAACATTAAAATACTCCTTAGTACCATTTCTCTTAATAACAATGATATTTATAGCTTTCGTACTCTGCTCAGCAGGGACAAGCACTACACCATTGTGTTGCTGCAACATGCTGCTACACCCAGCAGAAATAAATAATAGCCTTAGCTGGCTAATATTTACAGTGCTAAGCAAAACTTCTAAACATGCGACCACAGACATGTATATTCTATATTAATACTATAATATTACTTTGGTCACGATATTTGATGAGAACTCCTCTAAACTTATAGGATTCGAAAAGATGTAATAATAGTAAAGGCACTGGTGCGTTTATTATGGCTAAGACAAAAAAGAGTGCAGAGAATAAGAAGGAAAAAAAGGAGGCTAAAAAATCTTCACAAAATAGAGCTAGCACTAAGAAGCGCGTAGCTGACACAGAGGAGTGGGTATCTAAGCATATTAATGAATTGGTATCACGCCTTGGTCTAGAGTTTCTTAAGTTAGGTGTCGAAGAATACATATCTGTTTTAACAAAGATTGTTGATGTGGTTCGTGGTGAATCTGCTACCCTAGATGTTGATACAATTGTTAAAAGGATTAAGAGATACAGCGACAAAGTATATCCTATACTCGCTGTTTCACTGCTTGAATTGAGGAGTTCTCTAGATGAAGACCAGTTAGAGTTCGTTGTTAATAGCATTGGCGAAGCTGTTTTAGCATATGCACCAAGACTCTATAGTGAGGCTAGAAGGCTAGAAAGGGCTGATCTTATTGAGAGACTCAAAGATATGTGGAGACATTATTGGGTCTTAAAACGCCACCCAATACTCCCTGTTGCATGCCCTCGTTGCAGCTTTAACTCGCTTATGCCTGATCTCTCATGCCTAGTTTGTGGAGCAGTAGTTACAGAAGGTGAGCTAAAAACATTTCTAAATTTCAAGGCACTTTTAGAGGATTTTGCCTTGAGGGAGCCTGTGGAAGAAGTTAAGAAAGTTGTGAGCTTTGGTTATGTATATGTCAATAGCCTTGGTATAAAGGCCCCAGGAGAGCATAAAGATGTGCTTGATGTAGAGGTACTATTATCAAATAAAGATAAAGAGGTTTTACTAGATAAGCTTAAGCAGCGTGAACTACAGCATGGTGGTTGAAGTAAAAGACAGTAAGCAAGTTAATGAATGCATAGCTAAAAATAGGCTAGTGCTAGTAGCATTCTTGAACTCTTTCAAAACTTTAGATAAGAACTATGTGTTGAAAATTCTAAGTATTATAGAAGAAGAATCTGCACCAACAATATACACAGCCTTATATGTAAAGCCTTGCAACTCTAAAAATGATTCAACTATATTGCTCAATCTATACTTGAACGGTACATGCATTTTTTCTCAAGAAGGTCTTTTTGGTCATTTAGAGAATGATTTAATGGTTCTAAAGAGGGGTATTAAGGAGGTTCTGAAAAACAGGATGATCCAAGTAAAATTTGTTAGAAAGGGCTGATTTTAAGTATGGTGTTCTTAAGTGTTTCACAGCCCCTCTGTACATCATGTGGCAAGAGAGGGGCTGTGTACAAGAGATTTACATCAGGCGAAAAACTCTGTAGATTGTGCTTATTTAGGAGTGTTGCTAAGCAAGTCAGAAAGACTATACACTACTACAAAATGTTGAAGAAGAATGATGCTGTGCTCTATATTCTAAGAGGGGATGGAATCATATTATCGGTAGAGGCCTTCGCCATATTACACGCTGCAATAAAGGATCTAGAACTGGTTTATAATATTCTGTGCCCTAGCAATATTGTAAATTGCAATGCTGTTGAAATCACCTTGAAAAATATTACTAAAGATGTTGTTGTAAATATTGTTCCAGTTCATTACCATCTAGACGTCATTACAAAGACATTTATTCATATGTTGAAGTATACTGAAGCCTTAGCAGCGAAAATAGCATTAGAGCATAACTTAGATGGTGTTTTAACACCACTTTTTCGTGATGAGATGGTGTTGTTGTCAATCTATGGTCTTTTGACAGTATCTAAAACTGTGTTTGGCGAGAGCATGCCTGTGAAGTATATTGAAGGTATTAAGGTTGTCAGGCCATTTTATCATGTGGTCTCTACGGATGTTATTTATCTAGCTATAACTTCAGCCTTGCAAGAACTCAATTCCTTCTATGAATCCTCTTATAAACTATTTATAGGTAGCGATAGATTTATGGCAAAAGCTAAAGAAGTACTTTTTAGATCTCCTGAGCTAATGTACTCTAGTGCTAGGTCTGTTGAACTTATGCAAAGCTTCATAACAGCAGGTTCAACGCGATGTAGGATCTGCGGTTCTTTTAGCAATAGAGAAATTTGTGAGTATTGTGAGTCGTATTCAAGGTTTTTATAGTATTTGGAATTTTCATAAAAGCTTATATAGAACCTCTTCTAAATACAGAAATGACTTTGGTGATGTGTTATGGCAATGTATGGAATACCTGTTTTAATACTAAAGGAAGGAACATCAAGGGCCCATGGGAGAGAAGCCCTTAGAGCAAATATCATGGCTGCTAGAATACTTTCAGAAATTCTAAAGACAAGCCTCGGACCTAGAGGTCTAGATAAGATGCTTGTTGATAGCTTTGGGGACATAACCGTGACTAACGATGGTGCTGCTATAGTTAAGGAAATGGAGGTGCAACACCCAGCAGCAAAGCTTCTAGTTGAAGCCGCTAAAGCTGTTGACGCTGAAGTGGGAGATGGAACAACATCTGCTGTTGTATTAGCAGGTGCGTTGTTAGATAAGGCAGAGCAACTCCTAGACCAAAACGTTCATCCAACAACAATAATTGAAGGGTATAAGAAGGCTTTAGCAAAAGCCCTAGAAATACTAGATGAAATTGGCGTAAGGGTGTTCGTAGGCGATCTAGATAAACCAGAAGATAGAGAGAAGACGAAGACAGAGATAAAGAAGGCTTTGTACACAGCACTCGCAAGTAAATATATAGCAACACCTGATGTGCTTGACAAACTCATGGACATGGTGGTAGAAGCAGCATTTAGAGTTGCTGATAAGAGGCCTGATGGCACTTACGATGTTAAGCTGGACATGGTTAAGATCGAGAAGAAGAGAGGTGGAAGCCTAGCAGATAGCATGCTTGTTTATGGAGTTGTTTTGGATAAGGAGGTTGTGCACCCAGCAATGCCTAGAAGAGTTGAGAATGCAAAAATAGCTTTACTCGACGCTCCATTAGAAATAGAGAAGCCTGATATCACAGCAAAGATTAACATAACAGCACCTGAACAAATAAGAAGCTACTTAGAAGAGGAGGCAAAAATACTTAGAGATATGGTTGAGAAGATTGGTGGTGTTGGTGCTAATGTTGTGATTTGCCAGAAGGGTATTGATGATGTTGCTCAGCATTACCTAGCTAAGAAGGGTATTATGGCTGTGAGAAGGGTTAAGAGAAGTGATATGGAGAAGCTTGAGAAAGCCACTGGAGGAAGGATAGTGACAAGCATTAGAGATCTTACAGAAAGGGATTTGGGTGAGTGTGCTCTTGTTGAAGAGAGAAGGGTAGGCAATGATAAGATGGTCTTTGTTGAAAGTTGTAAGAATCCGAAGGCTGTGACAATACTGCTTAGAGGAGCCAATGACATGCTACTTGATGAAGTTGAGAGAAGCTTAAACGATGCACTAAATACTGCGAGGAATATTCTCAGAGACCCCAAGATTGTCTTTGGTGGTGGGGCTAGTGAGATAGAAGTGGCGATGAGGTTAAGGAGATGGGCTGAGAGTGTTGGGGGTAGGGAGCAGTTAGCTATATTAGCGTTTGCAGATGCCTTAGAAGAGATACCAGCAGTATTAGCACAGACAGCTGGTATGGATCTTCTTGAGACAATAATGGAGTTGAGGAGGTTGCATGCTGAAGGTAAAACTATTGCAGGCATAGATGTGCTAAATAGTAAAGTTGTGGAAGACATGAGTAAGCTAAATGTTATTGAGCCAGTAATTGTGAAGAAACAGATACTGAAGAGTGCTACAGAAACTGCTACGACAATAATGAAAATAGATGATGTTATAGCAGCTGCTCCTAAGAAGGAGGAGAAAGGTAAGAAGGAAGAGAAGAAAGAGGAGGAAGGTGGAGAGACTAAAACACCTTCACTAGACTAAAGCACTAAAGCCAGTAGCTATTCAACATGTTTAAACCATCAGTTTTGAAATAAAATTTTAATCTCTAGTTTTTAAATCTTCTTTAATATTTGTTTATTAAGAGTGGTGTTGGTGTTTTTATGGCCATTAAGGAGCAGAAAGAATCTGTGCTAGTAAAGTCAGTGCAAGAAATTCGTATTGGTCCGAAAAGGTTTACTAAATATGAAAAAGCGCGTATTGTGGCTGCAAGAGCCTTGCAGTTAGCTGCAGGTGCACCTCCTCTGATTGATATTTCTAAGATAGGATCTAGAGATCCTGTTGTTATAGCTTACTATGAGCTTTTAGCGGGTGTTTTACCATTGCTTATAAAGCGTGCAAAGCCTAATGGCGAATACCAACTCATACCTATAAAAATCTTGGCTGAGATTGAAAAAGAGAAGGTAAAACAATTACAAACTTTAGCTGAAGAGCTCTTTGATGTACATGATATTATGAAATACCTTGTATAGTCTTAATGGAAATACACTCCTTTAATTTTTCCTAAGCAGCATTACATTTTTGAGGTTATGCTAGTCTATGTCTAAGAGCAATGATTTCCAGCAACAATTTGACTTAAGAAACTATGTCTTAGTTATTGCTGAAAAGCCTAAAGCAGCGCAAAAGATTGCTGAAGCACTTTCTGCTAAAAAGAGGTTAAAAGTAGGTAATGTGTATATATGGGTTGCTAAATGGAATGGATCCACGTATGTAATAGCACCAGCTGCAGGACACTTATTCACGTTATCAACAGATGATAGAGGTTACCCTACTTTTATTTTTAAGTGGGTTCCTAGATACATTGTCGATAGTAGTGCGAGGTTCTCTAAAAAGTTTTTTGAGACACTTAAATTACTTTCTAAACATGCTACTAGCTTCATTAATGCATGTGATTATGATATCGAAGGCTCTCTAATAGGCTTTATGATAATCAAGCATTTTGGAGACTTAAGAAAGGCTAAAAGGGCTAAGTTTTCTAGCCTCACACCATATGAAATACGCAAAGCTTTTTCACACCTTGAGGAGCTGGACTATAACATGGTTGAAGCTGGCTACTGTAGACATGTATTAGATTGGCTATGGGGTATAAACATATCGAGAATGTTAATGGATTTCTATAGAAAGGTCTTCACGAAAAGAGTTGTGTTAAGTGCAGGCAGGGTACAAACACCTACGTTAGCTCATGTTGTTGATATCATTCTTTCCCGGAGATGGCATGTTCCAACACCTTATGCTGTTATAGATGTAAAAATAAGGCTTGGTAGTAATGTTGTTAAATTAGAGTATAGTGATAAACCTTTAGAGAGTTTGGATAAAGCAAGGAGCGTGGCTGAAAAAATTAGGAGGGATCCTTATGCAATTGTGGAGCAGGTTATAAAAGGTTTCAAAACCATAGATCCACCTCACCCATTTAATCTACCAGATTTACAAGCAGAGGCATACAGAGTCTACAAGGTTTCACCTTATAGAACACAAAAGATTGCAGAAGAATTGTATTTAGATGCGTTGATAAGCTATCCTAGAACCAATAGTCAAAAACTCCCTCCAACACTTAACAATAATGAGGTACTAAGTAGAATTGCTTTAAACGCTAAGTATAGTGAACTCGTAGAAGGAATGCTGCATGAGACAGGGAAAATGCTTAGACCTAATAATGGACCTATGGATGATCCAGCACACCCAGCAATATATCCAACAGGTGAGAAGCCAAGGTCTCTAGAGCCTCTACATGAAAAGATCTATGATTTGATTGTAAGAAGGTATATAGCTACTTTTGCAAAGCCATTGAGAATTGCTGAGCTCTCCATCACTCTTTATATTCATGGTTTACGCTACACCCTTTCTGCTGTTAAGGTTGTTGAGGCTGGATGGCTTAAATACTATCCATTCTTCTTATATAGCAAAAATCAATTTCTATTAGATTATGAATTTGGTAAAGGTATGAAAATACCTATAGAGAGCTTTACTATAAGGATGCGTTATACAAAATCAGTTTCACCGCCATCAAGAATATCCCTGCTTAAGTGGATGGAGAACATGGGTATTGGGACAGAGGCTACAAGAGCTGAGATAATTGAGCTTTTGTTTAGAAGAGGTTATGTGGTGTCTAAGTCAAGGTCTATAGACGTTTCTGATACTGGTTTACTGATAGTATTTCTACTTAGAAAATATGTTCAAGAGCTTGTGAGTATTGATTTAACAAGGAAGTTTGAAGAAAGGCTAAGTGTTATTAGAGATGGTAAATTGAAATGCGACGAAGTAGTTAAAGATGCTGTAAAGACTTTATCAGAGCATATTAGCAATGTTGCTAGGTTTAAAGAAGATTTAAAGAAGGAGGTGTTCAAAATAGTGCCTTCACATAGCACTCCCCTAGAAAAATCTTGCGTAATATGCAAAAGAATTCCAAATGAAGAAAAATTCTGCGTGTTCCATCAAGTAGCATATGAAAGAGTTGTAAAAGAATTTGAAAAGTGGAAAACCTTCGGATTTAACTGGCATGAATACCTTGAAAAACTTGTAAAACTGAAGGTAACAGGTATGTATGTTAGAGAAGTTGCTGAATATCTATTGAAGAACTCTTCTATCGTGTAACAAGCCCAGTTATCTTGATAAGCACACCATCTAGTTGAAGTACTTTTCCGGCTATTCTAGAACTATCAATACCCCTCATATTATTTGCAGCAGCATTCTTAACATTTAAATCAAATAGTGTAGAGCCTGTTTGTAAAAGCAGTAACTTTCCACTAGAACATTCAATGCTACTCTTATATGCTATAAATGTTACCTGGTCTATGAACTGATTGTTATCACCCTTAGTCACATACAGCATCTTTTCAGCACAGTTTATTATACCAACAACTCTGTGTATTACGTACTCACCTTGATCATTTTTAAATATTACTACATTACCTAGCTTCACATCTTTACTTGGTATAACGATAACCACGTCTTCATCATAGAGAAGTGGATTCATACTATAGCCTTCCACCACTGCTATAACAATTTGCTTCCAGAAATAATACGCAATATTTGCATATATGAGAAGTATAATAAAAGTGATTAGTATAACTGATTCTATTGCTTTAATTATTCTATTCACTACTCCTCTTCCTCTTCAGCAAGTTTAGATAGGTCTATTTCAATAACGTTCTCTGCTCTAGAAGACTTCTTCTCATCTATCGTAAAAGACTTCTTTGCACCTTCAATTTCAATATTTTCACCGCCAACCTTCATCTTAGATACTACTCCACGCCACTTAAATCCACAATTTGGGCATTCAAACATTCCCATTATTGTTACAGTAACTCTACCTGCAGCATCTGGAAGTGGTGCTACTAGTTGCCATGTTTTTATGGGTGAAGTTACTACAGTTCCGCACTTAGGACACTTATTAGAAGCTTTTTGCGTATCTTTCCTAGGCATTTCGATCACATAAATGGCACTGTTTTGTTGAAATATAAACTTTGTTTAGGTACTTAAAAAGCTATTTTTAGCCGCACATTCCTTAACTCTTCGAGGTGAACCATGTGTCTAACTCATATATAATAAAAAATGTTGATGCTCTACAAGTATTGGATTCGCGTGGAGATCCAACAGTAGAGGTTGTTGTAGAAACTATTGGAGGAGGTATTGGAAGGGCAATAGCGCCTGCCGGCGCCTCTAGGGGGAGATATGAAGCTGTGGAACTGAGAGATGGTGATATGTCTAGGTTTAAAGGAAGGAGTGTGCTTAAAGCTGTTTCAAATGTTGTTAATTACATAGCACCAGCAATACAAGGGATGGATGTGAGAAGACAGAGAGAAATAGACAAGGTGCTGATACAACTAGATGGCACACCTAATAAGTCAAGACTAGGTGTTAACGCAATACTTGCTACAAGTCTTGCGGTAGCAAAAGCAGCTGCTGATACTGCAAGGATTCCTCTATTTCAGTATTTGGGAGGTGTTAATGCCAAGGCTTTGCCAATCCCAATGCTTAACATAATTAATGGTGGTGTGCATGCCGGAAACGAGCTTGCTGTGCAAGAATTCATGATTGTCCCAATAGGATTTGATGCTTTTTCTGATGCCATTAGAGCTGCTGTTGAAATATATAAGGAGCTTAAAGCTATTTTGAAGAGTAAATATGGGGCTAGCGCCATTAATGTAGGAGATGAAGGGGGTTATGCCCCACCAATGAAGTATGTGAGAGAGGCTGTAGAGGTATTAAAAACAGCAATAAAGAATTGTGGCTATGATTCAGAGAAACAAGTTAGAATATCACTTGATGCAGCTGCTTCACAATTCTATGATGAGGATAAGAAAGTGTATAGAGTAGATAGAAATGATCTCACTGAGGATAAGCTCATAGAGTATTGGAGGAATTTGGCTACAGAATACAGTATACTAAGCATTGAAGATCCATTTTATGAAGAGAGTTTTGAAGCGTATGCACAGCTTCGTAGAGAATTAAAGGACAATGTTATTATAGTTGGTGATGACTTGCTGGTAACCAGTGTTGCAAGACTTTCAACAGCATTGAAATATGGCTCCATATCTGGTGTCATAGTTAAGCCAAACCAAGTAGGCACACTTTCTGAAACACTAGATTTCATAGGTGTAGCAAAGGCTAGAGGTATTCATACAATAGTTAGTCATAGAAGTGGTGAGAGCGAAGATAGTACAATAGCACACATTGCTGTAGCTATAAATGGACCATTTATAAAGACAGGTGCTCCTGCAAGAGGGGAAAGAACAGCTAAATACAATGAACTTCTAAGGATAGAAAAATACTTGAGTGGAGAGGCTATGTATGCTAGTAAGATCTTGAATATCTAGCATCAGAACCGGGTTCTTCATCACATCAACTATTTCAGCAGCGCCTCAAGCATCATCATTAATGAGCTTGCTGCCCAACGGCTTGTTGTGACATCATACTTTTTGTTACTGTTATGAGGATAATATCTTTTAAAATAATATATTGTTCAATTCTTTAATTTAGCGAAAGCTTAAGAAATTGGTTACTCTTTGAATTATCGTGTATATGGATAGTTCCTTACGAAATTTTGGGTATTGTATATGGTAACAAATTTGCCAGCAGAGGCCAAGGCCAAGTTTGCTAAGTATATGGAGGCCAAGACTTCAGAAGAAAAGTTGAGAGCTTTAGAGGAATTTCTCTCTGCTGTCCCCAAGCATAAGGGCACAGAAAACCTGGTTCGCTGGATCAGAAGGAGAATGGCTGAGCTAAGAGAGGAAATAGAGGAGAAGCAACAAAGAAAGCTTGGTGGAGGAGTATCATTCTTTGTAGAGAAAGAGGGGGCAGCCCAAGTAATACTTATAGGATACACAAAAACTGGAAAAAGCACTTTACTAAAGTATTTAACAGGAGCCAGAGTAGAGATTTCAGATGTTCCCTACACAACTAAGTTTCCTGCTATAGGTATGATGCCCTATAAGGATATTCAGTTTCAACTCGTTGAGGCACCCTCTATAATACCTGAAGGAGGTGGCTGGAACACTAAGGTAGCTGGACTGGTAAAGAACAGCGATGGTGTAGTACTGGTTTTAGATGCAACAAAGGACATAAAATCACAACTAAATGATATAGTAAGCTTCCTAGAAAGCCATGGAATCACTTTAGAGAGACCGCGCGGCTATGTAAATATTGAGAAGAGCCATTCTGGAGGAATCAGGATAGTGAACTATGGAAAATTGATGTGCACAGAAGATGATGTAATTAAGCTCTTGAACAGCTATAGAATATACAATGCTGTTGTAAAGATATATGGGGAAGTGGATTTAGATTACGTTGAAAAAGCTCTCTTTGAGAGAACAATGTATAAACCTGCTATGGTTTTAATAAACAAAATAGATCTTGTCAATGGTAGTATTCGAAAAGAGGTGCTGCCAATAAAACTTGATGTGCCACTGCTACTTGTTTCAGCTGTGAAGGGCTTTAATAAGATGCTTCTAGGTGATGCTCTCTTCAATATGTTAAATATTATAAGAATTTATACAAAACCCCCTGGAGGAGAACCATCTTCTAAACCTCTAATACTGAAAAAAGGTTCTACTGTTCTAGATGTTGCAAAAGCTATTCATAAGGATTTTATAAAGAGATTTGCATATGCAAGGGTTTGGGGAAGCTCAGTAAAGTATCCAGGACAAAGAGTGGGCTTGGATCACATTCTCAGCGATGGGGATATTATTGAGATAATACTTAGGAAGTGAACTCCTCTTTACCATTAGTCCCTAAATGCTCATCCTCATCAATTTATTTCTATTTACTGCATCTAAGACTTTCTCCTCGTCCACCCCTTCACCAGTAACACTGCTACCTCTAGAACTGGTTCAATGGATAATGGGGCTAGTGGAGCAAGGCCCCTTGTAAGTTGTTCCATCAATTTATTGAGGCGCCACACCTAATCAACGCAGAGCTGAAGTAAATACAAATGAGATCCCGATCATCGGCTTCAAAACAGCCCTTTGTAATAGAGCATAATAGCTTAAATATTTAGTTAAATTATTTTTAAATGCTTTAGGTGTATTTTATGAATATAAAGAAGCTGATTTTAGTAACAGCAAAACACCTGCCTCAACATAAATACTTTGAAAACTTGGCAAAGCAATTATCTAAAGAGCTGAACACCCCGCTGGATATAGTTGAAGAAGATTACGTATTTGTAAATACTTATGGAGAAAAAGATGAGTTTGGAATGGCTTGGTTACCACAGTTATTCGCACAAATAGATGATGAGATAAAGCCTATTTTGACGCGCTTGCCAATAAACGAAAAAACATTAGATGTAGATATAGAGAAAGCTCGTGAAATAGCTTTGAAGATATTAGGAGTGAAAGTATAACCTTCAATTTGTTGTTTTACTCTTCTTCGATGCTCTCTTCTTCCTTTTCTAATGTTGTAATACTTCTAGCAAGCTCTTCTACTTTTTCCATGCAATAGTCATCTATGTATGGAGCGACAACAAAAACCTTTGAATCAAATATGCTGTCATCTATCCATTCATTTTCAAAACTAATTAAGTATACAGGTATTTCAAAAGCTGCATAATCCCCCTTTCTTCTGAGATTGTATTGTGAATAAAGCTCATACTGCTCCTTACTAATAGGCAGCTTTACATTTATCTCCTGTTTATGCCTCATTATAATCAGGTCAGATTTCTGTGGATCCCAAAGCTCCAAAGCCTTTATAACGACGTCTTTAAGCACTTTGTTAAAATCACCATCAACAAGCGTCTTTTCCTTTATTTCACCTAGCTCAGCCCTCATAACAGCTAATTTCACGCAGTACCACACTCAAAGGCTTTCTACGCTGAAGTGTTTTTCAAAACACACTTTAAAAATTATCTTCAGCTTTAAGGTAAGATCAATGAAATGGCAATAAATACCACGCCTAGCATGAATAATACAAGACCTAGGTACTTCACATTCATCCTCCAAAATACCTTTAATAACTTTATAAAGCCTATAGCTACATAGTATATCACAACAATTGTTACTAAAGCTATGCCTACCCATGCAAGTATTTTCGTAGCACCACTACTATTGCCCAATATCGCTGAAAAATGATTTAAAACTTCAACTAATGCTTCTACACCCATATTAATACTCCCAAAAGTTTTTGTAACTAGTTCCATATAATAAAAATAGTGTGGCTTTTTGCACAGTCATGATATGATGATGGTTAAAAGCGCTGAAAAATATGATGAAGGCCCATAACTGATAAAAACTTTTAATATTTATAGCTATGAGCCTCAGTTTTATTATGAATGGGGGAGAAAGTTCTTAAAAGCTTTCTTGCATAACTTTTCTTGGTTATGGACGCACCGATTTTGAGCCATGAGCTATAATTAGCATTATTCATATTCCTGAGTCAGACAAGGTAAACTATAGTTTAAGCTATTTTGGAGCCTCCGACAATGTCTTCCCATGAAATATTTAGCGCTGTGAAGAGCTGTTCTAGTGAGGTTCTCATAGCCTCTATATATTTTTGAATGTCTATTTCCGTTATTTTAGCTAGTTGCACTGGTTTTACACCATCTTTTGTCTTCACCTTAACATAGGCCACAACATCGCCTGCCGTTATTTGCATACCATATTTCTGAAGCATTAGAGCTGCTTTGACGTGTTGTGGTGTGCTTTTTTTGTACTCTGATAAGGACTTTGAAAGAGTTGTTTGAAATGCAACTTCATCTAATGTGAGAAGCTTGTTCTTTAATAAGAGATAGTATTTTTCAAGTTCATCCCTTATCCTGTTTATAACCTTGAAAGCATCTTCAGGTTCTTCTATTGTTGAAAGTTCTCTAAGTATATATGTAAAGAGCTTTTTTATGAATTCAGGAGTATTCCTTTTCTTACCAACCATTCCCTTAACATCTATTTCACCGCTTTGTAAAACACCGACATAGTTTTTCTTCAAAGCTGGAAATGCCACAAATTTATATGTTTTATCAACCTCTAGTTCAAGGCCAAATGATTCTTCAACCCACTTTCTCAACTCATTCATTTTTTTCTCATCAGGATTCCACACAAATAGCGAATCAGTATCACCATATAGAACATGCAAACCTAGTTCCAAAGCTTTATCTCTTGTAGCTGATATTACCCTTCTTCCAAGGGCTGTAACGCTTTCTGCTACTGAGGGGGCATAAAATGAAAAGCTCTCTGCACCAAACACTCCATAAGCGGCATTGATAAATACTTTCATAGCTCTTTGTACAACGTCATACCAGCTTCTCGTAATCTCATCAAGGTTCTTGTCCTTTGCCTTCTTTTTGTATATTCTAACCCTGAAATCCCTGAGCAGCCCAACAATAGTTGAGGTTATGCCAGGTCTCTCAATGCATACTTGGTGTATTATCCTACCTTGTTCATCTGCAACGTTCTCTACGCTACTGCATTTATTTGGTTCTGGATCTATAGTCTCATAACTAAGGTTCCATCTCTTCATTATTGATGGATATAGAGAGGCGAAATCTAGAACAGCAACGTTGAAAAATATACCTTGTGGAGGCTCCATAACTATAGCCCCAGCATATTTCTTCCCCTTTATTATAGCCTCGGTTACCTTCTTACTCTTTAAGCTGAGTATATCATCTCTTCTAGGTATGAGATACCCTCTTCTCCTATGCTCCCAGTAAAATAAGTTCTTTATCCATACAGAGACCGTGGAACGTGTCAGATCCTCAAGACCAAGCTTACTAACACGCATTAACAACAACATGAGTTTCCACACCAGTTCATTTGAGAATAGCGTGAGCTCCAATGTTATTTGCGCATCTCTTAGATTATATTTAATAAGATCCCCCAAACTTGTTTTGCTTAAATCTGTATCGAGCTGCACTTTTCCAATGCCAAGCAATGCTTGGGCAACTGCATCTAGGTTTGTCTCTTTGTACTTAGATTCAAAGGCATAGGTTTGTATAGCCTTATTGCTAAAGAACTTATATAGATCAATATGTAGTGAATTCCTAAACTTTACTTCATACTCTACCTTGTTACCCTTAATAACTTTCCTAACTTCTATACCTAGCAAATCTCCATCAATACCCAAATTCAAGGACCTAGCAAAGAGGTATCTGAAGTCAAAATTATCACCATTAAACGAAATAACTATAGGATACTGCTGAATTATATGCAGGAAGTCTAGTAACATACCTCTTTCATTATCGTATATCTCGATCTCAGCATCCATCGAGATTTCTTGACCTACCTTCAAACCATCTCTATATAGCGCAAAAACCTTCTTAAAACCATCATTTGACGCGATAGCTATGGATATAACTGGGTGCTCAGCGCTCTCTGGCGATGGGATTCTTCCTTCGAAGGGTGTGTAAACCTCAATATCAACAGCTATTCTTTTTGGAGAGAACCACTTGACCTCGAACAGCTTAGCAAAATGCAGAGCTATTTCTATGAATTCCTTGGACTTCAGATCCAGATTCTTAGTAACATCTTCTAATAGCCTCTTCTCATCTACTCCAGCTTCCTCTATAAAGTTAAGACCAGATATTGTATAGGGTATGCCAGGTATAAGTTTATTATCATAAATATAGTTAATGTGGTACCTTATGTCAGCCTCCCACGCCTTAGCAACTCTACTTCTCAAATACCTCACAGCAAGAGGATCTTTTGTAACAATTTTTGTAAAGGTTCTTGAAGTACTATGGAGAGTATCAAACTTCTCAACAAGTTCAACATGGTCAAATGAGGGGTGCCCTATTATTTTCTTTATCACAGCATCGCTTTGTTCGCTGAACTTATCGATAGATATGTCAGTTAAGAAGTAAGGTTTATGCCCTGTTTTATCATATAGAAAGAGAAGCCCATTAGTTTTCTGGTCATAGAATATCAACACCGCCTTTTTTACATTTCCATCATAATCAACTTGTAAGAGATATGCTGTGTTAACAGTATCTACAATATTTTTCTTTACGAGAAAAGGTTTTGTCACCGGCTCAAGGCTCAAATTACTTGGGACACTAACTTTAACTGTAGATGAGCTTAGCACTCTATGCTCAGATATCACCTCTGCACTGGCTTCAGAAGGAGTTTGTTCAAGCACGTACTTCGTTTCCTCATTCTGTTGGGAAGCTGTTATGCCTTCGTCTTTCTCTTTATTAGATTGAACTAAAGCCTCAGAAGATTTTAGGGTATTTGCTGTTTTAAGTGAGGCATTTCCACGATTAATGAATTCCAATAATGTTCTATTCTTGTTGCTTTTTTTCATTATATTACCCTTTGTCAGTCGATCACCACAGTATTCAACATCATCTTAAGATCTCAAAAAGCAGTACAACTCTGCTTAGATACTATTCAAAATAAATTTATAAATATAGCTAGCCTAAAGAAAACCATCTAACAACTAATCCTTGGTTATAGCAATTAAAGAACTGCCTTGGTTTTTATGGTTGTTTATAACAATTATTTGTTTTGTTGTGATAGATCCTGGCTAGGCTATTACAGAAAATCTACAGATGTTTCTTTTAAGAACTGCTTGTATGATTTCGATGAATTTGTGAGGAGGTCTTCATGAAGTCGTTCTCAACAGAGAGTTATAGTGAAGCAGTAATTTCTCGCTTGTGACTTCATCTCCATGGAAATACCCCTGTTGATTTCTCATACTCTATTCTCTTTTTATCATATTCTTCGCGTGTCATTACTGGTCTTGCAGGAATGCCTACAACAACTGTATAGGGTTCAACACTTTTTGTTACGACAGATCCTGCTGCTATTACAGCGCCTTTCCCTATTTTAATACCTGCAATTATCGTGCTGTTTGCACCTATCACAACATCGTCTTCAATTATAGTCTCTATAATTCTTTTACTTGATGGATATCTATCATTGGTAAACACTACTCTTGGTGCTATGAACACCCTAGAACCTATCGATACCTTTGGCGGTATGTAGACAGCTGATTGTATCACTGTATCGTCTCCTATGGTTACGTAGCCATCTAATATGGTATAGGAGCCTATTTTGCACCTTTTACCTATATATACATTCTCTCTAATGAGTACATTATGACCTGTTTCACAGCCATCTCCTATTGACGTATCTTCGTATATCACTGTCCCGCGTCTAATGATGCAGTTATCTCCAATCATGCTTCCACTACTGAGTTCATCTAGCATCTGATAGAACTCCTCGCCTTTTTCTCTAGACTTTGCGCCCTCTAGTTTCTCAATTATTTTTACAATTTTACCTTTCGTGAGATAACCTATTGTAACGTCATCATCTATATAGACCCTTGTACCTATTTTCGAAGATCCATATATACTGACGTTAGCACCAATAAATGTACCTTCACCTAATACTACCTTAGAGCCTATATATCGCCATGGTACATACACATTAGATCACCTGATTATATTGTTTAACTAGCTTCTAATTACCTTAGATGTTATATAGATAATCTTACACAACTATAGTGAGTTGTGTTTATAAACCAGCCATAAAATTAACTTAAGTAACTTCAGAAAAATGGGTGTATATAGAACATGACAATGAATGTGAAAAAGTATGTATATCAGTTTGAAGAGGCTGATGAAAAGAATAAGAAGCTGTTTGGAGGAAAGGGGGTAAGCTTAATACAGATGTCAAAGCTTGGGTTGCCAGTTCCACCAGGATTTATAATAACTACAGACACTTGCGTAGATTTCTACGCCCCTAGAAAAGATGAGATAGATGCGCTTGAGGTTGAGCTTTCAAAGAATCCTCCACCAGAGATAAGAGACAAGCTAATTGAGAAGGTGTGGAGTATAATAGACTCATTACAACTACCTCAAGGGCTTTGGGAACAAGTAGTAGAACATGTAAGAATATTGGAGAAGAAGACTGGCAAGAGGTTTGGTGATCCAGAAAATCCGCTGCTAGTCTCTGTACGTAGTGGTGCTCCAATTTCAATGCCTGGCATGATGGATACTGTATTGAACCTTGGTCTAAATGACAAAGTTGTTGTGGGACTTGCAAAGCTTTCTGGTAACGAATGGTTTGCTTATGATGCCTACAGAAGATTTATAAACATGTTTGGCAAGATTGTGCTTGGCATTGATGACAAGTACTTCAATGCTGTTTTTGATGAACTTAATGAGAAGTTTAAGAAGGAAGCTGAAGAGAAGTTTGCTGAGGAGCTCAAGATTATTAGAAAAGAGATACCTATCTACGTGCCTAGACTGGATGCACAACCATCTCGTGACCTTGCACCAAGGCTTTGGCAAAGATCTGTAGAGTATCTAAAAGATCTTGTTGAAAAGTACAAAGAGGTTGTAAGAAAGTACTGGGGTGAGTTTCCACAAGACCCCTGGAAGCAGTTAGAGCTTGCAATTAAGGCTGTTTTCAGGTCTTGGATGAACCCGAGAGCTATATTCTATAGAATTATGAATAAGATAAGCCCTGAAGTAGCTCACTGTACAGCTGTCAACGTAGTTACAATGGTCTTTGGCAACATGGGCTGGGACAGTGGAACAGGAGTGGTGTTCAGCAGAGATGTCGCAACTGGCGAAGATATATTATACGGCGAGTTTCTGCCAAATGCTCAAGGAGAAGATGTTGTAGCAGGTATTAGAACTCCTTACCCAGTAGCTGAGCTCAAGAAAATCTCACCCAACCTTTACGATCAGCTCTATAAAGCTGCCAAGCTCTTAGAAAAAGAGAATAAGGATGTGCAGGATATAGAGTTCACGGTAGAAAGAGGTAAACTTTACTTCTTGCAATGCAGAGACGCTAAAATGACACCATTGGCGAGAGTTAAGACAGCTGTTGACATGGCTAAAGAAGGTATTCTATCAAAGGAAGAAGCAATACTGAAGGTTTCACCAGAACATGTTATACAGTTGCTATATCCAAGAATAGATCCTAAAGCTAAGGCAACGCCTATCGCTAAGGGGCTACCTGCATCACCAGGAGCTGTTAGTGGGCAGGTGGTGTTTCATCCAGATGATGCGGTGAGATGGGCTAAGGAGGGTAAGAAAGTCATATTGGTGAGAATCGAAACAAAGCCTGATGATGTTCACGGTTTCTATGCAGCTGTAGGCATACTCACAAGTAGAGGTGGTATGACAAGTCATGCAGCTGTTGTTGCGAGAGCTATTGGTAAAACTGCTGTAGTAGGAGCTGAAGCTATAGAGGTGCATGAAGAGGAGAAGTACTTTAAAGTAGGCAATCTCATTGTTAGAGAGGGTGATTGGGTCACAATTGATGGCAGCTCTGGTAATGTCTATCTAGGTGTTGTACCAACGGTAGAAGCGGGTCTCATACCAGAACTTGCAGAGTTACTAAAGTGGGCTGATAACATAAGAAAACTTGGTGTAAGAGCAAATGCTGATGTTCCTACAGATGCTGAAATAGCTTTAAAGTTTGGTGCAGAGGGTATAGGGCTGCTAAGAATAGAGAGAATGTTCAGAAAGCCTGAAAGATTAGAGCTGTTGCGCAGCGTTATTTTGGCTGAAAACACCGAAGAGAGAGTTAAGCACCTCAAGTCACTAGCAGAAATGATTAAAGAGGACTTTAAAGAGATATTCAAGATTATGAACAACAAACCTGTGATTGTGAGACTCATTGATCCACCACTACACGAATTCCTGCCGAAACCTGAAGAAATTCTGAGAGAAATATATGAGATGAGGATGAAAGGTGTTGGTGAAAATGTTATTAAGGAGAAGGAGTGGCTATATAAGAGAGTGTCAATGTTGCAGGAAGCTAACCCAATGCTTGGACATAGAGGTGTGAGAGTCGGTGTAACATATCCTGAGTTCTACTACTATCTATCGACAGCAATACTTGAAGCAACAGCAGAACTTAAGAAAGAAGGTTTTAACCCAATTATCGAAATAATGATTCCACAGGTATCAGATGTAAATGAAATTAGATACGTAAAGCAAAAAGCTATACTACCAGCTTTAGAGGATGTGAAGAAGAGGTATGGTATAGAGCTAGACGTTAAAATAGGTACAATGGTTGAGACGGTGAGGGCATGCTTAACTATGGATGAAATCGCAAAAGAAATAGACTTCATAAGTTTCGGAACAAATGATTTGACTCAAGCAGCCTTCAGCTTTAGTAGAGATGATGCTGAAAACAAATTCCTACCACTCTACTTGCAAGAAAAACTCCTACCAGCTAACCCATTTGAGACCCTTGATACTAAAGGTGTTGGCAAGCTAATTGAAACTGCAGTGAAAATGGCTAGAAACAGCAATCCAAAGATAGAAATAGGGATTTGTGGAGAGCATGGCGGTGACCCAGCTTCAATAATGTTCCTACACAAAGTGGGTCTTGATTATGTTAGTGCATCACCGTTTAGAGTACCTGTGGCGAGACTTGCAGCAGCTCAAGCAGCTTTGAAGCAGAAGTAAGTTAACTTCACAATCATTTTGAATTAAAGTAATATTAGTAAGCTTTTTTACTTTGTTTTCAGTATTAGGCTTCTGTATACTTTGCAATATGTTATTATGGGTTTTATACTATGCCAGAAAATGAAGTAATGCTGAGAGTTGAATCTGCTAAGCAGCGCGATGTTGGTAAAAAGATTGCTAGAATCCCTAGAAAGACATTCAAAGAGCTTGAAATTGAGGTTGGAGACTATATAGAAATTAGAAGTAATAAAGGTGTTAGTGTTGCACAAGCTTGGCCTGCATACCCTGAGGATGAAGGTTATGAAATTATAAGAATAGATGGATTCATGAGAGAGGTTCTCGGTGTTAGTGTTGGCGATGTTGTAAGCGTGAGAAAAGCCTATGCTGTTCCAGCTCAGAGAGTTATTCTTGCGGCTGAAGAGGCGGAACTCTTTGGAGCTGATTATGATCCGAGGTACAAGGAGTATTATGCTAAGAACTTGAGTCAATACTTGAAGAGGGAATTGCTTCAGAAACCTCTTGTTAGAGGAGATATAGTTGTTCTCTCATACTTTGGTTATTTCGGCAATCCTATTAGATTAAGAGTTATTTCTACCACACCTACTCAAATAGTTTATGTAACTGAGACTACAGATATTGTTGTGAGACTAGAGCCCGTTAGAGGTGCTCCAGCTGGTGTTCCAAGGGTTACTTGGGAGGATATAGGTGATTTGGAGGAGGTTAAGGAGAAAATTAGAGAGATTGTAGAGTTGCCATTAAAGCATCCAGAGTTGTTTGATAGACTTGGTATAGAGCCTCCAAAGGGAATCCTGCTCTATGGCCCTCCTGGTGTTGGAAAAACGTTGCTAGCAAAAGCCCTTGCTAATGAAACTGGAGCATACTTTATAGCAATAAATGGCCCTGAAGTAATGTCTAAATACTATGGTGAATCTGAGCAAAAACTTAGGCAAATTTTTGAGGAGGCCAAGAAAAATGCTCCTGCAATAATATTTATTGATGAGATAGATGCAATAGCACCAAAGAGAGAGGAAGTGGTTGGCGAAGTTGAGAAAAGGGTTGTTGCACAACTCTTAGCTTTGATGGATGGTTTAGAGGAGAGGGGCAAGGTTGTTGTTATAGGGGCTACAAACAGGCCTGATGCTCTTGATCCTGCCTTGAGGAGGCCGGGAAGATTTGACAGAGAAATAGAAGTGCCACCACCAGATAAGAGAGCAAGGAGAGAAATTCTATCCGTTCACACACGTAATGTACCTTTAGCTGAAGATGTGGATCTGGATAAAATGGCTGAGATGACCTATGGCTATACTGGTGCGGATCTTGCAGCACTGGTAAAGGAGGCAGCAATGAATGCACTTAGAAGATTCTTGAAAGAACATGCAATAGACCTTGATAAGCCTATACCCTCAGAACTTTTGCAAAAATTGAAAGTAACTATGGCT
Source organism: Ignisphaera sp. (assembly GCA_028275825.1). GTDB lineage: Archaea > Thermoproteota > Thermoprotei_A > Sulfolobales > Ignisphaeraceae > Ignisphaera. The sequence goes on along the minus strand of JAPWTX010000022.1, from coordinate 7,483 downwards.
GATTTTTACAAGGCTATGAAAAATGTTGCCCCCTCATTAATGAGAGAAGTACTTATAGAGGTGCCAGAGGTTCGTTGGGATGATATAGGAGGTTTAGACCTTGTTAAACAACAGTTAAGGGAAGCTGTTGAGTGGCCAATAAAGTATCCTCAAATATTTGAGCAAATGGGCATCAGACCCCCAAAGGGAATCCTGCTCTATGGCCCTCCTGGTTGTGGAAAAACATTATTAGCAAAAGCTGCTGCAACAGAGAGCGGCGCCAACTTCATAGCTGTTAAGGGCCCTGAAATACTTAGCAAGTGGGTTGGAGAGTCAGAGAAGGCTATTAGGGAAATATTCAAAAGAGCGAGGAAGGCCGCTCCTGCAATAATATTCTTTGATGAGATAGATGCAATAGCACCGGTAAGGGGTCATGATGTTTCTGGTGTTACAGACAGAATAGTAAATCAAATGCTGACAGAAATGGATGGTATAGAGGCTCTCAGAGGAGTTGTTGTTATAGGGGCTACAAACAGGCCCGATCTACTGGATTCTGCATTACTTAGACCAGGAAGATTTGATAGAATGATTTATGTTCCCCCACCTGATACTAAGGCTAGGTACGAGATCCTGAAGATCCATACAAGAAAAATACCTTTAGCAGAGGATGTAAATATGGTTGAGCTAGCTAAAATGACTGAAGGATATAGTGGGGCTGACCTAGAAGCTCTCGTAAGAGAAGCTGTAATGTTAGCACTAAGAGAAGATATAAGACCTAGACCCATAGAATCCAAGTATTTTATTAAGGCCATGGAATATGTGAAACCTAGCTTAACTAGAGAAAGGCTTGAATCTTATGAGAGAGTCCAAGAGGAACTTGCTAAGAAAATGCTTTATATGTAATCACTAATTTCTGCATTGGCTATAGTAACTTATTTACATTCACATGACTTATTTCATGAAATACTAAAAATATTTGTTGTAGTACCTATTAAATGAGGTTTTTAATCATGTTGAGGAAGGAAGAGCTTTCAGTACTGCTCAAATCCAAAGAGTATCACCAGTTTAAGAGAAGTTTTTTGAGAGAACTGCATAAAGCAATAGATGGGAGATACAGGCTTCTTCTTATATTGGCAGGAGATGATAATAAGAAACAGTCTGTTATACTTTCAGACATACTCATAAATTTTTTGAAAAGGTTTTTGCAAGTAAAGAATTTTGCTAGAGTGCTTTACGTATACCACGATGAGTTTAGTGATGCAAAGACTAGGGTGAAAATTGTAAAAAACATTATGAGAAAGTATATCAAAAAGAAGAAAATTAATGCTGAAGTAGAGTTTGGTATATATGAGACTTCCGATAGATACCTCGGTACAACATATCAAGGACTTATCATGGATTTGGTTAACAGCTTGCGACCTTTAGATGTGGGAAGGCTTGGGGGCATAGTTGAGGGTGGGGGCATAGTTATTTTATTAACACCAAAATGGTCTGAGTGGCACAATAGAAAAAACCTCTTTCAAATGACATTGGCTGTGCCACAGCATCCTGAGCCAAGGAATGTATTTGTAAGATGGTTTAAAGAGGTTACAATGAGCTGCGACGGCATCTTTATATATGATGTGGATAGAGATGAGATTATAAAGATAGCTTCAATAATGCGTCAAACCATTGAAAGGAGGAGCATTAGCTTTCCAAGCGCAGTTAATTTTCCGATTGAACTATATCATCTTGCCTTAACACAAGATCAAGTAGAGGCAATAAGATTAATTGAATCACTTATAGAGCTACCTCAAAAACCATATAAGAGGACTGCAGTAATATTAATAGCTGATAGAGGGAGGGGTAAGTCATGCGCAATTGGAATTGCTTTAGCAGGTCTCATAAAAAGCCTTTTGGAATTCAAAAATAAGCTGAGGATAGCTATTACAGCTCCTTCATTAAACAATGTTCAGTCACTGATGCAATTAGCTATAAAGGCTCTCAATGCTCTACAACTAAAGTATAAAGAGTTGAAAAAAGGTGATATGATTTATGAGATTAAGGGTGATAGATTTAGTATAGAGTATTGGGAGCCTGCTGTAGTCCCTAAGCTAGATGTTGACATAGCAGTAGTGGATGAAGCAGCTGGAATACCTGTTCCACTATTGTACAAGATCTTATTGAGGTTTAGAAGAACGATATTTGCCACAACAATACATGGCTATGAAGGGGCTGGAAGGGGCTTCTCTGTAAGATTCCTAAAGAGAATAAAAGAGGATAAAGAAACAAATTTGATAATATATGAAATGGAGGAGCCTATAAGGTACTCTAGTGGTGATCCTGTTGAGAGATGGCAATTTAGGGTATTGCTACTTGATGCAGAGCCAGAGGAGCTGAGCGAAGAGGACTTGAAGTTTATTGAGGCAAAAGAGTTCAGGTATCTTAGAGTAGAACCGGAAGAGATTTACAAGCTAGAGAATGAGAAAGTATTGAGGGCATTATTCGGCATATATGTTCTTGCGCACTACAGGAATGAGCCTGACGACCTTGCAATGATGGCTGATGCCCCACATCACAGCATAAGGGCTTTAGCACTGAAGAGCGGTAAAATTGTGGCAGCAGCACAACTAGCTGAAGAAGGGCCTATTCCACCTGAATACCTACAGTCTTTACTTAGAGGGGGTAAGATAGCTGGTAACATAATACCTGACAGATTGCTAAAGCATGGTAGACTTAACGAAATAGGGTTTGGTAGAGGATGGAGAATAGTTAGAATAGCTGTGCATCCAAGTGTTCAGGGAAAGGGGATAGGTTCTTATCTTCTACAAGAGCTGATAAAAGAGGCCATTGAAAGAGGTTATGATTGGATTGGAAGTGGCTTTGGAGCCACAGAAGAGCTGCTGAGATTTTGGGTAAAAAACGGCTTTACACCACTACACATCTCACCTGATAGAAATCCTGTTAGCGCTGAATACACAGTTTTAGTTTTAAAGCCATTGAACGATACATGGAACAGGATTGTCAACATACTATATAGAGAGTTCCTAACAAAACTTTTAGAGAGTCTACATGATACCTACAGAGATTTGGAAGTGGATGTAGCATGGCAGCTTCTGAAAGCTTACAACATTCAAAGCGATGTCTGTGCAAAACCAATACTTACACCAATACAACTAGATAGGTTACTGACTTACATCGAAGGGCATATGACATATGAATCATGTTGTGATGCGATAGCAATCATGGTTAAGAATTATTGGAGAGATAATAACAGCAGATGCAAAATTCTGACCCCAATTGAGGAGAAGCTTACAATAACTAAGGTTTTACAAGGCTTATCCTGGGAAATGTGTAGCTCTATTTTTGGCAAGAGAAAGAATGTGCTGATAGATGAGATGAGGGAAATCATAGCTAAACTACTGAAGAATTACTTCAGCATTGACAAGAATGATATTGATACTCTCATAGGACATGTATCCATGGAATCCTATAAACATCATAATAGTGGAAGATAGAGAGTGAATAGGGTGGATATGAGAGTGGTTACGTTGTCCTGGCTAAATCTTGTTACTGAAATAATTAGAAGAAGTGAGGATATATACATGTATTGCCCTACATGTTCAAGTGCTACCCAATGTACAGAGTCTTTAGAAACTGCAACACCCATTGAGATAAGGGTCTTGAACAGCTGTTGCGCATGCCTAATTCAGTTACTCATAGAAAATTTTGCTGAAATACCCACACTTTTTATTCAGAACACCAGTAATGAAGAAGAGGCTATATATATATTAAGTGATGTTCTTCTGGATGTCTCAGAAAGTAGCGCCATTATCATACCTAAAGAGAAGATTAAAGAGTATTTAGAAAGCCTTAAAGAATTCGAAGAGGAGAAAGTTGAAAGAATAAAACAGTTCATAGAAAACATCCTGACCATAAATATGTCTGACTAAACTTATCCAACTATTTTCTTCGTTAAAACTACACTTGCTTCAAAACAGCATCAACATGAGTATTCCACAACTTCACAATACTATAAAAGCCCATTGCTACAGGCCCTGGGTTTACGACAAGAGTACCGCCTATTTTATCTATACACCTAGATTCATGTACATGACCAGAAAATACTGCAAGAGGTTTATAATATTCGATTACTTTTCTAATGGTTTTTGAGCCAATATGCTCACCATTATATGCCTTATCACACATCGTATTATATGGTGGGACATGGGTCACAATCACAGTTCTGTTACTGTTATTTGAATGCATTTTTATAATCTTGATAAGTTTTTCTTCAATTATTTCTTCAGCATATTCAAGCGGTGTATTAAATGGTGTTATGGTGGAGCCTCCAAAGCCTAGGAAGTAGTAACCTTGATGCTCTACAATCTTTTCATGTAAATTTATAAACATTTTTTCCTGCGCTTCAAACTCTATATAATGCTTTAAAACATCAATATTTCCTGGCACGCCCATAACCTTCTTAATGCTATGCTTTTTTGCTATATCTGTCAAAAGTCTAAGTAAATGTGATGTTTCATAAGGGCGTCTATAATGAGCTATATCACCACAATAAATGAGTAAGTCTATTTTCTTCTCCTTGTCCAGTATACTCACTATGTAATCTAGCTTTCCATGTGCATCGCTTATTATGAGAATGTCAATCAAATAACTCACCATTACTATTACGTAGCATTGCATTTCTTAGCATATCTAAACCATGTTCATTTTCGGCTTTATATAAAGCTTTTCTAAGAGCTTCTAAAGGACGTGGTTCTAATCCCATGAATTCCGCAGCTGTTACTATACGCACTTCTTGATGCGGCTGCAGCTCCTTAACTAAATTCACATAATTTAAATCCCTGAATACATGGTGATCTAATACCACTACCTGCAAAGAACCACTGTTTCTTGCTATAAGCGTATTTAGGAACTTCATAGACTTCTTCAAATCTTCTTCAGAGAATGAATACCCCATTAGATATGTTGGGGGTCCATCTACTATAGCTATATTTGAGTTGCAGAAATTTCTAAGTTTTGAATGTTCTTCTGAAGACCCTCCTTCTATATCTGATGTAAATAGAACTGTAAGATCCTCGTCTATGCAGATACTTATAACGTAGCCCAGCTTATTGTCTTTTCCATGGGGTAAAGGTGTGCTGAACGTTATAGTTGTGGAGCCTATTTTAAGGCTTTTACCATCAGCAACAATAATGTCTTTGGCAAGCTTTTTTATAGTATTGTAGTATCTATGTGCACGCATTTTTTGTGAAAAATTTATGTGGTGCTCAGGATCTTTGATTAGAAAAGTCTTTTCCTTGAAAATAGATGGATCTATAAATCTCCCTGGATCATGGTGATCATAGTGGTAGTGAGTTATTATAACATACTCAGAATCCCTGGCAAGATCCTCTATATCGTTGAATACTTTCAAAAGCTGCTTAGCTTCTAGTATGTGTGGAGGAAGACCATATCTTCTTGGTGCTAATGCAGCTGAAGGATCTATAAATATGGTTGCATCTCTCGATTGTATGAATGTTGCCTGAGATCTTACACCTAAGCTTTCGAAACCTACTAGAATCACTTCCATATTTATGCACTTTGCTCTGCTATAAACATTGTTAGTGCATTTGCTATTTCTTTTCCATGACAAGATATGGCAGTTTGAACATGTATCACCCTACCTCCCTTACCAATAACACAAGATCTTAACTCTAGATCCCCCAGGGTATCAGGTTGTGAAATGAAGTTTATCGTATGTGAAATTGCAACCAGATACTCATCACTAAATATTTGCATGCGTGCAATACTCTCTGCAGCAATAATTGACAATAGTGCTAATACAGAGCCATGTATATTGCCATACTGATCAAGAAGATCATGTGAAAAGTCGTAAACAAGCTCAATACAGTTATTCGTCTTATCCTCCCTAAACTCTTTAACCTTCAAACTATCTTTAAATGCTGCTGGAATACTTTCGGTCAGTGTCTGGCTTTCTGTCATCAAGCTTCACCCTATTAGAACATTGTGGAATCATCTAATATATTTATCTAATGCATGAATTTGCTTAGTGCTAGGCATCGAAAAAAATGTCTTGAGCTCTACAAATTTCATATTCTTCTCTTTCAAGATATAGGCAAACGCCTCCTCTGTTATTGAGGGGGCAACGAGAATCCCAATAACATTAAATCCCTTCTCTTTATAGAAGTCTACATATCTTTTTAGCTGCATTACAGCTGAGATACTTGCTTTCTCATTTTTAGCCTCAACCACTATCAATGTTCCATCCTCTTTCTTAAGCAAGACATCTACTTTGCCATATGGGGTTGCAATATCGGTGCCAATCACCATGGCACCTCTTTCTAGCATATCTGCATTCATAACTATTGCCTTGACTATATCAGCTTCTCTACCTATTACAACGAGTTGTGTTGTAGCTAATCTACATGTCCAGATAAAGTATAGCTTACTGAACTCTATTAATAACTCTTCAACAGGTTGTAATCTACGTGAATTAACGAATAGATTTCCATTTTTGCACTCATATCGCACTACTGATTTGGGTGGTTGCCAATTTAATGGCTCTACCTTATGAGATTCATGTATAAGTAAACTGCCATCAGGTTTTGCAATAAATATTCTTAGACCTTGTGGTGCATAAGATGATGCTCTGCCCACGTACTCTATACTCATATCACCTGCTATAATTATAACATGCCTATTCTTCAATTCATTTAACTTTAATACAATATCCTCACAATTGCTATTTACATCAATGTTTACACACTCTTCGAATTGCATCAGCAATACCTTTTCTGAATAAGTTCTTTTACTATTTGTGTAAGTTCAGTTAGCGATCTATTAGTTCTTATAGTCAACGATGCGGCTTCCTTATGCCCACCATATATTGCACTAAGTTCTTCTCTATACTCATTTGAAAGGGCTTTGCAGAACTCTAGTGCTTTTCCATTTACTGATCTCACCGTTACTACAAACTTTTTCTCTTCTTCTCTAATTAACACTATAGACATTTTGTATTTCTTTATAAACTCTGTTGATGCTATACCGAAGAGCCCAGCATAAATTACTGATTCAGCGGCATTGAATACTGCTATACCCCAGTCACACATCTTCTCAATTCTTTCCTCAATTCTCTTTAAAAGCGTTTGCAAAAGCCATTTAGCCTTAGAATACTTTTCATTAAACACCTTAGAGTTCCAAAACTCAACACCTTTAACTATAGCCTCTACAGAACCTCTAATTAAAGACTCATTACTGGGCTCAACAGCCAATACCAGTTTTATTCTATCTGAAACATCCCTTATGAGCTCATCATTTGCATGCCCACCTTCACAAATATTAGCTACTTTAACTAAAGCTTGTTCATATTCATTTAGATTTCTTATCAAGCTTGAAGCTAAGACCTCTGGTGTTGACTGTACTTGATTCCAGAAAACCTTTACCTTTGACCCTAGTTCTTTCAATGCGTTGATGGTGGATGCTGAAGAGGAGTGGTGGTCTACAA
>JAPWTX010000043.1 GCA_028275825.1 Ignisphaera sp. | reverse complement strand
ACAAACCTATATAAAAGCTGAACCCCCACCCAGGAACAGAGTAAGGACCCCAATGAATAATAACACCGAACTTAACATCGTGAAACCACGAAGGCTTGAAACTCTTATTGAATTCCTCATAATGCTTCCTAAAATAGCTCCAATCTACATCACAGCGCATATGAAACCATCTGAAAGAGTAACATAGATGTTACAATATAAGCTTTTATGATTCTGCAATAAGATAGTGAAATACGAAAGAAATTAAATAAAAGAATTGTTTGCACTTCTCTTTATGTACATTGCTAAAAGTGGAGTTGCTATACCACTCTACCGTTTTTCAATACTGTTTCGAGTTTTTGAAGCATTTTCTGCTCTAGGTTTAATGTTCTCAGTTTTTCAATAACCCTGTCAATAGGGTACTCAACTCTGTGTACTGTAAAACTCTCAGTGTCTAAGTCAAGTATTGCGTAGGATGCTCTTGGATCTCCATCTCTTGGCTGTCCTATGCTTCCTGGGTTGAGTACTTGAATCTCTTTGACTCTGAGTTTTGTTGGTATGTGGGTGTGTCCAACAAGAACATAGTCAACATCTATGGGTCTGGGTTTTAAAGCAAAGCTGCTTTCTGTAAGCATTTCTTCAAGAACTTCTATAGGTAGTTCTGGCTTTAGGTAGCCGTAAAGAGGGTTTCTTGGAGCTCCATGAACAACATATATCCTTTTAGAGAATAGCTCAAGCCTTACTCTATGCCTAAGCATCTTAAGCCACTCAATCTGCTCTCTAGACAGAAGCTTGTAAGAAATGCTCATCCTAGTGTACACGCTGAGGTCGTGAAGCTCTTGTGCACATCTGCAATCAGTGTTAAAGGCGACAGCATAGTCATGGTTGCCCATAACAATTGCATCTGGCTTTAAGCTCTTCACAATATCCACAACAACGTGTGGCTCAGGACCATAGTCAACTAAATCTCCCAAGACCCAGACATAGTCATGTCTTGGAGCAGCATCTAGAACAGTTTTCAAAGCATCTGCATTGCCATGAACATCAGAAATTACTAAAACCTTCAATACACAACACCTGAAAAAGATTGGGTTTGATCAAAATTTAAACACTCTGGTTTTAAAACATTTATATACATTGCTCAATGCATTCATAGTATAGTTTAGAATGGGTTGAAAGTCCTGTACATAATTAGCTATTTAGAACTATGATGATTGGGATGCCTCTTTAGAGTTGCTGGTCTGTGTTAGCCAAGTAAACCCGTCTTTTTGATTATAAATACTTTTAGTGGGTCTATACCTAGTGTGAAGATTGCTGAGTAAGCTAGTGAGAAGAGTGCTGCGGTTGTTGGAATGGGCTCTACTATAACTCCTAAGGTTCCCAGAGCGAGGAAGGCTATGGTTACACCAATTATGGATAATGTGAGTTCTCTCCCTGGTCTGCTGCTCCAGAACCACCTCCTTTCTCTGAGTATCAGAACCCTGAACTGGCTTGTGAAGACCATTGTGAGCAGTATAAAGGTTTGCATTCCTCCCTTGCTAAGGTTGAAGATGTGAACCCCTAGGTAAATAGCTAAGAGAGCTTCTATCAGCAGAGCAACTCCTATAGTTGAGGATGATATCATGAGGTTCTTTATGTTCCACTTTCTTGGGCTAAGCGAGGGCTCTGCATTATCTGTTGAGAGAGACATTGTAGCAAAGTCGTTGGCGAATACGAGGAGTGCCATACCCATCAAGGTTAGCACGTCATAGCGAAGCCATATTAGCCCGAGGGTTAGGAGAAATGTGAACTGAACCACTTTTGCAACTTTGTTAAGTATCCAGGTGAGGGCTCTTTGATACACCCTCCTACTAACATCTATAACATCAACTATACCTCTAAGCCCAGGGGTTAGGAGAACTACACCAGCAGAGCTCTTCGCAACATCAGTAGCGTTGCTCACAGCTATGCCAAGCTCTGCTTGCCTAAGTGCTGGAGCGTCATTAACTCCATCCCCAGTCATACCAACCATGTGTCCTTTTCCCTGCAACGCCTTGACCACAGCATACTTATCCTCTGGATACACCTCAGCAATAAAATCAACATTCTCAATGACTTCAGAGAGTTTTTCTCTCACATGTGAAAGTGGATACCCTCTTTCCCCTATCCCCACCTTCAGCGCAATCTCCTTAGCTATTGGGAAGCTATCCCCAGTCAGCATCACTGGCTTTACGAAGAGGCTCTTCAGCTTCCCTATAAGATCTGCTGAGTCAGGTCTTGGAGGATCAGAAAAAGCAATAATCCCAGCTATACTCATTTTACCACCCTCCTCACCATATGCAACAAGCAATGTTCTCAACCCCCTCTCAGCAAGCCTCTCCAGGGTTTGCTCTAAGCCTGAAGGGGTTTCTGAACACAAGCTGATTATCACCTGGGGCGCTCCCTTAGCCACTCTAATCATCTTCCCATCGAGCTCAACAACCCCCTCAGTCCTCTTAATTGAGGGATCAAATGGTGTGAAAGATATTTGCTTCCCCCTCCTCACAACTCCAAGTTCCTTAGCCTTCCTCAGAATTGCACTATCTATTGGATCCTGCGTATCCTCAGCAGAGGCATATAGAGCCAGCTCTATCACCTCTTTCTCGCCATGCGGATCAATGGGGATCACTTCACTAACTTCAAGAGACCCCATCGTAATAGTCCCTGTCTTATCGAGGCATAGCACATCTACTGAAGCAGCATCTTCAACAGCATCCAGTCTTGAGACCAAAACACCTTTTTGCGCCAATTCCCTTGCTCCAGCAGCCTGCATAATTGTCATGACTGCTGGAAGGGCTACAGGTACACACCCCATCAATATAGCTACGTCAAAAGTCAGAATAGAGATGAGCGCATTCTTTAAACCAGATACGTATGTGTAAATGCTTGCCGCTATCATTACCGCTACACCTATGTACATGGAGTACTTCGTTATTGCCAGCATCACTTCTTGTTGATGTGACTTCGGTCTCGCTATTTTAACAAGCTCCACAGTCTTCCCAAAATACGTGTTCTTACCAGTATTTACAACAAGGCACTTAGCCCTGCCCCTCTTAATAATGGAGCCTGCGAATAGAATCCCATTAGAAGATACATCAACAGGAAGACTCTCCCCAGTTAGAATAGATTGATCAACAGAGAGCTCCCCCTCCACAACCTTGCAATCTGCTGGAACAACATCGCCAAGCTCAACTACAACAACATCGCCTGGAACCACAAGGCCAGCCTCTATAGTCTTGAGACCCCCACTCCTCAAAACCTTAGCCCTTGGAGCTAGCCTAGATCTCAACATTTCTAGAACCTTTCTGCTAGACTCCTGATGCAGAAACCCAACAACGGCATTAATTAGAAGAAGACTTGCAATTATGATAGCCTCAATAGTGTGCCCAATAATGAGGGAGAGCAGTATAGCCACTTCTAAAAGCCAAGGCATTGGCCCCCAAAACCTCTTTAGAAACCCTAGCAAAGGACTCTCCTTCTTCTCTTCAACAACATTAGGCCCATAAACACTCAGCCTCCTTCTCGCCTCATCCTCACTCAATCCATTAGGCCCTGAACCCAGCATCTTAAAAGCCTCATCAAGCGAAATCCTCTCAAAATCCTTGGTACTGAGACTCCTAACACTCAAAACCTACTCACCAACCACATATACAAACAGCTTTAAGAGACACTACTACACTACATATGATAGATGTCAACAAAAAAGCTTATAGTTACTATTAAGGTATATACACCTCTGATGCCCAGACAAGAACTGGGTAGAGAAAATATTTCCTATGAAACAGCACCTATATTGAGGAATATTTTCTCTACTCCTAAGCATTAGAAGGAAAGTGCTAGAAATGCGCACAAGACTTGGAATAGAATTTGATAAGAATAGCTACGAATACAACACACTTTCACCACTCACGACAAAAACCACTAGTGATGTCCATTGAGCGACATACACATAGATCTTGCACTTATAATACTCATACTCTTCTCCGCTCCATGCACACTGCATTTCCCCGCTAACGGTACTCGATGTTATCTGTGAATTGCGATTCCGTTAGATGGGTTGCACCTCTGTGTGGGTTCACTTGCTTTGCCTGCACTTCATGAATGCCTGTAGAACCCAACGCCACGAGGCACCCATCCGAATCTCTATATCAACTCAGTGCAGATCATCCAAGAAATTGTAAAGTATAGAGTTGTTTAAACATTAACTCTAAGAGCCAAGTATCTACAGATATTCACAGATACCTAAACTTACCACCAGTTCTGCAACAGCTGTGGCTGGGTCTGCATCAGCTGTGAATAGCTGTAAATGCATTGGTCTAGCCGTGCAACATTTTCACAAACCTCTAAAGCTTATAACAACGATAAACACCTAGTGCTTTCAAAACCCCTGTGAACCCGCATTGATGAGGGTTCGGCAACCCCCTGGCTGCCCCCAAGGTGTGGGCGAGGGGCTGAAGCAGATGAGGGGCTCTTGGGTTATGTGAAGCCCCGATAGCCCTGCAGATGAGGGGATGAAAACCCAACCCAATGCAGAGAACCCCGAGGCAAGATTCACAACTAACTACAGCTAATTACAAGTAATTGCCTCGGGGAAACCCTGTGAGAAACTCAGCACAATATCCACACTATTAAATTTGTGAGTAGCTCGTGGAGCACAATATATGAAAATAATGAATCTAAGCACACTTTTGATCTAAATGCTGGCTCTTGGCATAAAGCTAGTCCTGTATATGAGTTCTAGAGTAGCACATCTATTGTCTTCACATAACTCAACATCTGCATAGCCAAAAAGCCTTGCATAGCTACACACATTACGAACCTCAAAAACAAGATTATCCCTCACACCCTCAGACGAGAGCAGGTATGCCAAAGCCCTTATAATAAATAATTTACCAGCAGCATTAGGACCATAAAGTACAGTCCTATCAATATCAAGCTCCACAGACCTCTCCAACCTAGTAGGACCCAAAGTCCTAACCCTAAGAACAAGCATAGGTAGCACCGATGGCTAGGACCATGCACAGAAGATTAAGGTTAAGTCCAGCACGCAAAACAATACCTAAAGCTCTCTGTAACGATGCTAGAAGCTGGTGAGGGATTGATAAAGGCGTTTTAGTCCTAGGCACCAGCACCCATGGATTTTCTTAAACAGGGTAGAGCTGTGTCAATAGCTAATAAGGCGTGTTATAGCTTCATAATTACTAGAGTGCTTAAATTATGAAGAGGATTAGGGTAGGCTTTGCCAACACACTAATTCAGTTTGTTGATAGGGATAGGGGTATTAAGCCTATGGGTTTGGAGAGAGAGGTACAGGATTTTCAATAGTTATTTATGGTCCTGAAGGCTGCGGCAAATCTGTGCTACTTCTTCAAGCAGTTGAGATTTTTAAGGAGATGGGCTACAGCATTATATACTTCAACCCTTTGATGAGGAAGTTTGAGGCTGAGGTTGGTGTTGAGAGTGTTAAGCAATTAGTTTTAGATTGATTAAGGCAGGCATCAACAGGGCATGAGTTTGCTAAGCTGATATGGCTAGTTATTGACGTTGTGTTGAGATTCTTAGGCATAGGAAGAAGAGACTTGCAATAATAGTCGATGATGCGTTTCAGTATCTAAGCACTAAGGAGGCTGCAGCCATGGTTAAGGGTTTGCTGGAGATTATTGAGCATCCTGAGGAAAGCTACGAGAGAATGGTTGCTATTGCTACAACTAGTGAGGGTTTGTCAAGGTTTGAGATTGGTAAACATTTGTGGGCTTGGATAATGCCTATGTGGAACATGAGTAGGAAAGGATTTGAAGAGCTGTACAGCGAGGTGCCAGGTCAGAAGCCGCACTTTGATGATGTTTGGATGCTTACTGGTGGGAATCCTAGAGCGTTTGAAACGCTCTATGCGATGGACTGGCATGTAGATGTGGTAACCAGCATGATTATAGAGGGGAAAGGGCTTGTAAACCTTGTTTCAAGGTGGAGAAAGTGGCTAGAGCTAGTAATAGAGGATATAGACACTGTTTCAGACCCCGAATTCCCAGAAGAGCTAAGAAATGAGCTTATAGCTAAGAACATGATTGTATATCCCCTAGGATCTAGAGACCCAGAGCTATGGATTGATGAACCACCACCTGAGAAAAACCCTGAGCTTGGTATTGGAAGGTATGCTGCCTGGCAAACACCTCTTCATAGGGAAGCAGTTAAAAAGGCATTGCAAAGCGCATAAGCATAGCATTGATAGCGCGCCTTTAGCACTGCAATGGCTCTATCTTCAACAACTTCTCTACATCTGTAATGTATTTCCTTACCTTTCCTACCTCTCTCTTCAGCATATCAACATCTACTATCCCATCATAGAACGTCATTTCGTGTAGATATCTTTCTCTAGCTCCGTATCTATCTCTTAAACCGAGCTCTTCTATCCTCGGGTCCAGATCTTCTAGTTTTTCGAGAAGTTTTCTTCTTTCCCAATGACTAGCTGGAACAGTATCGAGGTAGTATAGGATTAGAGCATTTGTTGCACTGACAACAGCGTTCCAAAGCTTTTCGGCTGCATCACGAATTTTGTATTGATCGTTAGTTTCCAAACCCTCTTCAAGCTCTTCTACACCTTTCTTAAAGAAGTTCTTAGCATCGTCTAGATACACCTTAATCTTCATAGATTTCTCCATGTTTTTCACCCTAAAGTAGTGTAAGCTTCTTAACGAGTTTTCTGCTTTATTTTCATCATCTTTATAGCCATGTCTTTCTCTACGATACGAGTCTTATTTCAAAACTGCTATAGAAATGTGTTCTCTAACTATTAACACAAGCCATGAATTCATAGCTCCATAGCAATGCTCTCTACGCTAGATACGTTTCTGGTACAGCCCTGCATTTGGATACCTAGCGGTCATGTAATACTGCAGGATTTCTTGTAGTAGATCAGCTTTATCACCAAGATCAGCAAAGCCCTTAATCAATGTGTAGAGAGCTGTAAGGTCATGTGTGGAGGTCTATCCTTAGCAAAAACCATTATAGCAGCCTTCAACGCCTTCTCAATGCTTTGCTGAGACAGGAAGCATGATAAGCTGTAGTCGCCTAGATCAAGAGGTTTCCCAGCCCTCTCCAAATCCTTTTCAGCTTCAAACAACCAATCAAAGCCTCATCACGATAACCAGCCTCTCCCAAACAAAATCACCTAACACCTTAGCCAAGCAAAAGCAATTGGTGTCTAGAAGCTTTATATGCCTAGCAACTAGCTTATGCCTTAATGAGTTAAAGCATGTTCCCCACCTGGTGTAGCATGTGTATGTGAGGGCAAAGGTTATGTTAAGAGGTTTTAAGGGTTGTAAGGAGCTTACAACACTTGTTGATACAGGAGCTTCTATGACTGTGATAGACTCTTCGCTAGCTGATGAGGTTGGTGTTGAGTTTACGGGTAAAGAGAGAGCTCTAGTTACAGCATCTGGGCACAAGCTAGTTGGCAGGGTTGCGATTGTTAAGGAGCTTATTATTGAGGGTGAGTCTCTAGACTATGAGAGAGTTCTTGTCTTAAGCTTTAGCGAGGATCTGAAGAAGCTTCTTAAAGAACTTGATGTAGACCAAACAATAATCCTTGGAGTAACAACACTTGAATCAGCAGGTCTTGTGCCAGACCCGGCAACAGGTAGATTAAGGAGGGCGGGGCTAGCACTTATCTAACCCTTTCACCTAAAACCCGTATTCCTTGACTTGATCAATGCTTAGCCTGCTTGCCTTACGCTGTTAAGCAGTGCCTCAATGAAGTTGCTTATCGTGTTTACAACTATCTTTGCGTACTCCTCCAAATTATCGACTCTTCTTTGTCTATACACATACATGACATCGCTTCATAGGTTCTCGTTGAAGTGCAGCACAGCTATGCATCCATCCCTATACCTCTGTACTGAGGATGCGTGAAGAGCTAATGCAGAACTTATTCCTGGTAGTATGTGCTCTGCATAGATAAGCCTCCTACTACTGCTACAAACATCGCCTATGGCTAGCTCTAGAGCTGTCCTCTCCTCAGCACTAACCATAAGCACAACGCTTACACCTGAAGCACATATTTCCTTATGGTAGAAAATATATCAGCATCAATGCGGTTACATTGTGTAAGGGTTATGCGCGCTCTGACAATCTCATAATCGTTGCCTTGAACATCGCGCTAAGCAACTAATAAGCTTTTACACATGATTCAACTATAGAGAAATTGAATAGTGTTACGAATATACAATGGAGCTCCAAGCCCATCACAAGGCATGAGAATCCAAAATGGAATTGAAAGAGATTCAAAGCTCTTGTTGAAGGCGTCAAGGTAATTGTTAGGGGTGAGAAGCAGTTCTACATGATCTCGGAAAGCTTTATGGAGCTCGAAGACGTGAGGGAAAAGCTAAAACTGCTAGGAGTAGAGGAGCAGAACCCGACATAGAGATTCAAGGACAGGCCCTACACCAACCCCCTACAAAAGTTTCCTACCAACCACAAAACTTGTGAAGAACCATTTTAACATCGATCTAGACCCAGATGTGAATATCCTAATTTAAGGAGGTTTCTTGTGGGGGGCCCGGGGATGATGAAGATTAGAACCGCTGAAAATGATGAATGGGTTTCGAGCTGACTTGGATCCCCGGGCCCCAAGCTAATATTCTACTTCTTAAAGGGTTCATAAAGCTTTGCGTAAATCAGGCGCCTTACTAGACTTCTTGTAGCTGTAGTAGCCCTGCTCCAATAACTTTGACGCTTTCTTTAGGATCTAAAACAATGTTGTACTTATTCATTGTTCCAGCACTTATTATTATGTCAGGTACCCTAATTCTCTTACCCTCAAGTTCTATCTTCTCAACAAACTCGTCTAGGATTAACACTGTTTCAGGTGGTGAAAGCTCTACATTGTTTACAACTATTGTTACAACAGCATACTTATCAGCAGCAACAAACCTTCCATTGGTTAGGTAGAGCTTTACAAGTCTTGACATGAGAGTCCATGTAGCTTTAAACACTTTCTCAAAGAAACCCCTCCTAATAACAGTATAGCTAGACCCAGTATCAAATAAAGCTATAGCGCTAGCTTCTTTATCCATGAACCTAACCCTAACCTCCTTAACAACTCTCAAAAAGATTCACCTAGGGATCCACACCACTGTTTCTTCGCTGCAATACCCTAATTATTGTCCTCTATTCAACTTCTTCTATCTTTACCAGCTTTTTGAGTACGTTGATAAGTAATTGAATATCTTCTCTATGGACATAGAACCTCCCAGAACCTAGTCTCTCCAATCTACAGATATTCTATCCCCTTGTTCAACCCCTTGAACAATGCACATATTGCTGTGATTAACTTTTTACTCCCTTTGGGGAGTTTCTAGCTCTAAGTATTGCTTAGCATGCATAGTGCACAGAGGATAAAGAATCGTAAGCTCCTGGTGCACAGGAGTGAATCCCAGTTCCCTTAATTACTTTAGTTTCAATTCCTAGTATGCTGTTTACGGCATTTGCATTTTTATTTCTGTACATCTAGACCCTTACCCCAATCCCTAATTACAAGGCATTAGCGGAATGGAGTTGCAGAAACATGTAAATTCATAAGCATACTATATAAAGGTATTGTTGGAAAGCTTTTGCTTGTGATCGCTATGCCTCAGCACGAGGTCTTAATGCTGAGTACTGTCGTTAACATGTTGAAGCTTTACGCAGATATATTTAATGCGATTGCCAGTATTGAGGAGGCTAGTGGTAAAAAAGCTGATGAGCTCTTAAGGGAGTTGCTAAGTCCGCAAAACCTTGCAAAACTGAGTTAGAAACTACCTCCTGACATGTTTGGCGAGTTTATGTCTGCTCTCCTAAGGCTAACAACACTAGCTTCTGTACAGAATTCACTAGCTCTTCCGTCTAATGAGAAAAGGAAGCTGGCTTCTGAACTAAGCGAAGTTGTTAAATCCATTGAGAAAGTTGCTGAGAAGCTGAAGGCGATGGGATAATGAGTAGTGCTATAGATAAGATTCCCTACATGGTTATAGCAACAGCAACAGGCATTGGTCGTAGTGTGCATGTGTCGTGGGATACATTAGCAAGCCTAGCTACACAATCATTGATTGGCATGCTCGGCGGTATCTACATTGACATGAGCAAGGAGCTCAAGGAAGGCTTAGTTGAGATTGTCAAGAGACATGTGCTTGCTGATGATGTTGATGCTGCCTTGAAGGAGTTGCAGAGCTTCATAGACCTTGATAAGTTTGCAGTGCTCCTTGCATGGCTTGAGCTGCGCTACAGCACCTACGGGTTGAAGGGCTTTAGCATTATTAGAGAGGTTGAGACAGGCGATATCCTAACAGTTGGTGTCTACCTAAAGAGCTGCAGTAAGGATGAGTGGAGCGAAATAGCAAGGAATGCAAAGAGCTACCTGAACTCCCATGGATTGGCAGATGTTGCTGGAAAAGTGTCGATAATTTGCCTGAAGGGCTTAGAAGAGCTGGGGATAGAGATCAAACCAGATTAGGTCCGCAGAAACTCCTTAGCATTATTGAGGATGCTGTAAAGAGTAACTACATTGTTGAGGAGGTACTTATTCAAAGAGCTATAAGTGCTATCTATTTCGCTCTCTTCAATTACTGGACTGAGAAGAGGTATGGTAAGGGAGTAAAAGGTAAGGAAATACACGGAGATGCATTTAGCTATGCAGAGTTCCATAGAGATGCTGTTTCAAAAGGTCTAGAGAAGGAAATACTCATCCTCTACCTCTACAGAGTTGCAGTAGATCACTACACGCTAAACCCTACATATGTAACCCTCATGAGCTCACCATGGAGAGGGTTACCACCAATGAAGGTCGGTATAGATATAGAGAAATTAAGAGATGCAATTGATGCAGCAAAAAGAATCTTAACAACTATCGAGAAAAATACGTGACAGCATCACTTCTTCACAAAATCAACTCTACTCAAAGAGTTCTCGAAGCTATAAAGGAGTCTCTCGAAAATGATTTGTACAGGTATGTATGGATAATGGTAGGAATGAATAAAATAACAGTTTACCTATCTTAAGTGTATAGAAGTGAGGTAGTATAGACATGAGCTCTATATGTAATCTAGCATTGAAGGAAACAAGTACAAGAGCTTCTGAGTACGAGATTATTACTAGAATTAGACAGAAGGCTAGTGGAAAGGATATAGCTAAGCTTACTAGGGAGGACAGGGGAGCGAGATAGATCAGGCTTTCTAGAGAAATTCATCAACACAGAATACTTTAGATTATTATATGTGAGTGTATAGCCTGCTAGTACCCTGCAAATAGTGTATTGATTGTGTAGTGCAATGCATTTTTGAGGCTATTAGTAGACCTCTTGAAAAAGATTTGTATAGATAGTCAGTAGGAGTGGGTGAGGCAGCTATTTGCTTATCCTAAGAGCTTTGGCTTGAGCAGTTAATAATGGTGTTTAGTGGCTCCCTTCACTGCTCCGGTAGATCGTTTAAGGAAGGGTTTCCCCGAGGCAATCATCTGTGAATAGCTGTAAACAGCTGTGAATATTTTGTTCTTGCCTCGGGGTTCCCTGCATTGGGTCGGGTTCTCACACCCTCATCTGCAGGGCTATCAGGGCTCAACATAACCCAAGAGCCCCTCACCCGCTTTAACTTCTTCAAACCCCTCAAAGCTATGTTCCAAGATGCTACAACATCTCTAGATGTTACCACACCCCCAAGTTCAGCAAATCTGTAGTTTATGAACTTAAGCTTTTTGCCGTTAGGCGATTTTCTAGAAGTTTTAAATGAGTTTACATAAACTGCTTTAATTCCATGAAAAGCAGCTTTATACTCTGCAAATATTTGAACTCTTCTATAACACCACAAAGACTTTTCCCATGAGAGTTTGTAACCACCATTGCTATTCTCTTTAAGCTTCTCCAAATCCTCTCAAGCTCCGCTAACCTACCAAGCTCCCTTAAGCTCATTGCTAAGCCCCTCTTGTATTCAGTACAGTAATTTGCTTGTCTAGGATATTAACTGTATATACCTCATGGCTTTATGTTGAAAGCAGTGCACAACTTAGGTACATATGATCATATGAGTTTCTAGCTATTACAGACCCTCCTGCATAATCTTCTTAACTAAGTCTACTAAAACCTCTATATCCCTGTACCTCACAGCTACATGTTCTCTCCTAAGCCTAG
>JAPWTX010000041.1 GCA_028275825.1 Ignisphaera sp. | reverse complement strand
AAGTTCCTTTAGTCTCTCTGGTTTTAGTGCATTGAATATTATTACCTCTACCCCATATTTCTCAATAGCCTTTGCCATATACTTGTCAACGACTGATTGATGCATTGAGTCAAGAGTTTCTGAGTTAATCTCTTTAACAATGAGGTTATGTTTGTCGCTAATTCCGTTCACAAGCTTTGCTAAAAAAACTCTTTTGCAACCCAGTTTGCCAGCTATTAGCACTGCTATTGAGTCGCTTGTCACATCCCATGAATGTGGAAGCTCGTCGAATTGTTTCAACATCTTATATGGTAATACTATGGGTAAGAATCCTTTCTCAATAATCTTCTCGATATCCTCAAGATTCTCAACCTCTATGCCTGCATCGCTATGCAGAGCTATGAATACTCCGTAGACCTCCATAGATTTTATAGCCATCCAGTGAGCAACATCATTTGAAAATCCTGCCTGTCTCTGTGTCTCGAGGACTGCATCTGCAAATATGCTTCCCCCAGGAACGACAATTACTGGTTTGCATTTTTTGTGCACCTCTTCTGCGATGCTAAGTAGCTTTCTCAACTCCCCAGGCATCTTAATTAGATGACCACTTACTTTAAGAACGTTACACTCCACTTTTAGACACCCAGTAGAAGGCCATAAGTGCTGCGGCATATGCCGGTAATACTGCTGAGATTTTTTCGCCAATAACATCATCTATATCTATGACCTCTCTGAACCCAGCTCTCTTACTAGCTTCAATAGCTAGGTGCTTCCCAACACCAGCTACAATAACTGTGAAGTTATCAAGGTCTGTGCTTAGCGATGCTAGCCATGACCTGATCTGCATGAGATTCTCAAACACTTTAAACACCTGTACTTCGTATATATACCTAGCAATTTCAGTGATCTCTTGTCTTGTAAGCATCTTGTTGTCAGCACAGGGAACTCTTGAAAGCCTTGCAAGTGCCTCTTCAATACTCTTCCCCCTACCATCAGCAGTTTCAGTAGTATAATTCTCACTCTTTATAAAACCTAGAACTAGGTGAACATCTCCTGATAAAGCAAATCTCTCTGAAGATACCCTGGCCCAAAGCCCCTTATAGGGAACCTTATCTACTATTGCACACACATTTGTTCTAAGAACACCTGTATAAATAAGCTCTCCAAAAACTAGTTTCTCAGGATCTGTCTTTCCCCTCACAGCAATCTTCCCATTGACAACAGGTATTATGGTTGTGGTTGTGCTACCAATATCTATGAAAACAGCATTCTTAAGCCTCTTCTCTTCTGCAAGTCTCTCTAAAAGCCACGCTGAGGCAGTCCAATTTGCAGCTGCGACAGATAAATGGTTTTGAATAGCTGTTTTAGCATCTACCAACTTCATATCGGTAGACACGTAGAGCTTGTGCATAGCATCTTGAAATACATTCTCAACTGTATTCACAATGTAACTCACTCCATCATATTTATCCTCAAACACATCGCTAAGCTCAGCAGTCATGCACGTAGATACCACATATCTTTGCTGAACTGGTAGCAAGGCATTCTTCAACTCTTTTAAAGATGATTCTATAGATGCTCTGCCTAAAATCCACACAGGATTATAGATTCTAACAATTCTCTCAATAGTGATAGAGTAGTCTCTGACCCTAATCCTCACAGCTTTTACATTTGCTCCCCCTATATCGAGCCCTACAAAAACTTCTGGAAGAGCCATCTCTACGCCACTCCTCTTCTATGCATCATGATATAGTTTTCAATATCCTCAAAAACCACCTTAAATACCTCTGCAGGCTTTCCAACAGGCATGATGTAAACAGGAACCTCATGCCTGTTTTCAACAACTATTTCAGCAACTTTATCATCAATAAAAGCACCTATTGCTACTGTTCCAAGGCCTAGTGCTGTGGCCATTAGGTATATGTTTTGCCCTGCGTGACCCACCTCCATAGGCACATATCTAAGCCTACCCCTCTCACCATAGATCCTTGTAGTTCTCTCAAAAACAGCAGCCATAACCATATCTACTGGAGCCCTCCTAACCCACTGCTGACCTAGAGCAGCCTTGGCAAGAACATCCCTATAGTCCCCCCTCCTAACAAGCCTTAGAGCATGCAGCTCACCAACATATTTATACACCCCAGCATCTACATAGCCTCCATCATCCTTTGCAACACCTCTCTCACCAATAACAGTATAGATTTCTAGAGGATACGTAGCACCAGCGCTAGGTGTGGCTCTAAAGCCTTTGTAATGATCTGTAATCCCATAAGCTGCCCAGAGGATCATAGAGAGTTGCTCTAGGGAAATAGGCTCATCCTTAAAGCGCCTTATACTCCTCCTAATAAGAATCGCCTCTTCAATACTTATGGAGGTAACCTTTTTTGGAAGGGGTAAAGGTGTGTAGCTCATTTCCATAAACCTCGAATTAAGATCAGATTTTTGTTAGATAAAAACTAATTATTAAGATCAATGTTTCATTTAAAAGAATTGAAATTATTCATAAATGAGCTTTGCAACTGAATTGCAAGCAATTATGCTATCAGATCTCAAATCTCTCTACTTTAGTATATTGCTTAACATCATTATACTGCTTCTTTAAAAGCTTTTCAACAGCTTCTCTCGAAACACCTGTTGTTGCACCTGGCATTGTAACACATGTTGCACCTACTGCTTGTCCAAAAATCAGCATCTCTATTAATGCATTTGCGTCAATATCCATCAACATGTTTTTCTTTACCCCATTTCTATGCAGCATGTAAAGCACTCCAGCATCAAAGGCATCTCCAGCTCCAGTAGGGTCAATGACTTCAACATTGAATGGTTTCTGAGCAATTTT
Organism: Ignisphaera sp.; assembly: GCA_028275825.1. GTDB lineage: Archaea > Thermoproteota > Thermoprotei_A > Sulfolobales > Ignisphaeraceae > Ignisphaera. The sequence goes on along the minus strand of JAPWTX010000041.1, from coordinate 9,474 downwards.
TAATCCATTTTGCGTATATAGAATAGCACCTCCTTCTCCTAATGTTACAAACAGCAACTTAACGCTTGATCCCCTTAGAACTTTTCTCGCACCTTTATCAATATCCTCTTCACCTGTCAAAATCTTAAGCTCTAATTGGTTACAGTGGACAATGTCAGAATATCTAATGGCTCTCAATATATGTGGTATTTTCTCTTCTTGTCCAAGTGCAAAATCCAGAAACGTTAAAGCACCATCACTATTCGCTTTTTCAATAACTTTATAAGCTACATCATCAAAACCTCCTAGTGCACCCATTGCCAGGAAGAAGTACCCGGGTTTTGCCTCACTATAACAGCGAGTGACATGAGCTAGATCTAGATATGCATTTGCACCTATGTAGTTTATGAACCTCCTATCCTTACCCCTTTCAACAAGTATCAGCGTCACAGAAGTATGTACATTATCAACAACTTTTGTACAAAGCCTTACATTATAGTTCTTCAAAGTTTCAACAATAAATCTAGAAAACATGTCATTACCTACAGAACCACACACAAAAATATTCGAACCATTAAGACCAAGCTTAGCAAGATCAACTGCTATGTTTAGCGGATGACCACCTGTTGACACATAGAAATGATTCGTCCTAATAATTTCACCTGGCTGTGGAATTCTATCCAAGTTATATGCAATGATATCAACCACGAAAAAACCTGTTAACATTATTGACATAAATGAAATACACCAAACAGCAACACACTCAAAAAGAAGTAGATATAAGTTTATGAGAATTTTGACTGATGATACAAAATATTTTAATCACAAACTTGAACTTCTTTAGCCCTCTACCTCAGTCTCTACAATGCTACTGTTTCCATGAAATAGATGCTCTACTTAACAAAAAGATTATGAGCTGGACTATCCATTGCCATATAGTTTCCAACAGCTCATAACCTATCAATATCTCATTAACTCTATAGCGTTGGCGATAAAAATTGAGTAAACCCATGGGTTAAGAGGGTTGCAGATGCTGTGGTGAGCTAAATGGTTTTGGTCTCGAGCGCATAGTTTAAATACTGTTTGAGTTCTCTTGCATTTATAAGATAGTGTAGTGGGGTGTGTTTTAATATGCATAGAAATGTTGATGAAAGTGTATTGAAAGATGTGGCGAAGTTTGAGGGTGTTGATGTGGAGTTCTTGTTGAGGGGGCTTTCGAGTGGGAGAATTATTTTGTTTGGTAATGTTAAGAGGAGCTTTGTAAAGCCTGTGGCTATTGGTGAGGGGCTATTCACCAAGGTTAATGTGAATATAGGGACTAGCGGTACTGTTGTGGATCTTGGTATGGAGGTTAAGAAGGCTAGGGTTGCTGTAGATTTTGGTGCAGATACGATAATGGATCTATCTACAGGTGGGAATCTAGATGAAATTAGAAGGACTTTGATTGAAGCTTCTAAGCCCTTGCCTTTTGGCACAGTACCTACTTATCAGGCTTGGATAGAGGGGGTTGCAAGATTTGGTACAGCTATACCATCAGACTATTTCATCTCGGTTGTGGAAAGGCAGCTGAGAGATGGTGTAGACTTCATGACTATACATGCAGGTGTTTCGAGGGAGCTTGCTTTGAAAGCAGTTAGAGGCTCTAGGCTCATGCCTTCCGTTAGTAGGGGTGGTACAATGCTGGCTGTTTGGATGTTGGAAAACGCTAGTGAGAATCCTTATTTGAAGCATTGGGACTACTTACTAGAGCTGTTCAGGGAATACAATGCTGTGATAAGTCTCGGTGATGCTCTAAGACCTGGAACGATATTTGATGCTCATGACGAGCTTCAGATAGCTGAGCTTGTGAATAATGCTAGGCTTGCTAGGGACGCTATTTCCAAGGGTGTGCAGGTGATGATCGAGGGCCCTGGGCACATGACTATGGACAGAGTTGTTGCTGATATAAAGCTTGAGAAGAGCTTGAGTGGTGGAGTTCCATACTATGTGCTAGGCCCGCTAGTAACTGATGCAGCTGTTGGTTACGATCACATAGCTACAGCCATAGGCGCTGCAATAGCTGCTGCAGCTGGTGCTGACCTTATATGCTACCTCACACCATCTGAACACCTTAGCCTTCCAAATGTTGAACAGGTTAAGGAAGGACTTATAGCTGCTAAGATAGCTGCCCATGCCGGGGATTTGGTGAAGCTAGGGCCTAGAGCTGCTAAGAGTGATGCTGAGATAAGCATTGCTAGAGCTAAACTTGACTGGAGCAAGCAGATAGAGCTAGCGCCAGATCCTGGAAGGGCATTGGCAATGAGAACTCAGTTCGAAGGTAACTTAAAGAGCTGTACAATGTGTGGACAGTACTGCGTTTTTCTCTTACTAGAAAAATATTTGAAGAGTAGAAAAGAGACCACGCTTAATGAGCTTATGAATAAGCTAGAGGTGAGTAGATCATATGTGCTCTAACGACATGTGGGTGTGGAGCACCTGGGTAAAAACACCTTTACTTAAAGGAAGGGATCTTGTAATAGCATCAGCATGCCTAAGATTCATAAACAACGATGTTCTGGAGAAGCTTGGGAGAGGCAAGGTAGTGCTCTTCGCATGCCCAGAAAGAGAACACCCAGCACTCTATGGAAAAATAGCTAGCATTATAAGATCGTCAAAGCCTAGGACAATAACAGTTGTAACTGTTGATGGAAGTCCACATTGCTTTCAGCTCCACGCTGCTGTAAATGAGGCTGAATACATACTTGGAGAGAAGATAGATAAGAAGCATTATGTAGTGGTAGATGGAAAGGAACTCCATGAAATATCTCCAGATGCTGTAAGAGTTGCTAGATATCTTCACTTAGTGGAGAGGCTCGTAAAAGAAAATCCAAAGATACTAGAGGAATTAAAGAAACATAGCTTAGAATACATACAATCAATTATGTGAAAGACCCTAAAAACTAAGAAGCCATGATAAAATACATAAAATCATGTAATTCTCTTAGTAAAGCCAGCTTCAAACAATTACACAACAATAAATTCGCTAACCACTATTTTCAAAATGTTTAGCGTTATGAGAGTTCTTATACTTATATTTACTATTCTTTGTAATTAGTGTATCTCCAGCACCTAACATATTCCCCATCTATTTCTATAAATGGTGGTAATTTGCGGAAGCACACATCTTTGGCATAGGGACATCTACTCGCATATCTACAGCCATAAATTAGAAACTCTTTTATTTCTAGTGCTGAAGGCTTTATCAATGGGTATTTTTCTCGTAGGGCTGGATCAGGCTCAAGTATTGATTCCAGTAAGGCATATGTATATGGGTGTTTAGGTTCTTGGTACACTTTTGATGTGGGTCCATACTCTACTAATGTCCCTCTATACATGACAGCTATGTAGTCACCTATATAGTATGCTGTTGACAAATCATGTGTAACATAGATTATAACCATGTTAAGCTTCTCTTTCAAATATTTTAATATGTTCAGTATGTTCACTCTTAGTGTAGCATCGAGCATGGAAACAGGCTCGTCTGCAAGTAGTATTTTTGGATTAGTTAAAAGGGCTCTAGCAATGGATATTCTCTGTAGTTCTCCTCCAGAGAATTCATGTGGGTACTTACCAGATATTCTATCTAGACTCAATCCTACAAATCTCAATGCTTCATCAATTCTACGCTCAATTTCATCTCCATTTCTAATTCCACATATATTCCTTACAGTGTCGCGGAAGTATGAGTCTATTCTTCTCAGTGGGTTAAATGTTTCATAGGGGTCTTGAAATATTGGCTGAACCTCCCTTCTATACCACCTAACCATAGAACCTTTCAATCTATGGACATCGTACCCCTTATACATAACCCTGCCAGAGTCAGGTTTTACAACCCCCATAATCACTCTAAGCAATGTTGTCTTACCGCTACCAGTTTCACCAGCTAATACAACTATCTTGGGCTTTTCAAGATCTATATTCAGCGATATGCTGTCCAATACTTTAAACTTCTTTAGACCCAAAAGCCCATAGCCATATAACTTCGTTAGATTCTCTATAATTAGACTGTTATTTATACTCATTCGCATCACCTCTTACTTGCATAGAGCCAGCATTTCACATATCTGTCTTTACCTAGTGAAACAGCTGGTGGTTCTTCCCTTCTACAGATATCCATGGCGAACGGACACCTAGGATGAAACCTGCAGCCAGGTGGGGGATTAACCAAATCTGGTGGTTGTCCAGCTAAACCTTTCCTAATTGTTTTATCCCCTTTTCTAATGAGCGACTCTATTAACGCTCTTGTATATGGATGTAGCGGTTCCTTGAAAACATCAAAAACATTGCCCACTTCAACAATGTTTCCTGCATACATAACAGCAACTCTGTCATCCATGTATGCATGCACAGACATGTCATGTGATATTAGCATTAGCGAGCTTTTACTATTCTCACGCCATTCTCTAATCAGCGATAAAATTATTCTCTGTGTGACGACATCAACAGCTGTTGTAGGTTCATCAGCTATAACTATTCTTGGGTTAAAAAGTAAGCTTAATGCTATGACCACCCTCTGCCTCATACCACCAGAGAGTTGATGAGGATAAGCATTTATGACCTCGGGAGGGAGACTTAAAGATGATAATATATCCTTCAAGTGCCTCATTACCTCATTCTTGTCCATCTCCATGTTATGATACTTAAAAACATTTATGAACTGATCCTTTATTCTTTTCAAGGGATTCAACACATTCATAGAATTCTGTGGTATGTAGGACATTTCCAGCCACCAAATCTTTTTCCTAACCTCTTCAATGCTAAGCCTATTCAATTCTACAACATTGCCATCTCTAGTATATAGAAATATACTACCACTTCTTACTAGTAGTGGAGGAACTATAGCACCATAAATCATTTTAGCTAGCGTAGATTTGCCACAGCCGGACTCTCCTGCAATGCCCAAAACTTCACTATCGCGAAGCGTGAGGGAAACATTATCAACTGCATGAACAAATACCCTTCTTTTTCCTCCAATAAACACCTCATAACCTCCATCTAAGTTATTCATGATTAGAATATCTCTCGCCATTTCTACCCCCATGTAACTCTAGCTCTTGCAAACAGATATTTATCGATTTCAACCATTAGCACATACAATGATAGCACGAACATCACTAAGAAAACTACTGGTATGGCTAACCACCACCAGAGGCCTAGGAGTATTGCTTGGTAATACATTGCCCAGTGTATTGTTGTTCCTATGGTTACTTCCTCCATCTTCATGGCGCCAAATATGGATGCTGTTACCTCATTTCCTATAGCCCACGTCATTGTGCCTACAACATTTATCATCAGATATCTGAGGAGGTATGGTGCAAAATCTTTAACAATAATTTTGTATATCGCTAATCCAGAGAAGTATGATGTATAGATGAAAGTTCTTTGACGTAGACTAGATATTATTGAATAGATTGCTCTTGCGGGGAATCCCCAGCCTATTAAACCCATTATTATACCTATCAATGGTATGGTTAGGAAGTCTCGCCATATATAGAATATCACCATGAGTAAGGGAAGACCTGGAAGTACACATATTACATCAGTTAGTGTTAGTAGCACTACTCTTACAATAGATGATGAGAGAGCTGCTATTGAGCCTACAGACCATGCAATGAGGACTGATATTACTGCTGCTACAAAGCTTATGACTATGGTGTTTCTAAGGGCTAGAGGCACTAATAAGAATAGGTCTTGCCCCATAGATGTGGTGCCAAAAAGATATTTAGAGCTTGGTGGTAGGGCTGGAGGGGCGTAATACCACCTCCCAGGGTTTATAGCTATTGTTTGTGGGAATATAAATGAGTATATCAGGATACCTATGAATATAGATAATGGTAGTAGGAATGATGGTTTTAATACGAATTCCTTAAATCTGTAGACATATGCCATGCAGCTCACCCTTGGCCTGGATATCTAATTCTTGGATCTATTAATGGATACACCAAGTCTAGAATTAGGGTAGCTAATGCTGTAGCAACTGTAGCGAAAAAGAGTATGCCTAGCATAAGATTGTAATCAGCATTAGCTATAGCACTTTGCAATACATATCCTATGCCTGGATAATTAAATAGATACTCTACTAGGAGAGACCCTACGAAAACTCTTGAAATACCTAAAACAAGTGATGTGAACTGCGGTAATATTGAGTTTCTAAATATCATAAGTCTAATGGATCTTGTTGGAGCCCCTTGTAAAAACGAGTACACTATGAAATCCTCTTCACGCATTTTAAGTGCTAGTGCCTTCATGCTAACAAATCCTCCAAACCATCCAAAAACCACTAGAACTAATAATGGGAATAATGCCCTTCTCAACATATAGATAAACATTTCAATAGCTGTAGCGCCACCGACATATCCACCACTCGGTATAGGTAATTTAAGGACTAAGGCATAGAATACCAAAAAAGATACTGCCAAAACTGCAAAGGGTATAGGCTGAAAAGCTATTGCAACATCTTCTAAGATATTTGAAACCTTTCTATGCCTAGTTAAAGCAGCTAAAACCCCTATACCATTGCCCACAAGCCAACTGATAACAGAGGCTAACAACAGCAATGTTATTGACCATGGAAGTGCTTTTCCAATAATCTCTCTAGCACTTGTAGGAAAGAAAGCAAAAGAGGGACCCATTTCCCCAGTTATCATATAATTCTTTAAAAATATCAAATATTGTACAATAATTGGTTTATCCAGCCCATAAAGCTCCATAAGCTGTCTCTTCATAACCTCAATCTCTTCACCTGTAAGAGCAGAGCCTTGCGAAACCAACCTAGAGATAAAGAGATCTGCTGCATTGAATGGCATTAACCTGGATAAAATGAATGATATTGTTAATCCAATCCATATAACTAAGAGTGCTAATAGCGCTCTCTGCAATACATATTTTATGAGTGGATGCAAAGACAATCACCTGTAGAAATGCTTTAAATAAAAAAATGTTTGTTTTTGGTTATTTTCTTTTTGTTATCCATCCTATTGCGAATCCTATTATTAGCAATGCTATTGCTATTGCTATTGTTGTTGCCCATTCTGTTACTCTTTGTGTTACTGTTGTTGTTGCTGTCATAGTTGCTGTTGATACTGAGCTCACTGTTGTTACCACTGTTGACAATATTGTTGTTGGGACAACAACAGTTGTTGTAAAGGTTCTGGGAGCCGTTGTGACAGCCGGAGGAGGCGCAGTAGTGGTAGTAGCTGTAGTTGTAGGTGAAGCAGTTGTTGTAGTAGTAGGCGAAGTGGTCGTCGTCGTTGTAGGTGTTGGACTAGTAGTTGTTGTCCTAGGCGTAGTTGGACTAGGCGAAGTAGTTGTTGGGGTTGCCATTGCTTGCGCTAATTTCTTTAAAGCCTCTTCTGGTAATGTTGGGAATGTTATTGTCCCTGGTGGTGGCTCATTTACAGGTCTACTTGTAGGTGTGTCGATACTAGATTTAACAGGTATTAAATTGCCGATAACTTGTTGAGCCATTTGATTGCCCCATAGCTTCAAGCCTGTGTAGAAGTTGTATGCATTTGGCCAATTAGTCCAATAATCAGTTAGCACAGGCAATAACTTCTTGCAATCACCAGTCCAAATAGCTGGCATGTCTCTAAGCATTGTTAGAACAGCTTCCTTCAATGCCTTTATTGCCTCTGGACTGCCTGGTGGAGAGCTCAATGCTTTTAATATTGCTTCATCAAACTTTGGATCACAGTATCTTGCACCATTTGGTGAGTAGTTCCCTATGGGTTTTACATAATCGCATCTCCATCCCTCAAAGTTTATAGGTAGTGCATTAGGATCATTACCGCTTATACCCCAGTAAGAACCCACTTCAAAAGCTCCATAGTTTAGCTGAGGAGTCCAGAATGATGCTGCTTCTAGTGGTATAACGTCTACGTCTATACCAAATTTCCTCCATTGCTCTGCAACTGCAAGTCCAAGGTCTATAGCATCATACTCAAAACCTGCCGGTATGTTGAGCTTCATTTTCCATGGTGTTCCATCTGGTAATAACCATTTTCCATCTGGTCCTCGTTTAAATCCAAGGCTCTTAAGTATTTGTTCTGCAGCGTCTGGTGCATATCTCCACCAACCAGCACCCCAAACCCATCTAATCTCGGGTTCTGTTAAATCTCTTGTTAGTAGACCTTGTGTCCGTGCCCATTTATAGACTTTGAGAGGTATGGATGGGTCGTAAACCTTTATCTTAGAGCCGTTTGGAAGAGTCAAAGTCATGTTGAGTAAATCGCTTAAGAGTAGGTTGTAGGTTAGGAATGCTTCAGCAGGCCACGCAGCAGCGCCAGGGACAACAGTCATTCTCTGAACACCCTTATAACCTATGGTCATAACCTCTGTCATGTTTATTGCTAGCGTTAGAGCCCATCTAACCATGGTTATATTGTATGGGTACTTCATGTTGTTGAAGTATATGCCCCTAACTGTTGTGTCATAACCCCAGAAATATGGGTAATATGGTAGCCATGCCTGAACTCTATCGCCAAGCTGACCCTTTAGAGATTGCCATGCTTGCCAAGTTGCATCAAAAATCCAGTCAAGCTCACCCCTAGCCATAGCAACAACTTTATCAGTTTCTGTCTTAAACACTCTAAACATAACGTATTTCGGTCCTGGCCAAAGAACTATTTTCTTCTCGTATAGAGGCATTATACTTGACTTATTCCAATCATCTCTCCTCTCCCAAAGGAACCATGTCCCACCAGGATCATACTTATACAGTACGTAGGGTCCTATGCACAAGGGTGGGTTATATAGATCTGTATGTATCTTGTCATATGTAATGTTCTTTGCTTTATAGTAATGCTCAGGCATCATAAAGTTGTATATGCCAGGACCTATCAACGTGAAGGCTAGGTAATGGAAATAGGGATTAGGCCTCTTAAGCTTTATTGCAAAAGTGTAGTCGTCTATTACCCATGCAGAGTCAACCCAAACATTTAGAGCAGAGTATGCAGATAACTTGTTGTTAGCTTTAGAAACATTAATTGCAAAGACGATATCCCTTGCAGTAAATGGATATCCATCACTCCAGTAAATACCCTTCCTAATCTTTATAGTTAACATCGTGTAATCAGGGCTATAGGTAGGGAGATCTTCAGCAACCCACGGCTTCGTAACACCATCCTTATAATCAGTGTAATACAGAGTTGAAAAGCAAACCTGATTAACGCCAATCACTGTTGATTGTCCACCTATAACCCAGGGATTAAAGTTATCTGGGTTAGCAACACTACTTATTTGAGTATCAAATATCACTGTTTCTTCTCTTTTAACACCTGATGGTAGAGTTAGTTGTGCATTTAGAGAGGGAATACCCATTGTTAGTGACAGTGCAGATACAGCAATCAATACTAGTAATATAAGTGATGCAGAGGCCTTGTGCATCACCTATATTCACCTTCCATGACTAGCTATTGTATGAATCTGTTTTTAAACTTTTTTGAAAATAATTACCAT